>JAILDR010000215.1 GCA_024689285.1 Bacteroidales bacterium | reverse complement strand
TATTACTGTCCGCTAAACGACATAGAGATTCGTTCAACTCCCTTTTAATCAAGAGTTGAGTGAATCTTTTTGTTAAGACAAGCCCATCAAGCATTTCCAACGCGGTCAGGTGGCGATTCAGCGCACTCTTCCAGCATCCTTTTCAGGTCCTCTTCGGGACTTTCAAAGAATGTATTGAGGTTGATATAGTACATCAGTACGATTCTCACCATGGTGGCCAGTCCAGAGAAACTCCATCTTCTGTTGAGTGAATTCTGCAGCAACGTCATGAGAAGATTGGCAATGAGCGTGACCCATATCTGGATCTTTATGGCGTTTTCGCTCTCCCCGTAGAAGTATCTGAGGGGGAAGTTCTGCTTTATCTGCTTGAAAAGCGACTCAATCTGCCAGCGGCGCTTGTAGATTAGGACGACGGTGTCAAGGGGCATGTCGAAATCATTGGTCAGCAGCTGTATCAGTTTCGGACGCTTTCCCTTCTTTATGTCCACATACGTGATGATTCTGGCCAGATGGCTGATTCCGCCCTTCCTGAACACAACGACCTGCTCCCTGTACTGCATTTCTCCGGAAGGAAGCATATCCATACAGTCGACAAGGACCTCGTACACCAGGTTTTTCTTCATCTTGGTGACATAGACCACGTCCCGCTCAGTCAGCTCCTCAAATTTCCCGTAGTTTATGTAGGCCCTGTCCAGCGCCACGATCTCTTTTGCATTGTACATGCTGGGGACGAGCATGAAGCTGTCATTCGTGGCCGCAGACGTGAACTTCACGTCGCATGGCACTCCCTCGTTGGCATGAATGACGGCGTGGACCTTGATCCCGCCCTTCTTCTTTCCCGTCTTAGGATGGCGTCCGACACCCTTGAATATCAGGTTTGAGAAGAGGCTTATGGTCGTGGAGTCAATGATTCTCAGCGCCTTCATCCACGCTTCCGGCGCATTGGTGCGGCTGTCCGAGGAAAGGGCCTCCCTATTGGCCTCATAGAGGGATCTGTACACCTCCTCGAAGAACTTGTGGGACCTTCTGGAGTTTGCATCAGACAGTGTGCTGCGCCGGGGAAGCGAATTGAGGCCGATATGGGCCAGCTTGCGCACCTCCGCGAGCATGGACGCCTCTATCTCACGCAGGGAGTCGAATCGCATGATCACGGCATAAAGCATTGTCAGCAGATGGTGCCACCCATCAAACGACTTCACATACCTCTCCCCTCCGTGCTTGCGGCTTATTTCAATGATTTTTTCCTTATCTAAACATTTTATTAGCTGCCCAAATACCGGCTGTCCGAAAAAATGTGTACTTTTGCTCATCGTTTCTAAGTTTTGTGGAAGAAACAAAGATAACGAAAAAGGCTGAATCTTTATTACTTAGATTCGGCCTTTGTGTTTACAGACACCTCGATTTTTAGCGGACAGTAATATTTTGTAATACATCTTTGGCTTCATATCTATACCATTTTCTTCTGCAAAGATACGAATCCAATTCCTAAGTGTACTAGGGGGCACTGAAATTTTTTTGAGATGGCCGTAACAGTCATCTCCTCGACGAAATACATTTCGCCGACTTGTTCGAAATACTTCTCTCTTTTTTGCGTCTGATATTTAAACATGTTGACTTCCTTTCCGAGTCAACTTTTTTCAGGCCAAGACAACCTTCTATCCAGCGCAGATTCATCATCAAAGTGCACTATTTCGCAAATCCTTATACTCAATGGGGCTGGATTGCAAATCCAGACCAACGGCACGGAGTCGAACATCCGCTGGGTCGGGTTGCAAATCCAGACCAGCGGCGCGGAGTCGAACATCCGCGGGGTCGGGCACCCCCAACGGAACGGCACGTACATCCGCTGGGTCGGGATATAATTTGATAGCTCGGAAATAATTTGTATCTTTGCAAGAACTTATCAAACAAAAAATATATGAGCAAGAACTTAACATTTAAATTGTTAGTGTCATAATGAAGTATCATTGGCGCACGTAATAATGAACCCATACATAACACCAACAAGAGTTAATAACACAGATTATGAGAAAAATATTTCTATTTATGTCTTTGGTGGCAATCGCACCTTTCTCTTATGCCCAGAACCCTCTGCCCATTGAAATATCATATGATGCAGCTGGAAACAGGATAACACGTAAGGTGTTGCAGGTCTCCATGATGGCAAAGGGTGGAAGCTACTCTGATTCGACTTATTACATTGATCAGATGCAGTCAGTTCTAATGAAAGTATACCCCAATCCCACACAGGGCAAAGTATACGTAGAAATGCAGGGTGGAGGCGAGATAGGCCACAGCAATATCCGCATGTTTGACAGCCACGGCCGTCTTATACATGAGCAAGAAGGTAATGGGAATGCCGTTGAATTGGATTTATCCACCTATCCAACAGGACACTACATTATTGACCTTTTTGTGAATGAAGAACATACTACATGGAAAATAGTAAAAAAATAGGAAACATGATTATGAAGTATGCCAAGACAACTCTATTTGCCTTAGCAGTTGTCCTCGCCGCAAATGCCTTCGCGCAACCTGCTGTGATACCCGCCAAGGTTGATGTGTCTGCCATCGGTGCGGCGACCTATACCATTCCTATTGAGGTTGTACCTGGGACAAATGGGTTGCAGCCCAACTTGTCTGTCGTTTATAACAGCATGTCCGGGCTAAATGTTCTCGGACAGAAATGGGGATTGCAAGGCATATCTAACATAACCCGCGTTCCTCAAAACAGGCATTACGATGGAAACATTATCCCTGTTGGATATGACACAACAGATCGCTTTGCCCTTGACGGAAACAGGATGCTTCTACTTTCGGGCACATCATATCAAGCCACAAATGCGGTCTATTGTTTTGAAGTGGAAGATTTTTCCAGAGTTGCCATGATTGGCACCGAAAATGGTTTTTATTTTATACAGACCCTGCCGGATGGTACGAAAATTGAGTATGGCAGGGATTCTCAGGCGCAGCTCTTAGTGGGCAATGGAAAGTGTTTGTCTTGGATGGTGGACAAAATAATCGACCCCCATGGCAACTATATGAAATATCATTATCAACAAGGCGACGGGGAAATTTGGATTGACCATATTGATTATACAATCCTTTCAGATGGGACTCCAGCATACACTAGTGTCAGCTTTGAATATGAAACGATGACCAGTCCGAATGATGGATATGTTAATGGGCAGCAAATTCGTCAAAGCAAACGTCTGGAAAATATTATTGTACGATTTCAAGGGTCGTTAGTACGCAAATATCTCTTTTATTACAATACTACTTTGCAATATGACCGCCTGTCCTCCATCAATCTGTATGGTCCAAATAATGAATTGTTGTCCACTACAACTGTGATATGGGACAACCAACCTTCCCAAATGGTGACGGACGAATTGGTTTCAGCTCTGACTGGAGGATATTATGTTGTAGCAGGAAATTTTAATAGCGATAGAATATATGATTATGTTGCCGTCGACAAAAACTCTCTGAACGCATATATCCACACAGGGGTGGCGGGAGAATCAAACTGGCAAATGCAATCCATCAACTACCATTTTCCAAATATGTCTAACCAAAATGAACTCATGTTTGAGTCAATGACAGCGGGCGATATTGACGGAGATGGTGTAGACGAACTGATATATCATAGGCCATCTGACGGTATGTGGCTTTCTCTCAAAATCGATAATTCACTAAATGTTACTGAAACACCGTTGTTCTATTCTAACGCGAGTTTTGTTTCTTTAGGGGACTTTGATGGCGACGGAGTTGTGGAACCTGTCGCATTGGAGAATGGTAACCATCTGTTCTCATATCATTTTGAAGGGATGGCCAACCCCAATACAATCCTACCAACCCCATTCTACAGCTATTGTCCAGGAGATTTTGACGGTGATGGAAAGACTGATTTATTATTGCTCTACCAATCAAATGCTCACCTATATTCATACAATAATGTCACAAACCTTTGGGAACAAAAAGAAACATATCCATTATCTGACACAAATCAGTATTGTCTTCCCGGAGACTTTAACGGAGATGGGCTGTCGGACATTCTCTTCCTTCCAACAAATAGTTCGCAATGGATATTGGCCATCCGAAACGGCAAGAATTCATGGACGCTGAGGCCAATCACAGACCTAATTGGCACCCACCTTACTTCAATGCCCCATGATCCTTTATATCCACCTGTTATTCTTGATATAAATGGCGATGGCAAAAGCGATATAATACAATCTCAAGGAGAAGGAACAATAAAGTACTTGATTTCTAAAGGTTGTTTTGATTACAATTTCTTTACATATTCAATTGGAAATATCACGCAGTCTACAGGGCAGCTCATTAGAAAATCTTATTATTCACTAGGCGATTTTGACGGCAACGGCATCGTCGACATTCTTTTTAGCAACCCAAACGGCGGTGGGCAGATGGGGTCAATAAAATATTTTTACAAAGATAGTTTTCCAAATTATTTTGTAAGCCAAATTACAGATAATGCTGGAAAGAAGATTAAGCTGGAATACAGCACAATATCTCTCATGCCCACCCGCTATTTCGGGGCGGGTATGAACTGGATGCCACTGCCATTAGTCAAAAACCTTATCGTTTCAAATGGATTGAATGGATTCGACACCACATGTTTCTACTATGGTGATGCCCAATATGATGCATCCAAACGCCAATTTATAGGTTTCGCGGAGTTCGGCATGAAGAACAATAGCAATGTGTCTGAGACCTTTTTCTCCCGCGTGCCGAAAGGGGCAAATGCTACTTTCGCCATGCTGATGCCGGACAGTGTGGTTAATTATGTCTTGCATGGTCAAATCAATATAGGAAACAACCGTTATTGGAGTGCCAAATCGCATCTCATTCAGCCTACGGATGATATTATTGTTTCCAAAACCATCAATGTCAATAGTAGCAAATACCGTACAACGGTTACTGGCAATGTGTCTTTCTTGCCGTATGTATCTAATTCAACAAACTATGATTATTTGAAAAACACCAAAATCGTCATCTCGACAACACTAAATACAACCCATTGGAGACCATCCCAACTGAATAAAACATGGTGCTTCATTTCAAACCCATCAGAGCCGACGTCTCGTCTGAACACTAATTATTCGTACACTTCCTATACTCTAACCAATGGTGTGTCTGTTGTCAAGCCAAGTCGAATTACTACGCTGCAATACAATAGCTCATCAAGCACACTTGCACGGCGTGATACCTTATCGTCTTCTTACTCAATTTACGGAGATCCTCTGACAAAAACACAGTCTGACAACAGCGGATTATCCACGACGGAAACTTATACATATAATAGCTACGGTCTCCCGACATCAATTGTAACGTCTCAACGCGGGGATAATAGCCCACGTTCCAAGACGTTCACCTACGACCCTACCTACCGATTTGTCATTCGCACAAGCGACCATGCAGGTAATGTTGCGCAAAAAACGTATGACCCCGCCACGGGACTTTGTCTGTCTGAAACCGACATCAACAATCTTGTTACTCAATTCCAATATGATGGCCTTGGCCGTATGACGTTGGCAACATTCCCCGATGCGACAACTAAGACAATCACATATACAAATGCCTCTGGTGGGCTGGGCAACGCTTGTTGCTACACTACCGTAACCGAGAACGGCAAACCCGAAACCCGTACCTACTATGACTACCTTGGCAGAAAAACCCACACCTATGTTGCTGGTCAAGGTTATATGGATATAGTGTACAACAAGCTTGGACAGGTAATAAAGCAAACCCTGGTGCCTTACACCAATACCTCAACATCAACCTCATCAAAAAAGTGGGAAACTTATAAATACGACATTTTCGGCAGACTTGTAAAAGATTCGTCAAATTACAAAAAAAACACGTATTCTTACAGTGTCGGTAATTCGGGGCATCTCTATCAAGAAAGTGTTGTAGACAAGCTTGGGGCCGAGTCGACGAAGTATTACGATGCTGCCGGGCGTGTGGTTAGGATTGAGGATAATGGAGGAGTGGTGTCATACGCTTACGACAGAGCGTCGCATAGTGGTAAAATATACGACCGTACATGCATCACCACCGCAAGTGGAATTACCACTATCCTAACCGACAGTCGCGGCAACCGCCTTTCGCTGACAGACCCCGATGCCGGGGTGACAACCAGTACATTCGATGCGTGGGGTAATATACTGTCCCAGACTGACGGCAAAGGCGACATAACAGCGATGACCTACGACAATCAAGGACGAGTTGTCACAAAGACATATTCTTTGAATGGTAGCACAGACGAATATAGGTACACTTACGGAACAGTAGCCCCGTCAAAAGGGAAAGTCACACGTGTATACCATAACAACGCCCTCTATCAAATGCTGAATTATGATGCCGTAGGGCGAATATCGACCGTCACAAAGTACATCGGCGGCAGCCCTTACACTCACACCTATACATACAACAGCAATGGGCAACTCTATACCACGCAATATCCGAGTGGTTATGTGCTACGCAATGAATATGATGCCAACGGATGGTTGAAGTATTTGAAAAACCATTCCAACAATGCTGCCATATATACTGTTGATTCCCGCAACACACTCGGGCAACCGAAACGCTGTTGGTTTGGTAATAACACTGGCGTTGAATACACGTATGACGCATGGGGGCTGCCTACTCAGGTCAAATATGGGTATCGCGAAATTATATGGCCCGGGATTGACCCACTTTCCAACACTACTGAGGGCAATGAAATTCAAGGTGAAGATATAATTGTTCCCATTAATCCTGGTGATGAGCCCATTGTCCCAATTGTCGGGCCTACCTATTATGTAGGTAGCCAGTATTCTACACTCCAATACTCTTACAATGAGAATGGATATGTCACGCGCAAGAAGGACACAAGAACTGGACAGCAGGAAGATTATACCTATGACATTTTAGGCCGCCTGACCTCCGTTGGAATCACCGGGACACAATCGTACAATTACACATACGAAGATAATGGGAATATCAACAAGAACAGCAAGGTCGGTGGCTACGATTATGTTTACGATGCTGCTAAACCTCACGCTGTTGTTGAAGTTATTGACGACAACGGGGTAATTTCCTCCTCGCAGTGCGATGTTACATATAATAATCGCAACCGCCCTGCAACTATCAGCGAAAACGGGTGGTCATTGGAACTCTCATACGGCAGTGGTCTTCAACGCGAGAAATCCATCTTGAAAAATGGCAATAGCATTGTCAATACTACATATTTTATCTCGAAAGATTGTGAGTTGGAGATAACCTCTTCGAGTTCCCGCTATATTGACTATATTTATGCTGATGGAAGAATCGTAGCGTTGCATGTATACAACATAACTGCCAATACTGACAGCATCTATTATATTCAGACCGACCTTCTCGGAAGTTGGGACCGTATCGTGGATGGCAGCAAACAGGTAGTGCAAAGTAGCCATTTTGATCCGTGGGGCAACCGCATGAGTGCTTCCGACTGGACTTTGGCACAGGACGGTATCAACCTTGCGTTCCGCCGTGGTTTTACTGGACATGAACACTACGATCGCTTCGGTATCATCAACATGAACGCCCGCCTCTACGACCCAGTGCTGGGTCGCTTCTTCTCCCCCGACCCACAGGTGCAGAACCCATTCTCCACACAAGGATTCAACCGCTATTCCTATTGTGGAAACAATCCAGTGATGTATTTGGATGAGGATGGGGAGAGCTTCCTCCTGATAGCCGCCTGCGTTGGAGCTGCCATTGGAATGTATTCTGGTGGTGTGCTAGCGAATAGCGGAGAATGGAAACCTTGGGCGTGGGACTACTCTTCAGGAAGGACTTGGGGATATATGCTAGGTGGAGCTATTGTTGGCGGTCTATCGGGATATGTCGGGGGCGCAGTTGCGACATCGGGAATATCTTTTGCAAATACACTATCTTTGGTAACCTCCTCGTATATAAACTCTCTTGGTACGAACTTCTACACAGGGGGAATGACCCCCATATCAATAAGTTTTGGATTTGCATCATATAATGTTACAGACAACGAATGGGGCTGGCTATTTAAATCCGGGAATAAGTGGTATGAAAACGTTGGATACGGACTGGGTGCCATGGCCAATTTAGCAGATTTGGGAACAACTGGAAACCTGTTTTTGAACACAGAAAGAAAAGACATAATTAACCATTCTGCAATTTTGGATGAAAATAATAATTCAATTATCTCCATTGGCCCTGGTAAAGAGTGGATAGAACCAAAAGGATTTATTGACCACTATCTAAATAGATTCCTGGGAGGCAGCGGTGCAACGAATAAATATGAGATAGCAGGTATTAACATGACCATCAAAAACGTAAACACCACAGCAGTCAAGACTTATGGCAGAATTCTTGATTTTCTGACAAGAGAAGGCAATGGCATTTTGCCATATAGTTTTTTATATAGTTCTTGCTCAACTCATACCGGATTGGCGTTAAATCTGGCCGGTATACCAACGTTATTCATACATCCTTATACGGTTCAAGCATCTGTATGGCTATGGAATAATGGTATTACACCAGCACTTATTCACAATTCTTATCTTTTTCAAAATCTGTAAAATGAGAAAAAATGTTCTTTATACTATAATCGGATTGGGTGTTATTGTGTCGTCTCTGACGGAATCATGCTCATCTACTAATCTTCACGAAAACTGTAAGATAATAAAGATTTCAAGGATACATATTTATAATGATAGTACATACTCTGTTCGTGTTTTGTTTAACTATAAGATGACCAAGGAGCAACGAAAGGCTATTTTATCACAAAGATTAACGGAAGATTATCCACAATTAATATTGTGCGATGAGCATATTGGGAAAAGATATAACGAATATTGGTACACACTGAAAGCACGAGACACATCAACAATTCAGATTTTACACAATTGCATAGCAGATACTGTGAATTACCTCAAGACTCCCGACGATATTGTGAACTGCCTTGCTGAGGTTGGGACAGATGATATTCCCGTTTTGAATGAGTGCGAAAGCAAGTGTCTGAATTATTTATTTCAAAAGGAAAGAGGATTGTTTGATTTTTCTGAAAAAAAAGCAGCATTCTTTAGGGGAAGTGGAGGGAGAATATGTACATCAAAAGAATGGTATTTTAACCAAAAAAAAATGGAGGTCAGATTCTATGGTGAAATATCTACGGAAAGCCCTGCTGTACAATTGGTTTTTTTCAGTGAAGAGGAGGCTAAAAAAATAGGGTATGATGTTGTTATTTTTCTTGATAGCAAGAGGTACATTAAAAAAAAGGATGCAATTGCTCGACTGAAAACAATGAATAAACCCAATTGTCGAACCAAACATTTAAACCCATGAAAATCATTCAACCCAGCCCTTGTGCAGCAAGAACATAGTTCGCCGGAAGCCATGTTGATTATAATACCTATAATCCGAGTATTATCCAGGCTAGTTGGTATGATTATCTAGGGGTCCTCGGAGGTCTTACGGGAATTTTAATAGATGGACTATCATTGGCAATCTACTATAACAATAACTATTAATAATAAATTTATGAGATCTAAATATTTTCAACAACTAATAAGACAATTAGGTATTTATGCAAGTCCATACTTACTTCGACTAAAATGATATAACAATCTCTTATGAAAAAAACATAATTTTGCTTGCCATAATAGTATCTACTTTAGGGTGTTCTCGGGTTATTTCAAATCCGCAACCTTTCCATGAGCGAGGAATCATTCCGATCATCACAACTTTCGATTCCTGTTGATTTGGTCGACGGAATGAACAATCTTCCCACCATCGGGGTTTTACTATAGGCAACTATGTCAATATATCTTTTCTGTCACGTTATGGTATACCCAGCGGACTCAATTGTATGGGCCATAAAAAACATAAATATCATCCTGCGGAGCAGGATGCGAATATTAGGGCATTCAAATATTTCAACAAGTATATTGATAATTACACGGGATGGAAATTCGGGGTTAACCCTATTGGGGGTTATGACAATAGTCTGCCATATGACGATTCGCAAAACCAAGCAGTTTTGAACAATGGCTTACTTCGCCCTGCGTGGTATAATTATATTTTCCCTGGGGAGATCCTCATTACTGGATTTATCAATTGGCTTTCATTAGAAAACTACGAGGAACATTAATAATAAAACCTATGAAAAAAATAGTTCTGATATGTTGTGGGGGGCTGTTATTTACAGCCATGACTTGCACAAAGGATAGTGACACTCAACATCACCATATCTCGTTTTACAACGCTTCTGCCTCTGACATTTATATATGCAGAGGCCATAACCATTCAGACACAACCCTTTTGTATGTCCAAGATGTAACGACACCAGGTTGGTTTTGCGAGGTGAAATCGCATTCTGTAAATAATGAAGAACTCGTCAATACGGATGCATATGAGGTTGATTTGAACACACATGACACCCTAATCGTGTTCGTGTTCAATGCTGACACTTTGGCGTTGTACGGGTGGGAATACGTCAAAGAGCATTATTTGATTGCTCAACGTTATGACTTGAGCTTGATAGACTTGCAGCTTTTAAGTTGGCGCTTGCAATTTCCTCCTTCCTCCGAGATGCAGAATATAAAAATGTGGCCGCCCTATGGGACATACGACTCCTTGATATTTCAGAATGAATAGACACACGCCCTTATGGGCACGAACGGCTGCGAATATGAAATAGAAACTATATATTCGCGTTACATAGATTATATCTACGCAGAAGGAAAGATTGTGGCACTACATGTACATAATACCACCGCCAATGCCGACAGCATCTACTACGTGCAGACCGACCTGCTCGGAAGCAGGGAGCGCATTGTGGACGGCAATCGGAATGTCGTGCAAAGTTGTCATTTCGACCCATGGGGCAACCGCATGAGCGCCTCCGACTGGACTTTGGCGCAGGACGGCCGCAATTTTGCATTCCGTCGCGGCTTTACTGGCCACGAGCACTACGATCGCTTCGGCATCATCAACATGAATGCCCGCCTATACGACCCAGTACTGGGTCGCTTCTTCTCGCCTGACCCACAGGTGCAGAACCCCTTCTCCACACAGGGATTCAACCGCTACTCCTACTGCGGGAACAACCCCGTTATGTATGTGGATGAAAATGGGGAATTCGCTTGGCTAATTCCTGCCATAATCGGTGCTGCCATTGGAATGTTTCAAGGTTACAATATGGCTTTAGATAACGGAGCATCTGGATGGGATATGGTTGGATACATTGCTGGTGGAGCTTTAATTGGTGGAGTTGCTGGTGTCACAGGCGCTGGAGCCGCAGCTGTCGTTGGCGGTGCATGTGGATCATTAGGCATTGGTGGTGCCTTTGGTGGTGCCATTACAGGTTCTGCAAGTGGTGGTGCTGCTGGTGTCACGAATGGCCTTGGTATGTCTTTACTCTCGGGCAATTCATTTGAAAAATCAATGAGCCAAATGGGCTATGGATTTCTATATGGTGCAGCGGGAGGTGCTTTTTTGGGTGGTGTCGCCGGAGGTGTTTCCGCAAAAATGAATGGAAACAATTTTTGGACAGGAAAAAGTATAGCTAGTGAGATGTCCCCATGTCAAGCGGAAAACATGTCAACCCACCAGACTCCTCAACAAAAAGGACAGGCTGGAGTTGAACATGTAATACAAGAACTTGAAAGTGAAGGTCACATTATTCTACAAAGAGAAGTTGCCATTGAAGTTAATGGGGTCAGAGTACGAGTTGACATTGCCACTCAAAGTCCAAATATGGAGATTACATTAATTGAGGTAAAAAATGGTCCTTATGCAAATTTCACTCCAAACCAGAAAATAGTTTATCCTCAAATGATGCTGGATCATGCTCCCATAGTCCCTCTCGGTCAAAATGCAGCAAATGTCTGGGGTCCAGCACAAGTAGGACAACCTACAACAAACTACACAATAATAATAATAAAATTGTTTTAAAAGATGATTTCTTCGTTCAAAAAAAGACTAAATGTTGACATAACCTCACGATTAAAAGATATAGGGTTCGAAAAGAAAGGTATTATATACGTCTTTTCAAATAATCAGGATTCGGCATTATCTCTCAATATAACTAGTCGCCGTTCCTATGAAAAAAACGTTATTGTACTTTCGGTCCATGTCGGCGTCTCTATCCAATCCGTAAACAGGCTGTTTATTAGGTTGAACAATCTCCCTGAAAAAAATCGTTATATATCAGAATACATGTATATCGTAGGAAGCAATCTTGGGTATTTAATGCCAGAAAAAGGATATAAAGAGTGGTTCTTTAACGAATTTACCTATTCCGAAGAAACATTAAATGAAATGGTGGACACGATCAAAAAATATGCATTTCATTATTATGAAGGTCGTAACAGCTTAGAATCGCTCTGCCATTATGTATATGAGACTAATGAGATTAACACTCAAATAAGACGAGATGAATACTATCCAATAATACTGTATCTCTCCGACAAAAAAAATGAGGCAATACGATACGTGACACAAATTAGGGACAGTAAACGATATGAAGGTCCAGACGGAGAAAACTATATTAGGTTCACAGAAAATTTCCTACAATTAACCAAGATGTGATTAGGTTCTTAATGAACCGCATGAGTGCTTCTGACTGGACTTTGGCGCAGGACGGCACTGGCTTCGCTTTCCGTCGTGGCTTCACCGGGCATGAACACTACGACCGCTTCGGTATCACCCGACCCAGCGGATGTTCCATGCCGTGCCGTTGGTCCGACCCAGCGGATGTTCGTGTCATGCCGCTTGTCTGGATTTGCAATCCAGACCCATTGAGTATAAGGATTTTCAATCCGCCGGGTAGCAATGAGCAGAACCGAAATTGCGCCTGAGGCAATAAAACAGCCACGTCTTCGTTATCCTACTGATGATGACTAAAAACGGCATACTGGGACATACGGCTTTCACGGGCAAAGAGCGCGATGGTGAGAAAGAAGGGTCCCGCGGACCTTTCGCCAGCGAGCGAGGCGACGAGCCGAGGAGCGGAATTCCAAATGGCTCTACCTACTCATACACCTATTTCGGTGCAAGGTACATGGACCACGAATTTAGCATGAATTACCCATTAATTAATGGTCAATTAGATGGCAATTATATGTTAAATAGTCAATCCTTGAAAAGTTTCAACAATTTGATTATTAATAAAATAAATTGTTAAAAAGCTTGCGTAATCCGCAAAAAAGTCTTATCTTTGCATCATAAAACTTGCAAAACGATGTACACGAAACCCACACCACGGACAGGCCAGCAGTCGCTGTTTTTCAATCTGGATTCTCAACTGAACCAGAAACACCCACTGTACCAATTGGCCGACAAGATAGACTGGGGAGTCTTCGAAGAAGCCTTCAAGGACCTATACTGTGCCAATAACGGGCGGCCAAGCAAACCCATCCGAAGGATGGTGGGGCTGCTGATACTGAAACACGTGCGTAACGTTTCTGACGAGAGCATCGTGGAGCAGTGGCAGGAGAACGTCTACTACCAGTACTTCTGTGGGGAGCAGTCGATACAGACATGCGCCCCGTGCACCCCGACCGAGCTTGTGGAGTTCCGCAAGCGCATCGGGGAGGATGGCGTGGAGCTGATACTGAAGGAGAGCATCCGCATGAACGACGACCATGACGACATCGGCAGGTCGTTCATCGACTCGACCGTGCAGGAGAAGAACGTCACCTTCCCGACGGATGCCAAGCTTACCAAGAAGATCATAAACCGATGCCTGAAGACAAACGCGAAGCTGGGCCTGCCGATGCGGCAGAGTTACAAGAGGGTGATGAAGTCGCTGTCGCGCGACCAGCGTTTCCGCAACCATCCGAAGAACAGGAAGAAGGCCCTGAAGGCCGACCGGAAGATGAAGACCATTGCTGGGCGGCTGGTGAGGGAGTTGGAGCGCAACCTTCTGAAGAGAGGGCTTCTGGGCGATTTCGCCGAAGACATTGCGCTGTACAACAAAGTGCTTGCACAGAAGAAGGGCGACAAGCATAAGATATACTCCCTGCATGAGCCCGAGGTGGAGTGCATCAGCAAGGGCAAGGAGCACAAGAAGTACGAGTTCGGCAACAAGGTGTCTATCGTGCGCACCTGGGCAGGGCTCATCATCGGGGCGCTGTCCTTCCGCAACGAGTACGACGGACACACGATAGACAAGTCGCTTGAGCAGGTGGAGAGACTCGTCGGGCGGAGGCCGAAGGAGCTTGCGGGCGACCGAGGCTACAGGGGGCAGAAGCAGTCGGACACTACGGAGATAGTGATACCGGACGTACCGAAGGCGGGCGACAGCTACTACAAGAAACGGCAGAAACACAAGCTGTTCTGCAAACGGGCCGGGATAGAGCCAGTAATCGGGCATCTCAAAGCAGACCACCGTCTCTGCCGGAACTTCTATGCCGGGGTGTTCGGAGACAACATCAACGTGATGCTCGCGGCCGCAGGATTCAACTTCAAAAGAGCGATGAGGGCTCTTTTTGTCCTCTTGTGCGAACTGTTCCCTCAATCTCTTTATAACATTTTACATGAACTGGCCACCCCAACCCGCATATGGCGACCTACTGCTCAAGTGGTCTTGCGGGGTTTTTGAGGCTTGACTAAATAAATATGAGCAATTACTTAATGAGATATGTTTTGCCAATGCAACCATCTCCATTCAAACAGGGTTGTACAGAGTGTTTTTTCAAATTCCATTCCTCTCCCTCTGGCAAATGCCATCAACAAGTTTGTGAACTAATACAACTCAAAATGATTTCACCTCCTACGGAAACGGATCCATTTTCCTTTCATTAATCAAAAAAAGTACATAATTTACATTAGATTTATATTAGACTTAATTTATCAAACATAAATAAAGAATAATACAAGTATAATATAAAAAATAAGAATCTAAATGTGGACATAGAGGGTAAGAACACTGGACAAATGGAGCATTATTCTACCGTGGAAAACTTCTTTTTTCAAAAAAAAAATGTATCTTTGCATTTTTATTATGCTGTTCAATTCGATAGAATTCCTTATTTTTCTGCCGATAACCCTCCTACTCTATTGGCTCTTGCGGCGGCAATTGCGTTGGCAAAATGCCTTCGTTGTGGCCGCCTCTTACCTCTTTTATGGTTGGTGGGACTGGCGTTTTCTCCTCCTTATCGCCTTTACCTCTTTTTGCAGTTACTTTTCAGGACTCATCATTGGAAACAAAGCTCTTGCTCCTAAGCGACGGCAATGGGCTCTGTGGGGAAATATAGTCATCAACCTCTTCATTCTCTGCCTTTTCAAATATTACGATTTCTTCGCTCAATCATTCGCCGATGTTTTTCTCCACGGCCGCTCCGACCACTTATTACTCCATCTGGTACTCCCCGTGGGCATCTCATTCTACACATTCCAAGCCCTCAGCTACAGCATTGACGTTCATCGTGGCAACCTTCCGCCTTGTCGCAATGTGGTATCTTTTCTGGCTTATGTGAGCTTCTTTCCACAGTTGGTTGCCGGACCTATCGAGCGTGCAACCAGTCTCCTTCCTCAATTCGAAAGGTCGAGAACCTTTGACTATCGCCAAGCCGTGGACGGACTCCGCCAGATGCTTTGGGGATTTTTTAAAAAGATGGTCGTTGCCGACAGTTGTGCCCTATATGTCGATGAGATTTTTGCCCATCCTGATTGGTATAATGGTGCCACTTTGCTTCTTGCTGCTGTTCTTTTCACCCTCCAGATATATGGCGATTTTTCAGGATATAGCGACATTGCCATCGGCTG
>JAILDR010000174.1 GCA_024689285.1 Bacteroidales bacterium | reverse complement strand
AACGATGTGACGCAAGTGACGAAAGAAGAGTGGGAAAAGGTGCGAGCTATCACCAAGGCTGGCGAACAACACGGTTATACGGTGGTATGGACAGTAGCCAACGAGCCGGAAGTGGTGGAGACTTTGCGTGAGAGATACGATTTTCTCTATGAGGTGTATTATGGCGATGAATTGGAAATCAAGACGATAGTGCGATTCAATCCTGGACTGATTTGGTTGGACGAAGGCTTGGTGAAGGACAAGTGGAGCGCCATCGACTTCCCGCAAGGGAGAAAACTGGATAAACTGTTTGTTGAATAACAGCTAAACAATGGGCAGTTACATCATCAGGAAGTTGTTATACGGTATCGCGGTGCTTTGGGGCGTCGCGACGCTGGTGTTTTTTCTCTTCAACATCCTGCCCGGCGACCCTGCCCAGATGATGCTTGGACAGCGTGCCGACCAAGAGTCGGTGAACGCCATCCGCGAGGAACTCGGCATGAACCAGAGCTTAGGAAAACAGTATGTCGACTACCTGAACGACTTGGTGCCGGTTTCCTTTTATAATATATCGCAAGGAGACCAGAAACTCAAGAAGATTGGGCGTTACACCCGCTTGGCGACGATGGGCTCAACCGCTATCGTGCTGAAAGCCCCGTATTTGCGTATGTCGTACCAAAGCAAACGCAAGGTTTCCGACATTCTGGGCGAGGCTTTCCCGAACACTTTGCTTTTGGCTTTCGTTTCCATTTCCATCGCGATGGTGATGGGATTGATTATTGGCATTTTGACAGCGGTGTTCAACACCAGGTTTCTCAACAAGTTGTCTTTGTTTCTCACTACCATTGGGATGTCGTTGCCTTCGTTTTTTGCCGCCATTTTGATGGCTTGGGTTTTCGGCTTTTTGCTGGAGCATTACACAGGCTTGAGTATGACGGGCAGCCTATACACCGTCGACGAATACGGCAGGGGAGAGTTCCTCAGCCTTCGAAACCTCATCCTTCCCGCATTGACGCTGGGGATGCGTCCCTTGGCCGTAGTGACCGAACTGACCCGCACCTCTTTGCTTGAAGCGATGTCGATGGATTATGTGCGCACGGCAAGGGCCAAAGGCTTGAAGCCTTTCCGCGTCATTTGCATCCATGCTCTGCGCAATGCCTTGAACCCTGTTGTGACTGCGGTCTCGGGGTGGTTCGCCTCGCTGTTGGCCGGTGCCGTCTTTGTGGAGTATGTCTTCGACTGGAAAGGTATCGGTGTGGTAGTGGTCGACGCACTCGACAAATACGATTTTCCTGTCATCATGGGTGCGGTGTTGCTCATTGCTGTCATGCTGATTATCGTGAATATCATTGTGGACATCATTTATGGGTTTATCGACCCACGTGTAAGGATTGCATAATTATGGACAAAATAGGGAAATACGAATTCATAGCCGAACCGTTCCACTGTGATTTCTCCGGACGGATGTTCCTCGGCCATCTCGGCAACCAGATGCTGAACGCGGCTGATTTTCATTCCACCGACCGGGGCTTCGGGATGAAATACCTGATGAGCATCAAACGCTCGTGGGTGCTGTCGCGACTGGCCATTGAGATGACGAATATGCCCGGACAGCATGAACGCTACGTTGTGGAAACTTGGGTGGAAAGTGCCATGAAGTTCTTCACCCATCGTAACTTTTGTGTTTCGGGCAGCGATGGTCGTGTATACGGATATGGCCGCTCTGTGTGGGCAATGATTGATACGGAGACGCGACAGCCCACCGATATTTATGCTATTGACAACGGTGCCATTGATAATTGGATTGTGGCCGACATACCCTGTCCGATTGAGAAGGGTGGTCGCGTGAAGATGTCGGAAAACGCCGGTTTTGTCCGCGATGTCGACATACATTATAATGATATAGACATCAACGGGCACGTCAACTCGGTGAAGTATATCGAGCATGTGCTTGACCTTTGGGAAATCGACTGGTACCGCGAGCATCGCTTGAAGCGCTTCGAGATAGCATACGTTGCCGAAGCCCATCAAGGCGACAGGCTGGGTTTCTATCGCGAGCAGACGGCTGAGAATGAGTTTTGTGTGCGTTTGGTCAAGAGGGGAGCTTCGCCCGGGAGCGAAGTGGAGGTGTGCCGTTGCAAGCTGACATTTGTTTCAGAAAAGGGAGGAGGAACATGAAAAAATGGGCGTTTCTGTTGTTTTGTTTGATGCCGTTGCTCTGCAAGGCACAGCTGATGGCTTTTCGAGACAGTATCAAAGATGGTTACGACTTTTGGCTGTATCTTCCCGATGACTATGCAACTTCTGAGAAAAAGCCTCTTGTGCTGTTTCTTCATGGCAAGAGCGTTAGTGGACATAACCTAAACAAGGTGCGCAATTATGGTTGCATTGATGCGGTCTCGCGTGGACGCAAGATTGATGCGGTTGTTGTTGCTCCGCAGACTGCCGGAGCCTGGCAACCTGCCAAGGTGATTGAGGTGGTCGACTGGGTGACGAAGCATTATAAGGTCGACATGAACCGCTTTTATGTGTTGGGGATGAGCATGGGCGGTTATGGGACGCTTGATTTTGTGGCGACCTATCCCGACAGAGTGGCTGCGGCAATGGCACTTTGTGGAGGAGCCACAATACCTGATTTGTGCGGGCTCAACGAGGTGCCTTTGTGGATTATCCACGGAACGGCGGATGCAGCGGTTCCGGTAGGTTGCTCTGAACGGGTGGTGGAGGCAATGGCGGATTGTGGCGATACCACACGGTTGATTTTCGACCGCTTCAAAGGTGTGAACCACACCCGATTTGCCCGTGTCTTTTATCTTGAGGAAACTTACGATTGGCTTTTTGCCCATACATTGGACGACAGCCTGCGCTTACCCGTAAAAAATGTTGCAATTACAACTGAGACCTTGGCAACAGCTTTTGATGACTTGACCCGAAACAACCAAGTGGAGGTGGTCGATACCCAAAAACCATCTGATCGTCAGTTTTATGTTGTGAAAAAAGGGGATACGTTAGGTTCGATTGCCGTAGAATACCATACTACGGTATCGATTTTATGCAAGTTGAACAATATGAAGAAAACTTCGGTGCTGCAGATAGGAAGGAAATTAAGGGTGAAATAGTTCAAATAATTTGTAATTTTGGCACGTGGAAATCTTTCAAACTAAGATATCAAATCATAAATCTTGAATACAATGAGAAGTAAAATCGTAGCAGGAAACTGGAAAATGAACCTCACTTTTGATGAGGCTGAAGAACTGGTCGACGGAATCCTCGATCGTTTTGACGAAATGGAAGAACTGAACTGTGAAGTCATCATCTGTCCGCCTTTCCCGTATTTGGAAATGCTCACCGACTGGGAGGCGGAGGAACAGAGCTTCAACGTGGGCGCACAGAATTGCAGCGCTTTCGACAAAGGTGCCTATACGGGTGAAGTGTCGGCAAAGATGTTGAAATCACTGGAAGTGGACTATTGCATCATCGGTCACAGCGAGCGCAGAAAATACTTTGGCGAGACCAATGAAATCTTGGCCGAGAAGGTCAATCGCGTGATTGAAAACAATATGTCGCCCATCTATTGTGTCGGCGAAGTGCTTGAAGAGCGTGAGGCAGGCCGTCATTTCGATGTGGTGCGCGAGCAGTTAGAAAAAGGCTTGTTCCACTTGGATGGCGACGCCATTTATGACACCATCATTGCCTAC
The DNA here is from genome assembly GCA_024689285.1 of Bacteroidales bacterium. Next base: position 13,133 of record JAILDR010000174.1, on the reverse strand, counting down.
GAACCCGTTTGGGCCATCGGTACGGGCAAGACCGCCACACCCGACCAGGCGCAGGAAATGCACGCCTTTATCCGCTCCTTGGTCAAGGAACATTATGACGAAGCAACAGCAGACGAAATCCGCATCCTTTACGGCGGCAGCTGCAACGCCAAGAACGCCACCGAGTTGTTCTCACAGCCCGATGTCGACGGCGGCCTTATCGGAGGTGCTTCGCTCAAGGCGGAGGACTTTGTCTCCATCTGCAACCAAGCCTCACACATTGGCGAAGAATGAAGACCTTTGAATACACCTTCACCGTGCCGTCGTCCGACATCCAGCACGATATGTTGACCACGATGTTGGCGGAAATAGGTTTTGACTCATTCATGGATGATGATATTAGCCTCAAAGCCTATTGCACGGAGGAAAACCGTAATGATGCAGCCGTAGACGGCCTGTTGTCGGACTCTGCCTTTTTTGGTATCCAATTGCTGAAAGTGGAGGAGATGCCCGACAAGGACTGGAACGAGCTGTGGGAGGCTTCCTATCAGCCTGTAGTGGTCAATGAGCGTTGCAGGGTGAGGGCTCCGTTTCATGAGGCGGACCCGAGTTTCGAGTTTGATTTGGTGATTGAGCCGAAGATGTCATTCGGTACGGCCAACCATGAGACAACAGCCCAAATCATCCAACTGATGCTGGAGACTGATTTCCAAGGGAAAGACGTCCTCGACATGGGCAGCGGTACTGCCGTTTTGGCTATCCTTGCCAAAAGGCTTGGTGCAGCACGAACCGTTGCTATTGACAATGACGAATGGGCTTATCGCAACGCTTTCACCAACTGTGAGTTGAATGGTGTTACGGATGTCGAAATCGTTCTGGGTGATGCAGCGGCGATACAAGGTAGCTTCGATGTGGTGTTGGCCAACATCAACCGCAATATCCTTTTGCGCGACATGCATTGTTACGTTTGCGCTATGCACCCTGGGGCACACATCTTCTTCAGTGGTTTTTACACCGAGGACTTGCCGAGCATTCAGGCGGAAGCGGAGCGACTGGGCTTGCACTATTGCCGCCATTTGAGCCGTAACAATTGGGTGGCTGCTGAGTTTTGTAAATAGTTGAATCATAATATTTTGAATGATATGAAGAAAGGATTACTCCTTGCTGTTGTTTTATTCGGTTTGGGCATAACCTCGGTTAAGGCACAGGCGTTTTTCTCAACAGACAAAGCTGCATTCTTTGACGAGCTGGCGGCCTATCTGAACACCTCGTCCTCAAAACAGAACCGCGACGAGGCGGCTGTGATGATGCAGAGTTTCAGCGAGGTATGGAACACCTATTATGGTAGTCAGGACGCGGCCACCGTGATTCGGCTTTGTGAACTGTATCACGCCAAAAGCGGCTCAAGGGCTTATGCCAACATTTTCAATTTCACGGAGTTGGCACTTCGTGTGCCGACCAGCGGACTCTCGCATCCTGACGTTTCCAATTGGTTGACTTACACCGAAACGAAGGCCCAGAAGTCGATGAATGGTATGGAGAAATACCTTGCTTCATGTAAGCTGATTTTTGTTGAAAAGACGCTTTCGGCCAAGGGCAACTCGAAATGGACTTTGCGTGAGGCTCAAATCGGCTTCCCGTCGAAAGACGAGTTCCGACTGACGGCAAACGGAGCATTGGCTTTGTCGTCGCAAAAGGACGAGTCCGTCATCAAGCAGACTCAAGGCACTTTCTTTATTGATGGTAACCGTTGGGAAGGCAGTGGCGGTCGCGCCGATTGGTCGAGGTTTGGTATCTCGCCCGATAAGGCATACGTGATTCTGCCTGAACATTATACGCTGGATTTGAGCCGTTCAGAGTATGCCATCGATTCTGTGATTTTCAACGACAAGCAGTATTTTCAGGAGGATATATTGGGCCGTTTTGAGGATAAGGTGCTCGTGAACGCGCCCAATGAAAAGACGATGTTTCCACGTGTGCGGTCGTATCGTTCGGATTATGTGATTCCCGATATTCTGAAAAACGTTGATTTCGAGGGCGGTATCGGTATGATGGGTAATCAGGTGGATGTGTTTGGCGGTGTAGATAACAAAGCGGTGTTTAAGTTTAGGCAAAACCAAGTTGAAGTGGTTCGTGTGGAAGCGAAGCGTTTTGTGATGTCGATGGAGGAACTGCTGGTCTCCGATCACGTTTCTTTATGTGTCTTCCTGAACGACACATCAGAGATGGGCATTACGACGGATTCCATCTATCACAATGACTTGGGTTTCCGTTATAAAAACCAGACCCGTACGATGATGCTATATCGCGCCGAACAGGATCATGGTTATGCCGCTGCGCCTTTTCATGATAGGTTTCACGGAATGGATATTTTCCTTGAAGCAATGTATTGGAACATTGATGATAATGTGATTGATTTCAGGAGGATGGAGGGCGTCAACCCCAGGAGCGAGGGCGACCTGCTGAGTGTAAACTATTTCCGGAATGAGGATTTTGAGATGTTGCGAGGCCTTGATGGCACGCATCCCATGATTCGTCTCGAGAAGTTCTTGAAGGGCAACTACGGCGAAAATCCTAACCTGTTTTACGTGGCCGATTTCGCCGCTTCCATCAATTATCCTATTGAGCAGGTGATTTCGATGCTGTTGCGCTTGCAGTCAAAAGGATATGTGGATTACTATGCCGACACCAAGACGGCATTGGCTTTGCCGCGTTTCTTCGATGTGGTTGAATCGTCGCGCGAGAACATCGACTTCGATGTGATTACCTTCCATACGGTCACCAATGACCGGCAGCCCAATGTGCGCTTAGACCTGAATACCAATGATATGCTTGTTTTTGGTATCACCAGTCAGATTGACGGGGTGGATGGAGCCGCCATTGGATTGAGCGACCGCAAACATGTGGTCATTGTGCCGGATAATGGTCGTATTACCATAAAAAAAGGCCAGAATTTCAGTTTTTCGGGAGGCATCCTTGCAGGTATGTTTGAATTTTTCACCAAGGACAGCGAGTTCAATTACGAGAATTTTACCATCAATATGGCCAAAGTCGACTCGTTGCGCTTCTATGCCAAAGATGGCACCCGAATCATCCCTATCGACGGTACGCTGGAACGCTTGCAAGGAAGATTGGAAATCGACCGGGGCGACAATAAGTCGAGCCGTTACAAAACGCCACAATATCCTATTTTCCATAGCGATGCCGAGGGCTTCAAGTTTTACAGACGCATCAACGGTGGCGTTTTCCATCCCGGAAGTGTCGATTCGGTAATGACCTCTGATGATCTTGAGGGCAAGTTCTATTACAGCCTGTATCCCTTTGTTGTCGATAGTCTTGGCGACTTGTCGATGAAGAAAGTACGCTTCGAAGGCGAGTTGGTGTCGGCTGGTATTCTGCCTAATATCATTGAGCCTTTGGTGGTCACCGAAGACTACAGTTTAGGTTTCGACCACCACATTGGCAAGAGTGAGGCGGATGCTTATCCGATGTACGACGGCCGGGGTCAGTTGCACAAGGAGGTACATCTCTCCTCCGGCGGTTTCTATGGCAACGGTCAGCTTGACTATCAGACCGCTACGTTCAAGTCGGATGTGTTTATGCTCTATCCTGACTCCGTTACGGCTGTCACCAACCAGTTCAAAATGGTGCCCAAGGATGACGGCACGATGTTTCCGATGGCCAATGCCGAAGCGCTGCGGATGAAATGGGATGTGCGAAAACCTGAGTTGACCACAGAAACCATTGACAACCCGATTTGCATGTATGGCGACACTTATTTTTCAGGTAAGACCACACTTTCGCCCGAAGGCTATTCCGCTGACGGTCAGCTGAAATTCGGTCTCACCGAGTTCGACTCCGACCATTTCGCTTTCGATTCACGTACTTTTGTGGCCGATTCCGCCAATTTCCTGCTCTATTCCGCTGATACGGCGAATGTAGCTTTCTCGGCCACCAACTATCGCGCCAATGTCAACTTTGATGCTGAGAAGGTGAAATACGATTATCTCGACATTACCAGTAACCTCGACTTCCCGATGAACCAGTATATCTGTTCGCTCAAGGAGGCGGAGTGGGATATGGCCTCCAACAGTCTGCACGTGTACAACCCCGTGGAGACTTTCGGCGACTACGCTACAGCCACTACGCGCGAGGAACTGTTAGCCATCCATAACGATGCGTCCAAGTTCATCTCGCTTGTTCCGGAACAGGATTCGCTGCAATTCTACAGCATGAGCGCGGAATATGATATGACCAACTATGTCATTCACGCCCACGACGTGAAAATCATCCGTGTGGCTGATGCTGCCGTGTTCCCTTATCATCATGATGTGGACATTAATGCTGAGTCGAAACTGGAGCCCATCAACGGTGAACTGCTGGCCGACACGCTGAATGGGTACCATCTTTATAAAGACGCTACCGTCAGTATCCGAAGCCGGAATGACTATCTGGCACAGGGCATTTGGGACTATACCAACCTCGACGGACAAAACACTCCGGTTCGTTTCGATACCATCAGTCCTGTTGACGGGGTGACTGTAGGACGCGCACAAATTACTGATGCAGATGAATTTAAGTTGAGTTCCCAATTCGGTTTCCAAGGTGATTTAACTTTGAACGCACGGGAACAGCATGGCTATTATGATGGAAGTTTTGCTTTGCTTTCATTTGGTGAAACATTCATTAATGAGACCTATACTGTGCCTGAAACACCGCAGACTGACTCATTGGGACTGGCCTCTGAAGCTCTTCCAGAGGAGGAAGAAATGGTCGCTGATTCAACGGCTTTAGAGACTGTGGATGTTCCGGAAATCGTGGTGTCACAAGAGGAACCTGTAGATATTGCAGCTTTGAACCAATGGTTCCCGTCGGCTTCCACCATCAATCCGCAGGCCATTCGGATACCTATTAATATGGATGTCATCCGGGAGAAAGAATCTGATATGTGCAATGGCCTCTATTATGAGCTGGCCATGGATGGTGGCTATTTCGGCGCGTTCCTCACGCCGCGAAAGGGTAGGACAGATACCGACGAAGCATCGGTCTCCAACGGCTGGCTGTGGTTTGATTCCGACAGCTTGCGCTTTGTGGTGACCGACACGACACAATACGACACCCATCTGGACCTCAATTCACGTGGTGTCATCAATGGCCACGGTAGCAGCGACTTGGGCTTCGAAACACCTTTGTCCAAGTTCATCGTTTATGGCGACTACACGCAGTTTCCCAATGACAGCCTTGTTTTGCAAGGCCTCAATGTGTTCAATGCACCCGTCTTTGACGACAAAGCGATGGAAACTATGGCTGAGGTCTTTGCTAACGCGGTGGGTATGTCCATTGATTTGACGCAAACCAACTATCTGGCGTATTACCGCTCCGAAAATTCAGAGAAAAAAACTGAGGAGATGCAAAAGAATATAGAGCTGTCAGGTGGCTATCCTCAGATGGAGTCGTCTGATTTCTATTGCAATACTATTGTTATCCCAGACCTGAAGATGGTGTGGAACGATAATCTTCATGCTTTCATTTCGGTCGGGAAGATTGGTTTGGGCAATTTCGGCAGCCATGTTGTGAACAAGTATGTGGATGGCTATGTCATGTTTGACCGCCGTTTGGGCAATATCACTTATTATTTCCAGAATGATACTTTCATGGCATACATTAACTACAACAGCGGTGACGGACAGCTTCAGGTGCATTGCACCTTTGGTGACGTCAACCAGCGTCTGTCAGAAATGAAGGAAAGCCGACGTATACGCACTAACAAAGACGGCCAGCGGTTCCAATACGTCGCTGTACCCTACGAGTCGATGCTTGATTTCCTCAACCGATTGAGATATGCAGGCATTGGTAACAATGGATACTGATTTTTCACTTTTTTTTCGATAATAATGCCGGCGTGTCACAAATATTTGTAATTTTGAAACCTCAAATTTGGAATGAAATAAAACCAGTATAGCGATGAAATTCATATTATCAAGCCTAAAACTGTTGAAGAGTCTGCAAGCCTTGGGTGGCGTCATCGGCTCGAAGAATACCTTGCCCATTTTGGACGACTTCCTGTTCCATTTGGACGAGAACCAACTCAAAATCACCTCATCAGACCTTGATGTGACCATGTCGGTCACTCTTGTCCCTGAAATGGTGGAAGGAACGGGTGAAGTGACCATTCCTGCCCGTCTGCTTCTTGAAATCATGAAGAACTTCCCTGATGTGCCGATTACTGTTTCGGTCGACAATAACACCCTTGCCGTAGAGCTGGTTGCTGGCGAAGGTCGCTATAAACTTGCCGGCCACAAGAGCGACGAATTCCCACAACTGCCTGTGATGAGCGAGACCTCAGTTTGGGAGATTCCTGCCGATGTGCTGGCCAAGGGCTTTGAGAAGACTGTCTTTGCCACGGGTACGGACGAGATTCGTCCCATCATGTCGGGCGTGCTGATGGAGATGACTGACAGCTACCTCACTTTCGTCGCTACTGATGCCCATAAGCTCGTGCGTTACAGAAGGATGGATGTGAAGTCGGACGAGGCAGCTTCGTTCATTATGCCCAAGAAACCCATCAACCAACTGAAGAGCATCCTTGCCACCATCGCCGATGAACCAGTGCGCATCGAGTTCAACAAGACCAACGCTTCGTTTGTCTTCGGTGATTATCAGCTTATCTGCCGTCTCATTGAGGGACGTTATCCCAACTACGATGCCGTCATCCCGAAACAGAATCCAAATCACCTGACCATAGATCGTCAGACTTTCCTTGCTGCCATTCGTCGTGTGGCTGTCTTCTCCAGCAAAGCGACCCATCAGGTGCGTTTCCATATCGCTGGACAAGAACTCACGCTGACTGCTGAGGACATTGACTTCTACAACGAAGCTAAGGAACGTCTCTCGTGCAGCTACGAGGGCGATGACATGGAGATTGGGTTCAACTCACGCTTCCTGCAAGAAATGCTGGGCAACTTTGATTCCGAAACGGTGAAGATTGATATGTCGGCTCCCAATCGTGCCGGCATCATTACACCCGTCGACAATGAGAACGAGGCAGAAGACTTGCTTATGTTGCTGATGCCGGTTATGCTGAATTGATTAGCATGACAGTTAGAACAGAAAAGCCCGCCGAAGCAATTCAGCGGGCTTTTCTCTTTTGCTGTGTGTCGACCTTATTTGACTTCGACCGTCGAGGTGCCGACCACGGTAATAGGCATGCTCATGCCTTGTTCGTTGATGGTCATAGAGACGTTGGATTTCGTCGTGCTGCTAATAATCATACCCGTTTGTGGATTGAGAGAGGCTGTTCCGCTGTAGGTGCCGGTAATGTCTTTGGAATCGGTGCTGCCCGTGAAGCTGATGTCAACGCTCTTCTTTGAGATAGCAGTGACGGTGTACTCCATGTTCACATTGAATTCGGTGTTGCTGACGCTCTGCGATTTCTTGGAGTTCCATTTGCTGCCCACAGAAAGCTCTTCCTCGGGGAGCTCGATGATGACATTTGACAGCTGGTTCATGTCAAGATCGGTGTCTTCGCCAATGATTTTGCCCAGAGCGTCATAGTTGACGGTGACCACTTTGTTCAGGCTCTCTTCAAACTGTTTGGTTTGGCCCGCCAGCATGGGGCTGGTCTTTTCAGGATGTTCCGAGTCGTACTCGAGCTTCATGCCCATTTGCGACATCGTCATTTTGATGGCTTAGATTTTCGTTTCGATAGTGCTTTGCTCGTTAGTGACTTCCTTAGCGGTGGCCGATTGCCTGATCTCAAACGATTGCGACATGTTCATGGTTTGGCCTTGCACTTCGATCATGGTCATAGCGTTCACTTTTGAGTTGGCGGTGTAGGTCTGGCCTTGTTTGGGTTGGAGTCTAAGTGTGACGCCATCTTTGGCCATGAATGAAAAGGATGCCAATGCTATGAGAACGAGCATTGCGGGAGCGAATTTTCTAATGGTTTTCTTCATTTTTAAGGGATTTAATTTGATTTATTGATTAAGAATTGTAATTGTTAGTCTGATTGCTATTGATAATTTAGGTGCAAAAATACCAAAAAAATCAGCATAGGGATTAAATTTCGTCAATTTTGACCATACGCAACCTTAGAAACTCCAAAATCTTTGACCATGCGCAGGGATAACGCACAACGAGCCACTCCAATTGGAGCGGCTCGTTCATTCTTACAGTTCTGCGATTTCTGCGTATTCTGCGTGAAATAATTCTAGCGTGAAACCAAATCACAATTTCGGTCCAGCAGCCACAAGGGCCTTGCCGGCTTCGTTCGTCGTGAACTTCTCGAAGTTCTTGATGAAGCGCGAGGAGAGGTCTTTGGCCTTCTCTTCCCATGCGTTCTTGTCGGCGTAGGTGTCGCGCGGGTCGAGGATGTTCGGGTCGACGCCGGGTAATGCGGTCGGCACTTCGAAGTTGAAGTACGGGATCATCTTGGTCGGGGCCTTCTCGATGCTGCCGTCCAGGATGGCGTCGATGATGCCACGGGTGTCACGGATGCTGATACGCTTGCCTGTGCCGTTCCAGCCGGTGTTGACGAGGTAGGCTTTGGCATTGCTCTTCTCCATACGCTTCACCAGTTCCTCAGCATATTTGGTCGGATGCAGCTCAAGGAAGGCTTGTCCGAAGCAGGCGCTGAAGGTCGGCGTGGGCTCGGTGATGCCGCGCTCGGTGCCGGCCAACTTAGCGGTGAAGCCGCTCAGGAAGTAGTATTTGCACTGTTCGGGCGTCAGGATGCTGACAGGAGGCAACACGCCAAAGGCGTCGGCGCTGAGGAAGATGACGTTCTTGGCGGCGGGACCAGCCGAAATGGGACGCACATTCTTCACAATCTTCTCGATGTGCTCGATGGGGTAGGAGACACGGGTGTTCTCGGTCACGCTCTTGTCCTTGAAGTCGATTTTGCCAGCGGCATCGACGGTGACGTTTTCCAACAGGGCGTTGCGCTTGATGGCGTTGTAGATGTCGGGCTCGCTTTCCTTGTCGAGGTTGATGACCTTGGCGTAGCAGCCGCCTTCGAAGTTGAACACGCCTTCATCGTCCCAGCCGTGCTCGTCGTCGCCAATGAGCAGACGCTTCGGGTCGGTGCTAAGGGTGGTCTTGCCCGTGCCGCTCAGACCGAAGAAGATAGCTGTGTTTTCGCCCTTCATGTCGGTGTTGGCTGAGCAGTGCATGGCGGCGATGCCTTGTAGTGGCAGGTAGTAGTTCATCATTGAGAACATGCCTTTCTTCATTTCGCCACCGTACCAGGTGTTCAGAATCACCTGCTCGCGGCTGCTGACGTTGAAGGCCACGCAGGTGTCGCTGTTCAGGCCAAGTTCCTTGTAGTTGTCCACTTTAGCCTTCGAGGCGGTGTAGACGGTGAAGTTCGGCTTGAATTCAGCCAGTTCCTCAGCCGTGGGCTTGATGAACATATTGAGCACGAAGTGGGCCTGCCAGGCCACTTCCATGATGAAGCGGACGGCCATGCGGGTGTCCTTATTGGCACCGCAGAAAGCATCGACCACATAGAGGTTCTTGCCGCTGAGCTGTTTCTTGGCGAGGTCTTTCACTTGTGCCCATACCTCTTCGCTCATAGGGTGGTTGTCGTTCTTGTAGCCCTCGGTGGTCCACCACACGGTGTCCTTCGAGTTCTTGTCCATCACGATGTACTTGTCCTTGGGCGAGCGGCCAGTGTAGATGCCCGTCATCACGTTGACGGCGTTGAGTTCAGTCAATACGCCTTTGTCGAAACCTTCGAGGGCGGGGTTCATCTCGTCCTTGAAGAGTTGCTCGTAGCTCGGGTTATAGTAAATTTCCTTTGCGCCGGTGATGCCGTATGCGGCCAATGCGGCTTTGATTTCTTCAATGTTTTTTGCCATAATTGATACGTTTGGTTGAATTGTTTGCAAAGGTAGGGAAATATTCTTTTGTGCAATATGGAAAATGACTTTTTTTCTGAAAAATGGGTGTTTGAGGTGATTGTTTTTTATTTTTGCAACTGATTAAACCCTTTTACAAAATGAAAAATTACGCTGTTTGTTGGAAAAGTCTGCTGACTTTTGGCTTTTTCTTTTTATTCGCTTTCTCAATCTCTGCCCAGGAGATGCTCGTCGGTTCCTATAACATCCGCTATAAGAACCATAACGACAGTCTGCAAGGCGAGGCTTGGAACAAACGTTGCCAGGTCATTTGCGATCAGGTGAACTTCATGGCTCCCGCTATCTTCGGCACACAGGAGGTGCTTTATGGCCAACTTTGTGATATGCAGAAGGCTTTGGATGGCTATGACTACATCGGTATCGGTCGCGACGACGGCAAACAGGGCGGCGAGCATGAGGCCATTTTTTATAAGAAAGACAAACTGCAACTCCTTGATCACGGCGACTTTTGGCTCAATGAGACACCCGACAAGCCTGCTCTGGGTTGGGACGCGGCTTGCATCCGCATTTGCACTTGGGGCAAGTTTGCAGTAAAGGCGACGCAAAAGGCTCAGCGTCGCGGACTCTTCAACCGTAGGCATAGGGTGCTGCAACAGACCTTCTATTACTTCAACCTCCACATGGATCACGTCGGTGTGGTGGCTCGGCGCGAGGCCGCCAAATTAGTGGTGAACCGCATCCGTGAGATTGCACAAGGCCAGCCCGTCATCCTTACCGGCGACTTCAACGTGGACCAAAACGATGAAATCTACACGATTTTCACGAAATCGGGCTTGCTGAAGGACTCGTATGATGCCGCCCGCATCCGTTTCGCTGAGAACGGTACCTTTAACGCTTTCAAGACTGAATACTTCACCAAGAGCCGCATCGACCATGTGTTTGTGTCGCCCTCCGTCAACGTGGAAGCTTACGGTGTGCTGACCAACAGCTACTGGACGCCTGACGCTACGGATGAAACCCTCAAGGCTTCCGACGCCCCGCAGGAGATTTCGTTCGACAACCACATCCGCCGCAATCCTTCAGATCATTATCCAGTATTTGTGAAGGTGAATATGGCTCCCGTGAAATAATGTCGCTTTGCGTCATTGACTCACTTCGTATCGTCGAATCTGGCGATTTGCGAGGAACGAAGCAATCCAGAAAAGACGCTACTGGATTGCTTCACTTCGTTCGCAATGACGTCTGCTGTTCCTTTGCTTTTCTAATTGAATAAACCGTTTGTAGCACAACCGACAAGATAATCAGCGCGATGCCGATGCAAAATGAGTAATTCAACTCCTTGTATTCGCTGAAGATGAACATCGAGAGGATGATGCTGTAGACGGGCTCCAGGTTGTAGGTCAGGTTGACGGTGAAGGCTGGAATCTTTTGCAACACAATGATTTGCAGCAGGCAAAGCCCGATGGTACAGACGACCACCATGAAAGCCAAATAAGGATAATCCATCCCGACGGGATAGAGCCGCCCGACGGGAATGAACCTATTATAAAAAGGTATCAGGCAAGTCAGGCCGATAAGACCGCCCACCATCTCCCACAGCAGCATGTTCTTGGGCTCGTAGTGTTTTCCGACCCGTTGGTTGGTGATGGCGAACAGCGCGTATAAGGCCGAAGAGACCATGCCTAACGCAATGCCCAAGCGATAGCGCGCGTCGAACTGGAAGATGAGCCAGATGCCCATGATGGTAAGCAGGCTGAAGAGGAACTCGCGGCCCGAGAAGCGGTGCCGGTTGATGATAGGCTCAAACAAAGCCGTGAAGAAGCCCACCAACGAGAAACACACTACGCCGATGCTGACGTTTGAAGCCTTGATGCTGGCATAGAAGAACACCCAATGCAGGCAAAGCAACATGCCCACGCCGCCCATCTGTAAAACATCCTTGAACCCATACCTCCGTAGGGACGCACCGCGTGCGTCCGTTTTACGCCGTTGCGATACCGTCAGAAATATCCACATCATCACCGCCGCAGCAGCCATGCGCCACCAAACAAGGACGGCGGAATCTAAGGTGATGAGTCGCCCCAACACGCCTGTGAAACCCGCGATGAACACGGAGAGGTGGAGTAGGAGATAGTCCTTTTTCATGGTTTTCTGCGTTGGCGGACGGCTTCGAAGGTGACGATGGCGGTGGTGACCGACACGTTGAGCGAGTCGGCGATGCCATTCATGGGGATAATGATGTTTTGGTCGGCGGCTTCAACCCAAGCCTCTGAGATGCCCGTGGCCTCGGTGCCCATTACAAGGGCGGAGGCTTTGCGGAAGTCCGCGTCGAGGTAGTCGATGGAAGCTTTCAGATAGGTGCAGTAAATGGTGATGCCGTTCTTTTTCAGCCAGTTGATGCACTCTTCTGTGGAGCAGGCATAGACGGGCACGCTGAAGAGGCAGCCTATGCTGGCGCGTATCGCGTTGGGGTTGTAGAGGTCGGTGGCGGGGTCGGCGATGATGACGGCATCCACGCCAGCAGCGTCGGCGGTGCGCATCACGGCACCCAGGTTGCCGGGCTTCTCGACGGTCTCTAGCACGATAATCAGAGCGTCTTTTCGCGGCTTGAACTCGTCGAGGCTCTTGTATTTAGGCTTGGCTACAGCCAGCAGCCCGTCGCTGCCCTCGCGGTAGGCAATTTTATCGAAGACCTCTTCGGTGACGGTCTCCGTCATCTCGGCCTTAATATGATTAGGTGTGCGCAGCAGCGGCTCGCAGACGTAGAGCTGCTCTATCTCGAAGCCGCAGGCCTGTGCCCGCTCAATCTCGCGCTGCCCTTCAATGAGGATGCGGTTCTGTTCGCGGCGCTCGGATGCTTTTTGCAGCCGTACGAGGTTCTTTATCTTGGGGTTGGTCTTGCTGGTAATCATAATTTATCGTTTGTGGGCGCAAAATTAAGAAAAATTCCTATTTTTGCGCCTCTCAATGGTAAACTGTTCCGAAATGAAAGCATCACGCATCATCATATCATTCTTTGTTCTGGCTTTCATGCTGTTAGGCTGCACGGGCGGTGGTTCTTCCGACTCGGGTGGAGGTCGCGTCGCGCAACCTTCCGACACGCTCTACACCCAGGAAACGGCTATGGAAGCCTACGCCTTCGACCCCGACAGAGCCCTGCTGATTATCGACTCGGCTGAAATCGTGGGTAACATGTCGGCTGTTGATGCCGACGTGCTGCGGGCCAAGGTGTATTCATGGACGTGCGAGGAGATGAACTACGACACCGCCATCCTGATTGGCGAAAGGCTGATGCAG
>JAILDR010000114.1 GCA_024689285.1 Bacteroidales bacterium | reverse complement strand
GACATTCGTTCGGGGATACAACCGGTTGATTTCATATACGTTGACGTCGTTCCAGGCATTCAGTTCGGCCTCAGTCTGGGCTTGGAGGCCGATTGTGGCGACGAGCAAGAATAAAGATAGGATAGTATTTTTCATTATAGTTCAGACATTAATAGTTTTCTCTCCTCATCCGGAATCCGTTCCGACTTGTTCGCCTCGCGGTCGAAATAGACCACCACGGCGTGGCACAAGGTCTTGATTTCTCCCGTATCGGCATCCTTCAGGCTTTGCTCCATCCTGAAGCTGGAGTTGCCCATCTCTGTAACGCGGCTCTCGCATACAATCGGGTCGTGGAAACGAACAGGTTTACGGAAATCCAAGTCCACGTGAACAAGGACATATTTGAAAGAAAGCCAGTCGATACGGGTTTGGAAAACATGCTCGAAGTATCGGCTTCGGCCCATGTCGAAAAAATTACATTGCGCCCCGTTGTTGACGTGATTATACGGGTCGAGGTCGCTCATTCTGATTTGTATAGGACACGAAAACATAGGCTATTCTTTCATCTCGAAATGCGGAATGGGTTGCAATTTGAAGAGGTTGGTCGCGTGCTTGTGGTCGATGCGCGCCTTGGTGTCGGGGTCGTCGCAGATGCCAGTACGGATATATTTGTCCAACACGGCGTAGGTGAAGCCGAGGTTGTCCTCGTCGCTCTTGTTGGTGAGGCCGTCAGACGGGGTCTTCTCCACCAACTCGATGGGAAGTCCCAATTCCTTGCCTATCGCCTTGACTTCCTGCACGGTAAGTCCGCCCAAAGGCGAGAAATCGCCTGCGGCATCGCCGTAGCGGGTCGAGTAGCCCACCCAGTCCTCTGAGAGGTTGCAGGTGTTGGCCACACGACCGTTCATCGACTGCGAAACGGCATACAAAGTGCTCATTCTCAATCGCGGCGGCAGGTTGATGATGGTCTGGCGGCTGACTTCGGTCTCCAAAGTGCCCAGCTGTTCTTTGACGGCAGCCATCAAGGCATTATAAGTGTCGCCGATATTGACACAACAATAGCGGATGCCAAGATGGTGGATGAGCTTCATGCTGTCGTCTATGTCAGGCTGCACTCCGTTGGGCATGGTCACGCCGATGACGCGGTCTTTGCCGAGAGCCTCTGCACAAAGGCCAGCCACCACGCTGCTGTCCTTGCCGCCTGAAATGCCGATGACGGCGTTGCAGCCTTTGCCGTTCGCCTCAAACCAGTCTCTAATCCATTGAACCACTTGGTTCTTTACATCTTTTGCGTTAAAAGTAGTCATCTTCTTGTGTTTTTATTGTTTATTTGTTGCAAAAATAATGCTTTTTGTGGAGTTAGGCACTCCATCTGACACTTTTTTGCTACTTTTGCACAAATAAAACCTGAAATGATATGCTCCGGAAACTCAAACAATTCAAGGAACGCCACCCCTTCACCTCGTTGATGCTGATAGCCATAGCGGTTCGTATCGTTGTAGTCGTCTGCCTTCCCGGCTTCGGCTCCAACCGCGAGTTGCAGCACCCCACGCTCTTCATCGGTTTTTTGGACAAGATGAAATCCATCTTGGGCATCGGCGAAACCTCAGGCATGATGTTTCTCAGCCGTGCCCTTTATGCGACGGTATCGCTATTTACCGTATCCATGATTTACCGCATCTGCGATCTGAGCTCCAGCAAGCAAAACGCCTGGCTCATGGCACTCATTCCAGCCTTCAGCTGCATCATGCCGTCGTTCGGCATCATCGAGAATGCCAGCGCATTTCTGGGGCTGCCCTTCCTGCTCTATGGTGCCAACGTGGTGTTGCGGCAAGAGGTGCTTCGCCAGAACAAGCTTACCGAGAATGTCCACCGCACCTCCTTCTTCATCGCCGGACTCATGCTGGGCTTAGGCATCTGTTTCTGGTATGAGAGCGTGTTCGTCGTTTTCTGCATCTTGCTGATTCTCTGCCTACGGCGCAACAACAAAGGAGCCTTGCTGACCCTCGCCGGAGCCGTTGCGTCCATCGTCGCCGTTGGGCTGCTGCTTTGGGCCTTGCACGTCAATCCGCTGAAGTATATTGTGCTGTAGAAACCACTTAAAGAAAACCTTCCCCCATGACCAACGAAGAAGCACGCCAGCGCATCGCCGCCCTCAGCGAAGAACTGGAGCAACACAACTACAACTATTATATCCTCGCCAAGCCCACCATCAGCGACTATGAGTTTGACATGAAGCTCGAAGCGCTGGCACAATTGGAAAAGGAGTTTCCGGAATACCTCTCCCCCGCCTCGCCCACCCAACGCGTTGGCGGCGGCATCACCAAGGAGTTTAAGAGCGTGAGACACCGCTACCCCATGCTCTCGCTGGCCAACAGCTACAGCCGCGAGGAGATTGCCGACTTCATCAGCCGCATCAAGAAAACCATCAACGAAGAGGTGGAGTTCTGCTGCGAGCTGAAGTTTGACGGACTGAGCATCAGCCTGCAATATGAAAACGGCGTGCTCGTCAGAGCCGTCACCCGCGGCGACGGCGCCCAGGGCGACGACGTAACCACCAACGTGAAGACCATCCGCACCATACCCTTAAAGCTTCACGGCGACTATCCCGGGTTCTTCGAGATGCGCGGCGAGATTGTGATGCCCTTCGTGAGCTTCAACCGCTTGAACGAAGCCCGTGCGGAAGCCGGCGACGACCTCTTTGCCAACCCGCGCAACGCCGCCGCTGGTACGCTTAAACTACAGGACTCAAAGGAAGTGGCACGGCGACGGCTGGACAACTACTGCTACTACATGATGATGGACCACTTGGAAGACCGCTACCAAACGCACTACCAAAGCCTGCAGGCCGCCAAGAAATGGGGCTTCAACGTCTCCAACTTCATGGCCCTTTGCAAGACCATCGACGACATCTTTGAGTTTATCGACTATTGGGACGTGAAACGCCACGAGCTGCCCTTCGCCATCGACGGCATCGTGCTGAAAGTCAACAGCTATGCGCAGCAACAGGCTTTGGGCTTTACGGCCAAATCGCCGAAATGGGCCATCGCCTACAAATTCAAGGCAGAGGAAGTGGAGACCGAGCTGCAAAGCGTTGATTTCCAAGTGGGGCGACATGGAACAATTACCCCTGTGGCGAATTTGGCTCCAGTTCAATTGGCGGGAACGACCGTAAAACGCGCCACCTTAAATAATGAAGACTTCATCCGCCAATTCGACCTGCATTACGGCGACACCGTAACCGTGGTGAAAGGCGGAGAAATCATCCCGAAGATTATCGGCGTGAATATAGACAAACGCCAGCCAGGCGCAAAGCCGGTAGCGTTCGTCAAAACCTGCCCGATTTGCGGAAGCGCTTTGGTGCAGAATGAAGGCGAAGCCGCCTGGTATTGCCCCAACAGTTCGGGTTGTCCGCCACAAATCCGCGGGCGCATCGAGCATTTCATAGGGCGCAAGGCCATGAATATCGAGAGCCTCGGCGAAGGCAAGGTGGAACTGCTGTATGAAGAAGGCCTCGTCTGCAACGTTGCTGATTTATATGATCTTTCTTACGAAAAACTCTACGGTTTGGAGAAAACCATCACCATCGAGGACGAGTTCAGCCTGATGCCCGTGGCCACGCGCAAGGTTAGCTTCAAGGAAAAAACCGCTCAGAACATTTTGGATGCCTTGGAGAAGTCGAAATCCGTACCGTTCGAAAGGGTGCTGTTTGCCTTGGGCATCAAGTTTGTGGGCGAGTCGGTGGCCAAAGTACTGGCCAAAGCCTTGCACGACATCGACCACATCATCAGAGCCAGCGTGGAAGAGTTGACCGAAATCAACGAGATTGGAGAAAAGATTGCCCTGTCTGTAAGAAACTTCTTCGATGACGAGCGCAACATCAACATCGTCAACCGCTTGAAACAAGCCGGTTTGCAATTTGCCATGACCGAGCAAGCCGCTTCCGGCAAAGAGCAGCTTTTGGCAGGAAAGACCTTTGTGGTGAGCGGGGTGTTCGCCAACTACTCCCGCGACGGCATCAAGGAGACCATCGAGGCCTACGGCGGCAAAAACTCAGGAAGCATCTCAGGAAAAACCGACTACGTGCTAGCCGGCGACAAGATGGGGCCTGAGAAACGCAAAAAGGCCGAGGCTTTGGGCGTTCCCATCATCTCCGAGGCAGAATTTGAGGAAATGATTGGAGTTCATCGAGAGGCTGAAGAAACGGGATTATTATTTTGAGTGCAGTTTCAGAAAAAGTGTTATTTTTGCAGGGTAATAAGAACGCATTATGAGTTACGAACTAACAGAAAACGAAGCCGTTACAATCACAGAACCTGAATGATGCTATGGAGTCACTTGGGACCTATGCTGAGATTTATCCTGCCGTTCATAGTTTGCTTTATCATTGAAGTTATTGAGTTTCACTATCACAATTAAGAATAATTTAAATCATTAAGAACATGTACATTGAGAAAATCATCGCTCGCGAAATCCTTGATTCTCGCGGCAACCCCACGGTTGAAGTGGATGTTACTTTGGAATGTGGCGTGATGGGTCGCGCCTCTGTGCCTTCAGGTGCCTCGACAGGCGAACACGAAGCCCTCGAACTGCGCGATGGCGACAATAATCGTTACAACGGCAAGGGTACCCTGAAAGCCGTTGACAACGTCAACAAGATTATCGCCCCCGAAATCATCGGCATGTCGGCCCTCGACCAACGCGCCATCGACCAAAAAATGTTGAAAATGGACGGCACTAAGACCAAGTCGAACCTTGGCGCCAACGCCATCCTCGGCGTCTCGTTGGCCGTGGCCAAAGCAGCCGCCAATTATTTGGACATCCCGCTCTACCGCTACATCGGCGGCACCAACACCTACACCCTGCCCGTCCCGATGATGAACATCATCAACGGCGGCTCGCACAGCGATGCCCCTATCGCTTTCCAAGAGTTCATGATCCGTCCTGTGGGTGCTCCTTGCTTCCGCGAGGGCCTGCGCATGGGTGCCGAGGTGTTCCACACCCTGGCCAAGCTTTTGAAGAAACGCGGCCTCTCTACCGCCGTTGGCGACGAAGGTGGCTTCGCCCCTGCCCTTAACGACACCGAAGATGCGCTCTCCATCATCTGCGAAGCCATCAAGGCCGCCGGTTATGAGCCCGGCAAGGACGTGAAGATTGCCTTGGACTGCGCCGCCTCTGAATTCGCTTACAAAGTCGACGGCAAGTGGTTCTACGACTATCGTGAGCTTAAGAACGGCACAAAGAAAGACCCCAACGGCAAGCGCTTCAGCTCAGACGAGCAGGTTGACTTCCTCGAGGAACTCATCAACAAATACCCCATCGACTCCATCGAGGACGGCATGGGCGAAGAAGACTGGGACGGCTGGAAGAAACTCACCGACCGCATCGGCAGCCGCTGCCAGCTCGTCGGCGACGACCTCTTCGTCACCAACGTCGACTTCCTCTCGAAGGGCATTCAGCTCGGTTGCGCCAACTCTATATTAATTAAGGTGAACCAAATCGGCTCGTTGAGCGAGACCTTGGATGCCATCGACATGGCCCACCGTCACGGCTACACCACCGTCACCAGCCACCGCTCGGGCGAGACTGAGGACGCCACCATCGCCGACATCGCCGTGGCCACCAACAGCGGACAAATCAAGACCGGCTCGCTGAGCCGCTCCGACCGCATGGCCAAATACAACCAGTTGCTCCGCATCGAGGAAGAACTGGGCGACCTCGCCGTGTATGGGTATAAGAAGCTGAAATGATGTCATTTGTAAAAATTTTCTTCAAAACACTACCTGCTATCCAAAAAAGTCGTATCTTTGCAGCCCGTTTTGAACAACAAATTTACGTAAAAAGAAGAGAATTATGTATTTAACTGCAGAAAAGAAATCAGAGATTTTCAGCCAATACGGCAAGAGCGCTGCCGATACTGGTTCAGCAGAAGGCCAAATCGCTTTGTTCACCTACAGGATTAAGCATTTGACCGAAC
>JAILDR010000091.1 GCA_024689285.1 Bacteroidales bacterium | reverse complement strand
ATGTCGTATGACGGGTGTTGGAGCAAAGACCACGACTTTACTGATGAGCGTAGTCTTATCGAAGTCAGGAAACACATCATCAACCATCGTGTGCTGCAACATCAGGATTTGTTGCTGCCCGACATCATCGCCTTCAACGATGCGATGCGCGAAGCCTTGCGTGAAATGTTCGACAAAGCCCACGCTGTGTATGAAGCCAATAAAGGTTTTGGTGAAGATGTGGAGGTCGAGGCCTGCTGCTATCTCAGCAATGACTATCCGGCATTGCACCCCGTGCAAGGCGAGAACCGACAAGAGCTTTGGAATGCTTTGCAGGATTCAGGATGGAACCTGCTGTATGAATACGGTGTGTCCTTTCCTCTCCAATTGAGAGGGAACGACGATCCTGATTCCAACGACTTTGACGAATTTATCGGGATGAATTGTCCACCGCCCAACTGGAACGAAGGCCTCGACCAGGAACTGACCAAAGACCTGCACTTGATACAAGCTTTCCACAACCTGTTCGACCACACCGACTTCGCCATCACTGACTTCATCTATTGCCGTGATTTTTAATATGAAATCAAAGTTGAGTTCCGTAATGATGCACAGCAAAACCATTGACACTGCCACTATCGCCCACCTGCTCAGTCACAAGGATGAGCACGGCATGGGGCGCGTCTTCATGTATGCTTTCCTTAAAGAGGTGGTACGGCAAAAACGACCATTCCCGTTCGATTGCGAATCCGCCCAAGTAAGCTCCAACTTGATGATTGTTGACAACCAAGGAAGGAGCATCACCGTTGAGCAAAGGCGCAATCGGCTTAGTTTAATCCTCAACGACCAACGAAGCGAGGCTTCCGCACGCATCGAATACAAAGATGAAGCTTATCGTCAAGTCCTTCTTGATTGGCTTACAGCCTGCATCCGATACACTTCGCTTCAACCTGAGCTTCGCAAAGAGCTGACAGGGTATGCCCATTCCATTCAAAAAAGAGGTTGGCTTACAAAAGTTTTGACTGTGCATTAATACAGCACAATGTTTTTGTTATCTTTGCCGCATAAAACCGCCCCATGGAAAACCAAATCGTCATATACCAAACCGACAACGGACAGACTGCCATTGATGTCAGACTAGAGGATGAAATGCTATGGCTAACGCGCCATCAAATAGCAGTTCTATTTGACCGTGATTACAAAACCATCAGCAAACATATCAACAATGCTCTTAAGGAAGAATTGTCAGGTTCAGTGGTGGTCGCAAAATTTGCGACTACCACTCAACATGGTGCTATGGAAGGAAAAACTCAAACGCACGATGTCGAGTATTTCAATCTTGAAGTAATAACTTCCGTAGGCTATCGCGTGAAAAGCCAACGCGGTGTGCAGTTCCGCCAATGGGCCAACAAAGTGCTGAAAGACTATCTGCTGAAAGGCTATGCCGTGAATGAGAAGATTCGCCGAAACCAGATTGGAGAACTGCGGCAATTGGTGCAAATGGTGGGTCGGACGCTGCAAAACCAGCCCTTGCTGAAAAACGAAGAGAACCAAGCCTTGTTTGACATTGTCGTGGATTACACCTACGCCCTTGACACGCTTGACGATTATGATTATCAACGCTTGGGCGTAAAAGAAACCACCCAAGAGGAGAAGTTTCAGGCGACTTACGACAACGCCATGCAAGCCATAGCGGCATTACGCGAGAAGTTCGGCGGCAGTTCGCTGTTCGGCAATGAGAAAGACGACTCTTTCAAAAGCAGTATTGGTCAAATCTATCAGACTTTTGGAGGTGAAGACCTATATCCGAGCGTGGAAGAGAAAGCGGCCATGCTGCTGTATCTCGTCACCAAGAACCATTCGTTCAGCGACGGTAACAAACGCATTGCCGCAACGCTGTTCCTGTGGTTCCTCAACAATAACGGCATTCTCTACCGCGAGGACGGCAGCAAACGTCTTGCCGACAACACCTTAGTCGCACTGACCTTGATGATTGCAGAGAGCAAACCTGAGGAAAAAGATGTGATGGTGAAGGTGGTGGTAAACCTTATCAATCAGAAAAACTAAAAACCATGTCCAAAAACCAAATCAACAAATACGTCTGGCTCGTAGAGACGCTCTACCACGCCAAGAAAATCACGCTGAAGGAAATCAACCGTCGGTGGCTCGATACCGATTTGAGCGAGGGTCTGGAGATTCCGCGCCGCACGTTCCACACTTGGAAGAACGCGGTGGAAGATATGTTCGGACTCGTCATACTATGCGACAAGAGCGACGACCGCTATTACATCGAGAACCGCGAGGTGCTTGAGGACGAAAGCCTGCAACGCTGGCTGCTCAGCACCATGTCGGTCAACAACACGCTGTTGGACAACAAAGCCCTCAGCGACCGCATCCTGTTGGAAAGCATCCCATCGGGCCAAGACTTCCTTGCCACCGTCATGGAAGCGATGAAGAAAAACCGTTTGCTGGAAATCACCTACAAAGGCTATTGGAGCGAAAACGAGCACACCTTCCCCGTGGCACCCTATTGCGTGAAGCTATTCCGGCAGCGGTGGTATATGGTGGGCGACAGCGTCTATGAAGACAAAATCCGAATCTATTCCTTAGATCGCGTACAAGAAGCCCAGCTGTCGGAGGAGACCTTCAAATACCCCAAGAAATTCAGTCCAGAGAACTACTTCAAAGGCTGTTTCGGTATCATTCGCAACGAGGATTGCCCCATCGAGACCGTGAAGCTGAAAGTGAGCGCCAACCAAGCCAACTACCTGCGTTCCCTACCCTTGCATCCTTCACAAAAGGAGCTGGTGCATACGGACGAATACAGCATCTTCTCCGTTGAGGTGCGCCCCACCTTCGACTTCCAACAAGAACTCCTTTGGAACGGCGATGCGCTTGAGGTAATGGAACCGCTTTGGCTGCGGAAGGAAATAGCAGGCATGGTGAAACGGATGTGGAACAATTACAGCAAGAAATGAACTCCTTCGCCGCCATAGACTTCGAGACCGCCAACAACGAGCGCACCAGCGTGTGCAGCGTCGGCGTGGTGATTGTAAAAGAGGGCGAGTTTGTAGACTCGTTTTATTCCCTCATCCAGCCCGAGCCCAATTATTACCTCTATTGGAACACTATGGTTCACGGTATTACCAAGGCCGACACCGAGGATGCGCCCGTGTTTCCATACGTTTGGGAGAAGATTGAGCCGCTTATCGAGGGCCTACCTCTCGTAGCGCACAACAGTCCCTTCGACGAGGGTTGCCTCAAGGCCGTGATGCGCTGCTACCAGATGGATTACCCCGACTACCAGTTCTATTGCACCTGCCGCGCCTCGCGCAAACACTTCGGAAAAATGCTTCCAAACCACCAACTGCACACTGTGGCTGCGGCCTGCGGCTTCAATTTGGTCAACCATCATAACGCCTTAGCCGATGCCGAAGCTTGCGCTTGGATTGCACGGGAGATTTTGTGAAAACGGAAAAATTTCTGATAACTCTCACATAAAATGGAAAATTTTCAGAAATAACTGATTAAAAATGGAGAATTTTCCGTATTTTTGCGCAAATTTGAAATGAAAATGGAAAATTTTCCGAAAAGCAACAAAAAACTGCCTGAAATCTTGGTGGCCAATGGCGACAAGAAGTATTCCTACTATCTGTCGGATTTGGTGAAAAATGGGCTTGTCAGAAAAGTGGTGCCGAAAATCTACACCTCCAATCTGAACGAGTCCAATGAAACCATTGTGCGAAGGAACCTCTTCCTCGTTTTGGGCCGACTGTTTCCTGAGGCCGTAGTCAGCCATCGCTCCGCTTTTACAATGAAGCCGACCGATACGGGAGATTTTTTCCTAACCTACAAATACACAAAAAAGGTCAAATTGCCAGGCCTCGTCGTCCATTTGTTGGAAGGACCTTCAGGACAGCCAGAAGACACACCTTTTGTCAATGGGTTATACATTGCCTGCCCCGAAAGGGCATTTTTGGAGAACCTGCAAACGGCCTATCAAAAAAAGGAGAACGCGAAATGTCTGCCTCAATCTGCCATTGAAGACCGCTTGGAGAAAGTGATTCGCATCAATGGCGAAATTGCCATCAATGCTTTGCGCGACAAAGCACGAATGCTGGCGGAACGATTGGAAATGGACGATGAATATGCCCGATTGGACAAAATCATCGGCGCTTTGCTTTCGACCCGCGACTCAAAAGTTCTCACTTCCCCATTGGCGATGGCCAGGGTTTTCGGAGAGCCATACGATCCTCATCGTTACGAGCTTTTCCAAACGCTGTTTTCTGCCCTTAATGCAGATGTGTTCGCCTCCATCCCAGAAGGCAATCTCACTGGTCAATCCTACCGCAATTTTGCTTTCTTCGAGAGTTATTTCTCCAACTATATAGAAGGGACGGAATTCACCATCGACGACGCCAGACAAATCATTGAGACCAACCAGCCGATGCCATCGAGGAATGAGGATTCCCACGACATGCTGGGTACATTCGCCATTGTTGCCGACCGAAGTGAAATGTCCATTACTCCCAACTCCGCCGAGGAACTAATCGACCTCCTTCAATCAAGACACAGAAAATTGTTATCAGCTCGCCTTGAAAAGCATCCAGGGTTATTCAAGATGCAGAACAATCGTGCAGGAAATAGCCATTTCGTTGACTACGAACTCGTCAGAGGAACCTTGAAAAAAGGATTCAATTTCTATCAGGCCCTCAGGTCGCCCTTTGCGAAAGCCGTTTTCATGGTGTTCATGATCAGTGAAGTACATCCTTTTGATGATGGCAATGGTCGTATCTCACGTATCATGATGAACGCCGAGCTAACCCATGCCAACGAATCGAAAATCATCATCCCTACCGTGTTCAGGACTGATTATCTTGATGCCTTGCGGAAACTGACCCGTCAAAGCGACCCAACAGTGCTTATCCGCGCCATAAGCCGCTTACGCCAATTCAGTTCACAACTGCAAGCAGAAAACTTTGACACTATGCAATTCCAATTGGAACGTTCCAATGCCTTCTCCGATTCAGAGGAGGACATTTTAAGATTTTAAGGCCCCAAAGCAATATGCACAGACAAGCATCCCTTAGCCGAAGCTTGCGCTTGGATTGCGCAGGATATTTTGTGAATCAATTCGGAATTTACTGTAATTTTGCAGAAAAATCAGAATAGAAATAGTAGTTAAATCGGAATTTATTGTGATATTACAGAAAAATCAGAATAAAATTGGTTCCAATTCGGAATTTATTGTAAACATCGCCACCTATACCGATGCAAAAGGTATAGTTTATATGGGATTATTTCATTTTTTAAAAGGAGAATTACTATGAAAACAGATTCAAAACAAGCCTTAGACCTACTCAAAGCAGGTAACGCCCGATTTGTTTCGGGTGACTTGACACCAAAAGACGACTATGCAATACAACGGGAGCAGCTCAGCACAGGTCAGCATCCCTTCGCTGTGGTACTATGCTGCTCCGACAGCCGCGTGTCACCCGAAATCATCTTCGACCAAAAGCTTGGCGACCTCTTCGTCATCCGTAACGCGGGCAACATCGTGGACGAGGAAGTGCTCGGTTCCATTGAGTATGCCGTCGAGCACCTGGAAACGCCTTTGGTGGTGGTCATGGGACACGCCGCCTGTGGTGCCGTCACGGCCACCTGCCAAGGTGGTGACTTGCCCGGCCATATCCTGGATTTAGCCAAACGCATCAAGCCTTCAATCAACTCGGGTTGCTGTATCGACGACAACGCACGCCGTCACGCCCAAAAGATGGCACAACTGATCGAAGAGGACGAAATCGTCCATCATGTTGGGGCTGAAGTCGTTGCGGCTTTCTACAATCTTCAAAGCGGAAAAGTGGAATGGCTGTAAGGCTGTTTTCACTATTTTTGCCGCTTTATTCATAGAAAACGAACCATGAAAACATTTACAAGACACATAACCTTAGCGTTCATCGCCTCAATTTTGACCTTCATGACTGCCTGCAAACAGAAAACGCCCGTCGACCTTGTCGTCCACAATGCCAACATCTATACCGTAGACAACGACTTCTCCAAAGCCCAAGCCTTTGCCGTGAAAGACGGCAAGTTTGTCGCCGTCGGCGACGAAGAGACCATCATGAGCCAATACGCCGCCAAGGAAAACATTGATGCCCAAGGCGATGCAGTGTATCCCGGCTTCATGGACGGACACAGCCACTTCACTGGCTACGGCGAGAACCTTGTCCGCTGGGCCGACCTGAAAGGCTGCCAGTCATACGACGAGGTCATCGAACGCCTCAAGGTGCACGACAGCCTCTACCCTGCCGAATGGCTCTTGGGTCGCGGCTGGGACCAGAACCTTTGGAAAGTGGCCGAGTTCCCTGATAACGAAAAGCTTGCAGAAGCCTTCCCCGACAAGAAAGTCCTGCTGACCCGCGTGGATGGTCATGCAGTATTGGTTTCCAAGGAGGTTCTTGCCCTTGCCAACATCGATGCAAACACAAAGATGGATGGCGGTATGGCTATCGTCAAAGAGGGTCGATGCACGGGTGTGTTGTTAGACAATCTCGCCGATGCCGCCAAAGCCTTGGTGCCTAAGATGGAGACTGCCCAAAGCATCCAGGCCCTGCTCAAGGCACAAGAGAACTGCATGGCGGTCGGTTTGACTAGCGTCACTGATGCTGGACAGGACATCGCCACCATCGAGCTCATCGACAGCTTGCAGCAGGCAGAACAGCTCAAGATGCAC
>JAILDR010000026.1 GCA_024689285.1 Bacteroidales bacterium | reverse complement strand
CAATTGACTCCGTGGAGTTTGCCACACATTATGAATGGATTCTTGAGGATGCCGACTGGACGATGGACACCACAGGCACCCATTGCACCCTTTGGGTCACCACACCTGGAACAGCAACGCTGAAAGTGCGTGCCTGGAACGGCTGCGGCTATACCGAACAGGAACTCATCATCAACGCGGGATTCTTCGATGTTGACGACCATCAGGCTTTGCCCATTGCGGTGTACCCTAACCCTGCACACGACAAAGTGTTTATTGAAGCGGAAGACATTATTTGCGTCAGGCTGTTTGACCTGCAGGGTCAATGCCTCACCAACAAGACGACCGAGCCCTGCAGACGTGTGGAACTGTCCTTGCACGACTATGCACCGTCGCTCTATCTGATTGAAATACAAACCCAACGTGAGGTATTCAAGACCAGACTTAATCTCAATTAGTTACCTTCTTTTTGAGGTGGGAAACAGTTTCAGGAATCGATTGATCAAATCGTTTACCGACGGCGAAACTTTCATCTTGTAAAGGGATGCAAGACCCATGACAACAAAGAGCATTGACTTCAATGCGGCATCAAGTGCCAGGCCAAAAATAGGGGTTCCAAACAAGCCTGCAAACCAACCAGTCAGGGTAATGCTCCAGAGCCAGTTGAGAACAAACAAAGGCAATACCACCGCCACCACAGGCAGCATTTTCGTGGAAAACGGATTCACCCCGATTTTCCATTTAATGAAAGCCATGAGCAAAGCGTAATAGATTACGTAGGACACCACATTGGCCAAAGCACCTCCGTTGATGTCCAGCTTAGGAACCAGCCAGGTATTCAAACCAATGGACATTGCCGCCAACAAGACGGTGAATATCAAAGAGTAATAGTAATACTTTGAATAACTCAGCACCGTTGTTGTTACGCCAAGTGTGGAATAAACGAGCCTGCTCATTGAAAGCAACAGCACAGCCCATTTACCAAGACGATATATCTCGCCGTTAGGCAGCAAGTCAAAGAGAAAGTCGATATTGGTCCATATAAGGAAAAACACGAAGGAGCCCGCTATAAACTGATGCAAAGCCACGGTCTTACACAAGATGTCGGCTTGCTTCACGTCCTGCTTGGCCATCGCATCGGAGATATGGGGACGCGAGATGGCCCCCAACGAGCGATACGGCATCTCAACCAGCGCAGCAATGTTGGTGGCAATGGTGAACACACCCGCCAGATGGAACCCCGTCTTGCCTGCCACGAAAAACTTGCTGAGCATAGGAATGACATTGCCTGCTAAAGCCGCCGTTATCATAAATAAGGTGTAGAATAGGAAATCACGTTTCAGCTGGGGTGTGATGTAATCCCACTCAATCTTGAAAGAGACTCGCTTCAACGAAAGCAAATAGACCACGTTAATCAAGGTAGCTAAGCCGTATAGGATGCAGAATGAAACAATGACGCCATCGAAACCTATAACATTAAAGTAGTAAAGCAGATAGATGGCCATAGTTCCCACGCGTAATCCCACCTCGCGTACAAACTTGGGCAGAACGATGCGCAAAAGCAGGTTGCTGTTGGTCTCAAAGACAGCGATATAGAGCATGAAAAATGCCAAGGGGATAACAAAGTTGACATATTTAGCAAACAGTTCTGCACCTGTCTCAACGTCTTTCGTAAAAAAGCTTACAATAGCCCCCTTGAATAAAAAGAACATCGTCAAGAAAAAGACGAACCCAATGAGCGGCACCAACAGGGTCCAGCCAAAGAAACCATGGTCGCGGTGCTCCTCGTCCTTGAAAAAGGGGTAATAGCGCATAGCGGACGAGTTGGTGCCCAACTGGGCCAGACCGCCAAACAGCAGCGAGCATTGCAGCAGGATGTCGATGAGTCCGATTTGTTCGGGCCGAAGGGCTTTTGTCTGAATAAAGAAGGTAGTGATAACGCCTACCGCCACTCCGATGTAGGTGGCTATCGTTCCTTTGATGCTCTGTCGCGCTACGATTCCCATGACTTACAGCTTTCCATTATTGTCTTTATCGGCTATAGAGTATTGCTCATTCGAGTGTTTTCTTTCCTGCTCCACATATTCCTCGTAAGCCTTTATAATCATTTCTTTGTTCCTCACTTCTTCTTCCAAATTCTGAATCAGCACGTTCTGCTCTTCGATGTTCTTTTGGATGGTTTCAATTTTTTGCAGGCGTGTCTCGTTAGCCGACTGGTAGGCCTTGATATGCTTCAGCAAATCCTCTATGACAATCTCGCGGCGGCGGTTGGCATCTTCTGAACAGCTCAATTTGTCCGCCTTTCTACGAATGCCCGAGTTCAAGTCGTTGCCAGCCAAAATCAGGATGGCGACAATCCAAATCCACAGCAAAAGGATAATCAACGTTCCGATAGAGCCATACAGCACATTATAGCTCGAGAATTTGGAAATATAAATGTTGAACGCCACCATACCCAAAACGAACAATGTGGTGGCGAGTATGGTTCCCGGGCTGAAAACCACAAAATTGCGGTAGCTTTTCTTACCGCTTGCCGAAGTCCGTTTACGCTCTACACGATAATGCTCCTTAAAGGGAACATTGCCGAAATAATAAAGTATGGCCAATCCAAGACTCAAGGCAAAAACACCAATCACCCAGCGCAACACACTGAACAGGAAGAAGGCGAACGACCCGCCTATCAGTATTTCGTGAACGACCAAATAATTCAACACCGTCCCTCCCAATGAAATCAGCAGGATAGAGACGACAACCAAGACTCCCAACACAATCAACATGACGACAGCAAAGACACGCTGGACAATCCAGCCCATAAAGCCTAATTCCTTGTTACTGATAAAGTCGTCATACACATTGCGGAAACCGTTGAAGATGGCCACTATCCCACTGGAGCCGAAGACCAGACAGAGGACGACACTCAACGACATGATGCCACCATGGTGCTGGTTCATGATGCCGTCAATGGTATCTTTCACATAATCCAATGTACCAGAGGGAATGAAAAAGTCGTCCAAGACCATCATCACCCTTTCGTAAAGATGCGGAATAGGGATGTAGGGAATCAAGGTGAAGAAGAAGAGAATCAAAGGGAAGAGGGCTACAAAGAAATTGAACGCCACACCAGCGGCACGGTCAACGGTACGCCCCTTGGTGAATGACTTGAAAAAGTCAATCACTACGTCAAGGAGGGGCAGTTTGGTGCCCGGGAAACGAACCACACGCAAGAAGTTCTCATCGCGGTTGTACCAAGTCCTCAGCGCATCCATCTTGGCTGTCAGCCATTTGTTAAGTTTGCCGGTTTTCTTGTCTCTATTCTCCATTTATCGAAAAATTCAACTTGCAAAAATAGTGGTTTTTGGTACAACAACGAAATATTTGTAGTTTTGCAGCAGAAAATGACACCATCACCATCATGAGCAACACAGACACCATCACACATGAAGGGGTGATTACGAAAATCACCGACGACGAACTGGAAATCAAGATACTGGCACAAAGTGCCTGCGCTGCATGTCACGCCAAAAGCGCTTGTGGCATGGGAGAACAGGCTGAAAAGATTCTCACCGTACCGCGTCCCAAAGGACAGACATTCCAATTGATGCAGAAAGTCAACGTGAAAATGGCTATCGGGCAGGGCAACAAGGCGGCGGTGCTGGCCTACCTCATCCCCATCCTTTTGCTGTTGGCTGTGCTGTTTGTCTGTCTCGGCCTCGGGCTGAACGAAGGCATTGCAGCGCTCATCAGCATCATCGCGCTCATACCTTATTATATAGTGTTATACCTACGTCGCGACAAACTCAAGCAAAAGTTCGAGTATCGCATCGAATAAAAAACCGAAAATTTTCTTTTGTCAAAAAAAAGAGAATCCGTATTTTTGCAGGTTCTAAAATCGAAAACAAACTCAAAATTCTATTCTGATGAGTAATACTTTACTTATTTCCCTCGTGGTTCTCGGAATCCTGGGCGGTGTGCTTTCAGTGATTCTGTACTTCGTGGCACAGAAGTTCAAGGTAGAAGAGAACCCCTTGATTGACGAAGCGGAGGCTTGCCTGCCTGGTGCCAACTGCGGTGGCTGCGGTTTCGCGGGTTGCCGTGCCTTGGCCGAAGCCTGCGTGAAACAAGCTGCCGAAAAAGGCAACATCGACGGTCTCGCCTGTCCTGGCACCGACATGGGCAAAGTGGCTGCTGTCCTCGGACTGACTGCCACTGCCTTTGAGCCAAAGATTGCGGTGGTGCGCTGCAACGGCAGTTGCCAGAACTCACCCGCCAAAGTGCATTACGAAGGTGCCGACATCTGCGCCTTCGCCACCACGCTGTATGCAGGCGAAGGTGGTTGCTCGAAAGGCTGCTTAGGGCTTGGCGATTGCGTGAAAAAGTGCAACTTCGACGCCTTGCACATCGACAAGGAGACAGGACTTCCCGTTGTCGACCCCGACAAGTGTGTCGGTTGCGGCGTTTGCGCCCGCACCTGCCCACGCGGCATCATCGAAATCCGTCCCCGTGGCAAGAAAGACCGCCGCGTGTATGTGTGCTGCTCCAACACCGACAAAGGTGCCTTGGTTGTCAAGAACTGTTCAGCAGGCTGCATTGGCTGCCAGAAGTGCTTGAAGGAATGTCCCTTCGAAGCCATTGAGATGCGCGGCAACCTCGCCTACATCGACCCCGCCAAGTGCAAAGCCTGTGGCAAGTGCGTGAAAGTGTGTCCACGCGGCTCCATCCACGCCATCAATTTCCCGACACCCAAAGCTGAAGCACCCGTAACTGAAGTCAAACCCGAAAACACTGTCACAGCATGAACCCGTTAAAGACTTTTCCAAGAGGCGGCGTGCATCCTGAAGAGAACAAACTCTCGGCACACCAGCCCATACAAGACTTTCCGATGCCCAAGCAGCTCATCGTCCCCTTGGGGCAATGCCTTGGTGCACCGGCTGAATGCATCGTCAACAAAGGCGACCGCGTGCTGACGGGGCAACTCATCGGCACAGCCAAGGGCTTTATCTCAGCCAACGTCCACTCGCCTGCCACGGGCACCGTCGCCAAGATTGATGTGGTGATGGACCATACTGGTTATTATAAACCAGCCGTCTTCATTGACCGTGAAGAACAAGACGAATGGGCAGAGGGCATCATTGAAACCGACGAGCTGCTCACCGATATCAAGCTTGATGCCAAGCAAATCATCGACAAAGTGAAAGAATGCGGCATCGTCGGCATGGGTGGAGCCACCTTCCCCACTCATGTCAAGTTGATGGTTCCCGACGGCAAGAAAGCCGAATACATCATCATCAATGCCGCTGAGTGCGAGCCTTACCTGACCTGCGACTTCCGTCTCCTTCTCGAAAAAACGCAAGAGTTCCTGATGGGTGTGAAAATCTTGATGAAAGCCGTCAACACTGACAAAGGCATCATCGGCATCGAGGCCAACAAGATGGAAGCAGTGGAATTGCTTGAAAAGACCATCAACGAACATAAAGACCTATATGCCGGCATCACCGTCCAGCCCTTGAAGACCAAATATCCTCAAGGCGGCGAGAAGCAAATCATCAAGGCCATCACGGGTCGCGAGGTGCCGTCGGGCAAGCTGCCTATTGAGACGGGTTGCGTCGTGGTCAACGTGGCCTCAACCTACGCCATCTATGAAGCTGTTCAAAAGAACAAGCCCTTGATTGAGCGCATCGTCACCGTCACGGGCAAGTCGGTCAAGAAACCCAGCAACTTCCGTGTACGTTTCGGTGTCCCTGCCGACCTCCTCATTGAGGCTGCTGGCGGACTGCCAAATGACATCACCGACGTTATCAACGGCGGTCCCATGATGGGTAAATCGGTATCAGTCACCAGCTTCCCCACCATGAAAGGCACCTCGGGCATCCTGCTGATGACCCTCGACGAGGCACAAGACCGTCGCCAGACCAACTGCATCCGCTGCGGACGCTGTGCCGGTGCCTGCCCCATGGGCTTGCAGCCCTTCCTGCTCCACAAGCTGGCCAAGCAGAACAACTTCGACGAGACAGAGGCCAACCACATCATGGACTGCATCGAATGCGGCTCTTGTGAGTTCACCTGTCCCGCCAACATCCCGCTGCTTGACTACATCCGTTACGGTAAAGCCAAGACCGGTGCCATCATCCGTGCAAGAAACCAGAAATGACGTTTGTAGGGACGCACCGCGTGCGTCCACAATCGCGTGCGTCCGCAAAAAACAATGATTAACGGACGCATTCGATGCGTCCCTACGACCAACAATTAAACGAATAAACAATCAACAATTCAACAATGAACAAATACACAATATCCGGTTCGCCGCATGTGCATTCGACGGAAAACACGCAGAAGATCATGTTCCGTGTTCTTCTCGCATTGGTTCCCGCCTTGCTTGTGGCCGTTTACTATTTCGGTTGGTATGCCCTTAGGCTGACCATCGTCTCGGTGGGTGCCTGCATGCTGACAGAATGGCTTATTCAGAAATACCTCATCAAAGGTCCCTTGACCATCAACGACGGCTCAGCCGCCCTGACGGGTCTGCTGCTGGCCTTCAACGTGCCTGCCAACCTTCCCATCTGGATGGTTATCGTAGGTGCAGTGGTGGCTATCGGCATCGGCAAGATGGCCTTTGGTGGTTTGGGCAAAAACCCCTTCAACCCGGCTTTGGTAGGCCGTGTGTTCATGCTTGTGTCGTTCCCGACGGCCATGACCACTTGGCCGCAGGCCGCCCCCATCTTCGAGAAGGGCTTCTTTGCTGACGCTGTCACGGGTCCCACCCCGCTTGGCATCCTTAAGGAAGCCGGTGTGGGCTCGTTGGCCGAAGCTGGCGATATGCAGTTCCTTGATATGGTGCTGGGCAACCGAGGCGGTGCCTTCGGTGAGGTCTGCGCCATTGCCCTGCTGCTGGGTGCCATCTACCTCATCTGCCGCAAGGTCATCGACATCGCCACGCCGCTGAGCATCCTGCTCACCGTGTTCGTCTTCACAGGCATCTGCCATCTTGTCGACCCGACACAGTACATCGCCCCGTGGTATCACATCGTCTATGGCGGTCTCATCCTCGGTTCCTTTTTCATGGCAACCGACATGGTGACCTCACCCATGACGACGAAAGGCAAAATCCTGTTCGGCTTCGGCATCGGTGTCATCACCGTTGTTATCCGTCTGTGGGGTGCCTATCCCGAAGGCGTGTCGTTCGCCATCCTGATTATGAACGCCCTCACGCCGCTCATCAACAAGGCCTTCAAGACCGAAGTGTTCGGAGTCGTCAAACCCTCTAAAAAGTAAACGCCATGGCTAAGAAGAAAGAATCCACATTAATCAATATGGTCGTCGCCCTGCTCGTCATCACAGCGGTGTCGGGTGGCGTGCTCGGCCTGGTGTACGGCATGACCAAGGACGCCATCGCTGAGGTCGACCAGAAGAAGAACGAGGCAGCCATCAAAGCCGTCCTTCCTTTGGAAAACGTCACCTACAAGGCTGACACACTGAGATACAACTATGAAGGCACCGACCTGTCATTCCCCTGCACCCTCGCCTACGATGCCAGCGGCAACTTCCAAGGTGCCGCTGTCAAGACCAGCGAAGGAGGCTTTGGCGGCAAGATTGACATGATGGTCGGCTTCCTGGCCAACGGCACCATCAAAGGCACTTCGGTGTTGTCGCACAGCGAGACCCCCGGCCTTGGTGCCAACATGACCGGCAAGTTCAAGGACCAGTTTGTCGACAAGAACCCTGCCGACTACAAACTGACGGTCACCAAGGATGGCGGCGACGTTGATGCCATCACGGCAGCCACCATCACCTCAAGAGCCTTCTCGAAAGCCGTCGACAAGGCCTACAAGGCCTTCGAGGCCAACAAGGCTCAATATATGAACAACGAAACGGAAGGAGGACAAGACAATGAGTAACAACCTGCAAACCTTTACCAAAGGCCTCATCAAAGAAAACCCCATCCTGGTGCTGCTGTTGGGCTGCTGCCCTACCTTAGCCACCACCACCAGTGCCATCAACGGCATGTCGATGGGCCTGGCCACCACCTTCGTGTTGGTACTGTCCAACATCTTCATTTCACTCCTGAAAGGCTTCATCCCCGACAAGGTACGCATCCCCTGCTTCATCGTGGTCATCGCATCGTTTGTGACCTTGGTGCAGCTGCTGATGCAGGCCTATGTGCCTGACATCTATGAGACCCTCGGCCTGTTCATCCCCCTCATCGTGGTGAACTGCATCGTGTTGGGTCGTGCCGAGGCTTTTGCCTCCAAAAACCCCGTGTTCCCGTCTATGCTCGACGGCCTGGGCATGGGCTTGGGCTTCACCCTTGCGCTCACCCTGCTGGGCTGCATCCGTGAGTTTTTGGGTAGCGGCTCCATCTTCGGACTCACCATCCTGCCTGAGACGGCCAACATCCTGGTGTTCATCCTGCCTCCAGGTGCCTTCATCTGCCTCGGTTTCGTTATCGCCATCGTCAACCAATTCAAAAAAGAAAGTCACTAAGCCATGAAATACCTCATCATTATCCTATCGACCATCCTGGTCAACAACGTGATCTTCTCCCAGTTTCTGGGCATCTGTCCCTTCTTGGGCACTTCAAAGAAGACCTCCACTGCCTTGGGTATGGGCGCTGCCGTCATCTTCGTGCTGACCCTCGCCACCTTGGTGACTTGGCTTGTGAACCAATACCTGCTCATCCCCTTGGGCTTGGACAAGTTCTTACAGACCATTGCATTCATCCTCATTATCGCTGCTTTGGTACAGATGGTGGAGATTATCCTGAAGAAAATCAGTCCGTCGCTGTACACTGCCTTGGGCGTGTTCCTCCCGCTGATTACGACCAACTGCGCCGTCCTCGGTGTCTCGCTGACCGTGGTCACCAAGGAGTTCAACTATGGCGGCGTGGCCCACATGCTGAGCTTAGGTGAGTCCGTCGTCTATGCCGTTGGCATCGCCCTTGGCTTCGCTATGGCCCTGATTATCTTTGCCGGTGTGCGCGAGCATATCGACCTGATGGAGCCTCCAAAAGGCATGAAGGGCACCCCCATTGCCCTGATTACAGCAGGCATCCTGGCACTGGCCTTTATGGGCTTCACGGGGATTGTGTAAAGCCGCCTAAATGGAATAGTACATTTTGTACTACTGTCACCCTATCGTTACCTCAGTGTTGTATCAAGGTTGTATCAAGGTTGTGTCAAAGTTACGATAGGGTCGCATTAGAGTTGCACGGCAGTAAAGTCAAAGCTAGGCGATATTCTGGAAGGTACTGTCTCAAGTGTCCCAGGTGTCTCGCCCCTGGGACAGTGGGGCATTTGGGACAGCGTGGGGCAACCATTCTTAGCGATAAGGCATTCGTCCCCATGGGACAGCCTCCACCTGTAGGACAGGGACAGTTTTTCTCATTTTTCTCATTTTCTCACCGTGAGAAAATGAGAAAAATGAGAAATTTCACTATCTTTGCAGCATGAGAATGAGAATTCTTGGACATAGAATTGTTGCATTGCTCGGCATGATGCTGATGGTGTTGGGATGCGCAACTCCCCCTGGCCCCCTCTTAGAGGGGGAAGGGACTTCGCTGGACTCCCCCGCCGCTGCGCGGCACCCCCTCATGGAGGGGGAAGCCTGCCGGACGCTGGAAAACATCGACAGCCTGATGTGGCAGCAGCCTGACAGCGCCTTCGCGCTGTTGCAGGCCTTTGCCATAAGCTCCGAGGCCGACAGCCTCGATGAATCCGACATCCATTATTTCCAGCTGTTGCTTTCCGAATTGCTTTACAAGAACGACTACGAGCAGACCAACCGCAAGGACCTGCTGCGGGCGGTGGCGTATTATGATTCTATTGCGGGTTCGCCTGGAGCTGAAGCGCGCGGTGTGTCGGTAGGGCCATTCCGTCGTAGGGACGCATCGCATGCGTCCGCCCAAACAACGGCGTTTCTCGCCGCCCGTGCCCATTATATTAATGGTGTGGGCTATTACGAGCGCGACAGCGTGGTGGAAGCGTGTGCTGAGTACATGAAAACACTGGAAATGATGGAGGGAAACTTTGAAGAAAAGGAACTTGTCGGGCACAAGGCAAGGTTTATGTCGTATACCTATAACCGCCTCGGGGATTTGTTTTCAAAGCAGTTTATGATGGAACCGTCGATTGCCTGCTGTAAAAAATCCCTGGCCTATTGTAAGATTGAGCCGACTTCGGCTTATGCTGTATCCAACATACTATTTCGAATAGGCAAGCAATACGACAAAAACAACGAAACAGGCAAAGCTAATTCGTATTATGAACAAGCCTTAGAAGGAATGAAAGGATGCGACAACCTTCTTTACAGGGATATCATATCGAGTAAAGCCGTATGCGACTATCAACTGGGTCTAGAATTTAGGCAGGTAATTGATGTCTTGAGGCAAGTCATTGCTCGTGCATCTAACGAATCGGAGTTGTTAAACCGATATTTGACCATAGGATCTCTTTTCTATGAAGAAGGAATCTATGATTCGGCTTCATTCTATTTGCTACCAGTTATGGAGGATACAGTAAACAGCCTATCTCGGATTCAAGCAGTTGAATATTTGCGGAACATATATGTCGGTATCGGTGAGTTGGGAAAAGCCGACAAGTGTTTGCTGTTTTTGGCGGAGCACAAGAAATCAGAGGGAGAGAACAAGGCCTTGGTCTCAAAACTCGACGGCTTGTATCAGGATTACTTGCATAAAAAGCTGGAGAAGCAGG
>JAILDR010000023.1 GCA_024689285.1 Bacteroidales bacterium | reverse complement strand
AGTATATAGAGGCTGCAAAACAGGTTGATATGCTTGGAGTTTGGAATATGTTTATGCAAGGTGAGATAACGAGAAGATACCTCCAAAATTCAGAGTATTGTGAACTGCGAAGTATTGAACCATATTATTATGATAATCCTTGGAGTAAATCTTTAGAAGGAAAAAAAGTTTTAGTAATACATCCATTTGCTGATACCATAGCCAGTCAATATAAGAAAAGAGAGAAGTTGTTTGATAATAAAGAGGTTCTTCCTGAATTTGAATTACAAACAATTAAAGCTGTTCAGACAATAGCAGGGACTAAAGATGACAGATTCAAAGACTGGTTTGAGGCCCTTGAATATATGTATAACGAAGCAACGAAAAAGGACTTTGATATTGCTTTAATTGGTTGTGGTGCATATGGATTTCCTCTGGCAGCCAAATTAAAGAAGGCTGGAAAACAGACAGTACATATGGGCGGGTCTCTTCAAATTCTTTTTGGCATTAAAGGTAAGAGATGGGATAACCATGAAATAATAGGAAAACTATACAATGATGCATGGGTAAGACCAGGAGAAAAAGAAAAAAAGCCGTTTTTGAGTAACAGTTTGATGCCACAAATATAATCGCAAAATCGAAAAGTACAACTTTCTAAATTGAAAAGTACATCTTTTTCAAAAATCAGGCACGAAGGTTTTTCGCTTTCGTGCCTGATTTGTTACGGTCTTTTTATCGCTTTTTTATAGCCTTTTGAAAGCTTTTCAAATGCCTATACATTCAGCACAAACTTGACTTCTTCATCGCCTTGCAGAAGCCTTTTTGTTGCTTCAAGATTGGTCTCATAAATATGCACATTCGCAAGAAAAAGCGTGATAGACTTCAATGGAAGGTCTATTTGACGACTCATCAAATAAAGATGGTAAAGGTCTGAAGGCAGTCCGAGGTTTGCATCTGACGAACGCTGATAGGCTGAAACAACCAGCTCGCCATTGTCTATCTGGAACTGCACCAAACTCAAACACGGGGCTTGGTTGCTTTCTGCACACGTCTCGCCCAGGAACAGCACATAGTTCTTGCTGCTCCGCTTTTCCGCGTTGATTTTGTCTATCAGGCGCGGCAGCTTCTCAAAATAGGTCGGGTAGCTGTTGACGAGGATTGGACCGCAATAGTCCCACCAGCTGATTCCTGCCTCTCGATAGCGTTCTGTCAGTCGTTCGCCTTGCATGAATAGCTGAAGTTCGCTCTTGAGCTTCTTTCTGGCTATGCTGTGACCCTCGAAGATGTCAAGCAAGTCACCAGGGCGCAAGTCAAGCTGCTGGTTCAATAGGTAGTGGATTTCTCCTTTCTTGTTGGTCTGCTGTTGACCGTTCGCGATGATGTTCGCGAGAGTTGAATAATACTTGTTCATGGTTTAATGTGTTTGTACAACATGATGTCCTTGTAGCCAGAGTTGTAATTCAGGCGTGTGTTGAGTTCTATGCGTGTAGCACCCTCAAATGGATTGCCCTTCCTAAATTCCTTGTCAAGCCAGTCGCACAGCTCAATGATGCTGCTCTTCTCTGAGGTGAAGTAGAAATAGTTTGTCCCGTTGAGCGTATGAAGCACGTCCAAATAGTCACGCAGCCTCCAGTAGTTGGCATAGGTACAACTTTGAGTGGACAAATATGGCGGGTCTATCAGGAAACAGACTCCTGGTTTCCCTTCCCACTCATGGAACACTTTCCTATAGTCCTCATGCGTTACTGTCAGTCCGTCAAGATAATGGTCGGCTACATAGTCAGACGATTTGATGGTGTTGTACATCGTCATTTTCGCCAGTTCCTCATAACTTGTGACATAGTTGGCCGAGAACAGGATAGATGCCGACAGCGTGATGTAATCCACGAAGCCGCGCTTTTCATACGCCACTATCGCATCCAGCACGCGGCTGCGGTAAGGCTCCACTATGCGCTTGTTATCGGGGAAGCCCGACATGATTGCGCGGAGTTCCGCCAGCAATGCGTTGGTGGACGGGATAGTTTCAAGCCTGCGCTGGAAGTTGTCGTAGTCGTTATAGACCACCACCGCGTCAGGACGCACCGACTTGGTGAAATGGGAAAGCAGACCGCTGCCTCCGAACAAGTCGACGAAAGTGTTGCAGTCGGTAAACTCCTCCTTGAGAATCCTCTTATAGTCCTGGTTCCATCTTCGCTTCTGCCCCATGAAGGGGAGCGGCGCCTGGGTGTAATTCTTCTTTTCTTCGTTCATTTGTCTTGTTGTTTGTTGTTTTTCGTACTTTTGCGGTCTCCTACACTTACAAAAACAAGGTGCCAACACACCGAAGAGGCATACGGCCTCTGCCGTGGTGTGTTGGCACCTTTGTCATTGTCGGGGGTAGGAGCCCGACTTTGGAGGCGGGGGCCATTTTCGTAGCATCGCCTGATTGTGTTTTGTCAAGCGACAGACACTGGAGTCCAGCACCGGATTGTCAGTGCTGTCGCTTTTGGTAGATTGTTCTGCGGTGTCGCCGAGCAGATATTGACGGGGTTGGTGGAACCGAAACAGACGCGGACATATTGGCACGGATCCGCAGAATAAGGCCCGATAAGATGCCCTGCTATATTGGCACAACAGACCGCGTTTGCTCGACCTGCCATAAACACTTGGGTGGCGGCTATATGCTCGTCAGTGTACCAAACAATCTCCTCGACGCCTTCCTTTTCCTCTTTCTCGTAGTGTCCTCTTTCCATCCACACCTCGACATTGGCTGCCGACTGTCCCAGGTTCTGAAGCGTGGCGTGAAGGTTCAACTCAAAGAACGTGGCTCCTTCGAAGGAGGCAAGAGAAATATCCTGATGGTAGGAGGTTATATCGGATGCCGCATTTATGGCAACCACGTTGCCATCCAAGGCCATCAGGCTTTGTGAAATCACATCTGGATCAATGCCGATGAGTCTTGTGCCGAGGTAGATTTTTATGTCGTCCAAGTTGTTCGGGCCGAAGTCGCCGTAGTTGGTGACAAAGTAGAGCACATCGGGGTCTTTGTAGGCGAGCGCGGCATAATCCGCGCTCGCTATCTTTACGGTTTCTACCTTGCCGTTCATTACTGCATCTCCTCCCAATAAAGTGTGGATTCGGCAATGGCCGACTGAATCATGTTGTAGATGCCGTTGCTTTCCACCATGTTGTGGCTGCCTGCGGTTGGCGCGGTGTCGATGGGACG
Organism: Bacteroidales bacterium; assembly: GCA_024689285.1. The sequence continues at coordinate 9,256 of JAILDR010000023.1, read as the reverse complement.
GTCAACAGCGAGCAGGTGGTAATAGGAACCGTCTGAGATGAAGATAGCCGTGTCACCGCCCAAGATCTGGCCCGTCGTGATGTCGAGGTTGCGGTGCTTGATGGCCTTTACTGCCTGTTGGTTGACCTTCATCGTTGCTCCGGCACCGACAGGGTTGCTGAAGCGGACAGCAAAGACGCTTCCTTTATTGATGGTGACTCCCGACATGGTGACTTGCTTCTGCTGGGTGCCGTAGCCTGTGGAGCAGGTACCGAGACCTTGGATGTCGTTAGTGAACGCGCTGAGGCTGGTGGGCGTGTTATTGGGAGCTCGGTCGATAGAGATAATCACCCATGCACGGATTTCTTGATCCTTGATAAGGAAATCCGGGACATACATGAATGTAACAGTGTCGCCCTTGTAGATGACACCCTTGTTTATGATTTCTCCGTGGTAAATGATTGGAACCCGTTCCACGGGCATTGCCTCACCGTCAATGATGGAAAGTTCGTCTCCTTCACCTACTCCCTGAGCAAAGCGGACGGCAACAATGGAGTAATTCTGGGGAACATAATTGTTGATTTCGACAACCTTGTTGTGTTCATCAAGTAAACTTTCACACTCTGCATAAGCTATTCCGTGGTCGAGGTTGACGTGGTCTCGCCAACGAGCACCATTTGGGGTTTGGCGCAGGAACTGGCCATTGGTACCAGCAGCGAGTTTCTTGACGGTCTTGTTGCCATTGCCGAGGATGACATTATCGGCGGTGAGCGTATCGTTTGTTGTTACAGCGTTGGAAGCGGTATTGGACACGATAGTCCAGCGTGCCGGTGTGGTGATGGTACCGCCGCTTTCGACAGCTGCCTGGACGCAGATGATGTAGTCGCCTGGGGCGAGGGATGCGTTGTTTACGGCGATGCCCGCGCTGTTGGTGTAGGCCACGCCCGTCATGGTGCTGATGCAGATGTAGGTGTCGCCTTTTGACGCAGGGATGTCATTGAGGGATCGGTATTCGTCAGGGTTGTCGGCCTGTAGGCCGTAGGTGCCTATGATGGTCATGCCCGACGAGATGTTGGCGATTTGCTCGTCTGTGTATTGGTTGGCAGCGGCAAGAGCTCTCTTGACCGCCAGCGGGGTGGCAGCGGTGCCGCCAGTGGCCGCGTTGAGGTCGCTGTCGGTGGCGTCGCTGAGGTAGGTGTGGCCCTTGACGGTATCGGAGGCCGTTGCGCCAGTGTGGTTGCTAATGGCGGTGCTCAGCGATTGGATGAGTGTGGTGACGGCGGCCTTGCTCCAAACATCGAAAGAGAGCGTTTCGGGATTCGCAGGGTCGTCGGCATAGGCTTCGATGGTGAAAGTGTAGTAAGCGTTATTGTGCACGTCTTCGTTTGGTTCCACATCGATGACCTTGGTCGGCACAACGATTTGGCTGCCGCGATAGAGCAGGCCCTTGTCAGTGATGAAATAGAGCATGTCATTGTCTATCTCCTGCCGGAGATACTGTTGCATCGTTCCGTACTTGATGCCTTTTACTTTTGGGTTGTCTGCCATGTTACAAAGTGTTTAGGTGTGTTTTATAGTTCGTTGTCTTCTGTTGCTTCTGCCTGGATGGGGACGGGGCACATCGTCGGGTTGTACTCCACGCTGCCCACCGTGAGGTCAGGGCAGTCAGCCTGTAGTCCATTTTCAAGGGAATAGACATATCGAATGAAAGCCTGAAGCCGTATCTGGTATTCCTCTTCATTGAGGCGTTGGAAAGCCTGGTTGGAGAGAGCCCCGTATTCTTCGGAATTAGCGGGGTCGGTGAAACTGTCGGTGATGTTGTAGGACTGCTCGTATTCACCCTTTGTGACGGTGAGCGTCTTGTTCCGTGCGTATCCTGTGTTCTGGTATGCCATTTTATTTGGTGTTTAATTGTCGTTTAATCGTAGGTTTTCATTTCCTCCCATTCGAGAGTGTAGATGTACTGCTTGACGCAGATGCCATTGCCCCAAGCGAACTTGTATGGTCCTGGCTCCTGAGCGCACACGGGGCTGCTCCAAGTGTATTTGTAGGGTTCCTCCTCTTCGGCGCAATAGGGGTCGCTCCACTCAAACTCATAGTCAAACAAGCCCACATTGGCGATACGGGCCATGGTCACTTCCTCGGTATCTTGGTGCAGGTTCTGACGGAGGCCCGTGACCACGAACACACCCGGCGTGCTGTGATCGAGAAAGGCATGGAACTGGAAGTCCAGCTCTGCCGTCCCCGAAAGAACCGGCAGAGAGGCCATTTTCTGGTCTTCAATGCTGTGTCTTCTGTGACCTGCAAGTGTGAGTGTTTTTCCGTCCTTTTCAAACTTTTCAATCACATTGCCTTCCGAGTCGAAGATCAGCCCCCGTGCCGAAGGCGCGATGCCTCTTTGCCACGTGCCTATTTTCACTGTTTCGCTGAAGCATTCTGCGTATTCGTTCACAACATCCTGTTCGTAAACGGTGTCTGTGTCGATACCGTCATCCTTGCGGTTGGCCTTGACGATGGTGATTTTAGGGTTGCGGTAAAGTTGCCAATTGAGCCACTTCAGTAGTGTTTCCGAGGGATAGTACCCGGGGTAGGGTGTGGAATAGATGCAGTTGCTCACGGTGAGCCTCAGTATTCCAGCCACCGGTGGCATCGGTACGTATTCCCCTTGTTCCCTTTTCCTATATAGTGAAGGCAGGTGCTTGGGGCCATTTATTTCAGCTGCCACCATCGTTTGTGTGTTTGTGGCCCAGCCTTCAAAAGGTGTTGTTTCGAGCCCGTCATTGTAGTAGGCCAGCAGCATGTCGCTGTAGACTGCCGATCCTTCCACCCAATCGCCATTTCCTATATTGACAGGGTGGTGGCTGTAGTGGTTTAGGTTGCGGGTGTTGCGGTAGTGCATCAATACGTTTCCGTTTTCATCGACGAGCTCAAGTTTGACAGGGACATAAGCTCTCAGCATCCTTTCCTTCCAGAATTTCTTATATTTGTTCATTGTGTTGATGACGCTTTCAGTGAATGTGGTGACATTCCACTTCTCGTCGCCTTCGGCTGGATTCACCAGAAGCGATAGCAGTAGGTCGAGGTTGACCCTCAACTGGTATTTGTCACGCTCTGGAACAAGTGGAAGGTATCCGCTTTCAATTTTGAAAATATCAGAGGCCACAGCTTCGTCCCCATAAGGAGAAGCGACGGGCCAGCGCACATAATCATTGTATAAGATTCTCGTAGGAATCAGTGCAGGTGATTCCCGTTTTGTGGCTTTGACCCGCCATGCAATCCCCACTTCGTCGGATGAAGACAGCCCGGAGTGTGTCTTGAACATCTTGGTTCTTGTGCCATCTGGCAGGATGACTGTGTATAGGTCTATGTAAAATCCCTCGCTGCGTTCTTCTATGTCTTCGTCGTAGTACCACGCAAAAACCCTGTCGGATACTGAATAATTGAAGCGTTCGAGATTGATTTCCGCCAATGTCTCTTTTGCATCTTCCTCGAAAGCCACCTCAAACCATCCGAAAGTCTCGCTTCCTCTCATTGTGGCATCCGTCCCTTTCCATACGACTTCCTTCTGTAGCTCCTGATGGTCGCGCAGGTACTCGATGTCATAGATGCAAATCAGCCCGTTCTTCTGCATGATGCGCAATCCGAACGGGCGTAGCACGTCCTCAAGAACCTCGCGCTTGGTTGTCATTTCTCCAAACGATTCGCTGTCTTTCTTGAAGCGGTCGGTGTTGATGTATAGATTGTAGAGTTGAATAGGTTGATGTGTCGAAGGATTGAGAAGAGAATAAGCATAGCCGACAGTGCCATTGCCGAATCCTGTGGGAGCCAAAATATCGAGCAATATGTCCCATACGCTATGCTTGCCCGTTAGGGTAAATGGCCGCCTGTTGAGCAGGCCGAAGTCTGAGAATGTGAGTTCGGTGACATAGCCAGTTTTGAAGCTGTAGGGTTCCTCGTAGATGGAGTCGTCCAAATGACCCGCCCAATACGGCTTACCATCACGCCAGACCATGCAGCCCGCGTCGATGTTGTTCATCAGCTGCACCATTTGCCTGTCGCTCTCGTTCGACACCCTCAGCGTGCAGGTCGATGACTGCACAACGTCCATCTTATCAGTCTCTGGCCACTCGATTACGCACGGCTCGTCACCATCAAGCTTGATTTCTACGGGTCGCCCCACATAGTCGTTGATGTATATGTCGATTTTCCACAGCACATTTTTAAGGCTGTGGAACTGTGTTGTGTATGCGATTTGGTAACTCATTCCGACCGTTTGTATATGTTGTTTTGTTTATTCAATATGCCCACCAATTCGCGGCCCTTGATATGGAACTCCACCACCGAGCTTCCACCACCGCTGTCATCACCGAGCAGGCTGCGCAGTTTGTTCAATGGAGCAATCACTTCGGGGTTGTTGCTTGCGCCGCTGTATTCGCCCATCAGGCCGACTGTGGGGCCATAGACGAGGCCACCGTTGGCGAACTTGGGCAGGCTCGCCAAAGCACCTATCACCGAAGCCACTGCCGCGATGGCCATCACGGGGCCGACATAGGGGATGGATGCCATCGCGCTGGCTGCGCCAGAACCAGCCACCGCCGTGTTTCCGGCAACCTTTGACGCATCGTTGGCCAGCTGCTGCTGGGTGGCCGCATTGTCAGCCGCCTGCATCGTCTGTGTGGCCGCCGTGATGGTGTCGATAATCTCCACCACCTGCTGAAGGTTCTGGAACATGCTGATGAAGCCGTCCACCGTCTGCGTCAACGCGTCCCATGCGTTGTCGGTCTCAGTGAGCGCGCTCTTGATGTCCCGGATGGAATTGCCGATGCCTTTCAGACCACCCCAGCCTTTGGTGAATGTTCCAAAAGAAGAGCCAGCTGCCGTGCTGCCTTGGTTCCCCTTGCTTTCTTTCTGTCTGTTGTCGAAGTTCTGGAGGCTGAGTTCTGCATCAAGCACGTCCTTCAGGGCTTGTCTGTCGTTTTTGCCATAAGCTCGGGTCAGCTTCAGCATATCTTCGTAGAAGCGGGCTTTCTCCACAAGCATCTGGCGGTCGTACTGTTCCTGCGTGATTTCGTTTGCGGCAAGGCTCATCTTCAGGGCAATCTCGGTGTCGTCAAGGCAATCTTGAAGCGCGTCAAGTTCGGTCTGGTAGCCGTCTGCCGTCTCTTGTGCCTTATCTTCGGCTGCCGTCTTCGCGATTTCGACGGTTTTGTTGCCGTGTTCCTCGATGACGGTTTCTTGCTCTTCTATCGCTTCCTCCACGGCTTGCGTTTCCCCGGCAATGATTTCGGCTGGGCTGATGCTTTCGGCTTCTCTTTTGCTTTTCCTTTCCCATTTGACCGCCCATGTCACCGAGGTTTCTTTCCTGTCTTGTCTCTTGCCTTCAAGGATTTCTTTCTGTTCGGCTATGGCCTTGGCCCGTTCCTCCGCCTTCGATTGCATCGATGCCAGTCCCTTGTCGGCGGCATCTTTGTCCCAAAGCGATTGAAGCTTGTACCAAGCCCGCATGATGTCTTCGATACCGCTGAGGAAATAGTCTGAAATCTGGAGCCATTTCAGCTTGAACCATGCGCCCATCTGTCCGAGCGACTTGTTGATATAGTTGACTACGCTTTCCCATGTCTCACCCCACCCGGTGGTATTCCTCACCACGGTTGCGATTGCTCCGACTAAAATCGCGATTGCCGAGACGATAAGCCCTATGGGGTTGGACTTCAAAACGAGATTCAACGCAGCTTGTGCCGCCTTCCACGCCTTGGTGACCACTATCTGGATTTTTTCCTTGACGATAAGCAAGTTGAGTATCAGTTCCTGTGCCGCCATTGCAATCTTGTTGGCGTTGACGGCTATGGTTAGAGCGGCTATGGCGGAAGCCACGCCGATGATGATTCCTCTGAAGTCGCTGATGGTGTCGATGACGTTGCCGAAGGTCGTGTGGATGTTCTCAAGCACCGATGGTATCGCGTTCAGCACATTCGTTGAGAAGTCGATGACGGCGTTGATCACCGGCTGCAACTTGTTGAAAACATCTATCAGGAACTCGTTGAAGGTGTCCTTGAGCTGGTTGATCTTGCCATCTGTCGTGTTGCCCGCGCTTTCCGCGCCCTGGTAGAACAGAGACCCTTCCTCGGTGGCCCATTCGAATGCCTGTGCCAGCATCTCGGCTGAAATGGCTCCTTTGCCCATCTCATCTTTTAGTTCAGCCATGCTCTTTCCAGTGTGCTCGCTGATGACAGCAAGCGGGTTGAAGCCCGCGTTAATCATCTGCATCAAGTCCTGGCCCATCAGTTTGCCAGTGCTTGTGGCTTGGCTGAATGCCAGCGCAAGGCTTTGCATCTTTTGGCCGTCACCCATCGCGATGTCGCCGATGTGCTGAAGCGTCTCGAAGGCCTTCTCACCCGAAATGCCAAACGACATCATTGTCTTTTGCGCTTCAAGGAGACCTTCCTTGTCGTACACTGTTTCCTTGCCGTACTTGGAGATACGGGCAAACATGTCTTCAGCGGCTTCGGCGTTGCCTTTGAACAACGTGGTCAGATTGAGCTTCTGGAGCTCGTTAGAGGCACCCACGTCAATGACTTTCCGTAAGGCTTCGCCGACCTTGCCGACCGTGTTCCTCACCAAGTCGAAAGCCTGGTTGACACCAATGGCAATCTCCGAGAACCTACCCAGCCCGGTACCCAGTTTTTCCGTCTCTCTTTTGATGCGTTCGACAGCACCGTTGAAGTCGTTAGCATCGACTTCCAGCCTCTTGAAACCACCATAATCGGTGATTTTTACCTTCAATTCTACTGTGTTGCTTGACATGTTCTGAAAGTTTTATATCTTTGCGGCGATGAAAACCTTATTATTCATATTGTGTATTGTCATGGTGGCGGCCTTCTGGCCCTATATTTTCGCTTTGCCTTACGCTATCGTCAAGGTCTTTTATCTCATTGTTTCTGGTCGCGACAAAGACCCTGAATGGGTTGAAAGGAAAGAAGCCCGCAGGTCTGAACTTGCCTCCAAGGCTGAAGCCCGCAGGGGAAGGCGAAAAGCCTTCTGGCTCCCTTCTTGGCTCAGATGATTTCTGATTCACTTCAGCCCTTGTTCCATCTTCACTTTCTCAAACCTTTCCCATATCTCTTTGGAGCTGAGTTGCTCTTCCCCTTCATCCGTTGCGCCTGCCCCGGTGTCCCATGCGAACTTCAACACGTCCTGCGGCTTCAGCTCGTGCTTGCTGTTGGGCTGTAGCATCGTTGTGCATTGCAGGCGGATGCGTTCCCATGCAGCCCGTTCCCGCCGCTGCTCAGTTTCTTCCCAGCTCTTGTACACTGCCGAAAACTCAAGCGGGGTGCAACGGCAGAAGTCATCGACTGTCATGCCTATGCACCCCACCGCAATGCCGAACAGGCTCAGTATGTCGGCTACTTCGTTTTTTTTTCAGGGACTGCCTTCCCCTCGCCCTCCATCGAGACGAAGAAACCCGTCACGGTCTCAGGGTCGAGGCTGTCGGCAAAGTCCATCGGGCTCATGCCGAACTCCACCCCTTCGGCCTTCGATGCGCTGGCCACGCAACACCACAGCAGCGTGACGAGGTCGCCCATGTCGTCGGGTTTCATCTGTGAGACATCCTTGTCTGTTTCTTGCTTGAAGCGCAGCATCGCGCCCATGGTGATGCGGCAAGGGTATTGCTTCCCGTTGATTTCAATATTATTCATGGTCTGGCCTCCTCTTTATGAAACCGGTGCCACCGCTCCGCTGTTCTCGAAAGTGATGCTCCACTTCTCGTCGTCGTCGGCAGGGCCGTCCTGCTCCAAGCTCGTAATAATGAAGTCGCCCTCGTATTTTGTCGCCTGGGCATCGTCACGATACTGGTAGCGCAGCTTTACGGGTTCCTTGGACAGCCACATGCTCTTCAGGTCGGGGAACCCGATCGAAGAGGCCGCCACTCCGTCATAGACGAAACCGTCGGCGGTAATCTGTTCCGAGAGGCTCTTCACGTACTTTTCCTTCCACTGGCTTGCGCCGGTCTCCTTGGTGACGCGCTCGCCCGTCTCCGTCGAATCGCTGATTTTGCAGCCGGTCGAATAGCCCAGCGGCTTGAAGGTGTCGTTGTTGTTTTCCGTGACCACAACACCAAGGATAAGATTAACCCCTAATCTGTAACTCATAGTTTGTTCTGTGTTTTATAAGGTTGTTTGTTTATAGAATCTTTAATCCGTATTTAATCACCAAATAAACGGCAATGACCGCCATCAGGGTCAAGGCCACTACCCATCCCGCTCTGCCGCCTTTGGCTGGAACCTCCACCACTTTATCGACATATTGCGTCTCGCGGATGGTGTCGGTCGTGTGTTCCAGCACCGTGTCGTGTATGACGCGCTCGCGCCAGATGGTACGCCAGCGGGTCTCGCGAACCAATTCCTGCGTCACATAGACAAAAACGCTGTCCACCACGTATACGGAATCCTTCTCGCGCACCGTGGTATAGGTCGCCTCTGTCCGTGCCTCATTTCTTTCCGTCGCAATCGTCATCCGACTGCTTCTGCAACTCGTCAAGCACAGGGCAATCGTCAGAATGAGGGCAGCTGTTAGCCTGCTTGATAGCCTTCTGTAGTCCATTGATGTTACGGTTTAGTCGTTTAATCTCCACCTTCAACGGTTCCACGATGAACTCCTGGAAGGTAGCCATCGCGCTTTTGTCGTTGTCGGCTTTCATGCGTTCCACCTCGGCTTTGGCCTTTTCGGCCTCCGCGTTGGCTTTCTTCACCGTCGCCTTCAGGGTGGCGATGGTGACAATCAGCGTTCCGCCGAGTATAGCGTTGAGCACCAGGCTCGCTATTTCAATCCAGTTGCCCGTCATATCCCGTACTCCTTTCTAACATCGAAGCACGGGCAGGCTTTCGCCACACCCGGCAGGTCACGGTGTCCGACCACCTCGGTCCAGGGGAAGCGACGGTGAAAGTCCTCCACATAGGCTTTCAGGGCCACCTTCTGTGCCTCGGTGCGCGTGTCGGCTGGGGTCTTGCCGTCGGATTTCAAGCCGCCGACATACACAATGTGCCGGCTCGTAACATTATAGCCTTTTGCCCCATTGGTGACTTCCCAGCCGTCCACGTAGGCATCCTCGTTGTTCGGCACCAGCCGCTCGACGGTGCCGTCCAAGTGCACCATGTCCGTATAGCCGACCTGTTTCCAGCCCCTGCCTTGCGGCGGGGCTGCACAGTGCCAGCGACGGATGTCGGCGACTGTCACCTCCCGGCCTTCCGGGGTGGCGGTGCAGTGGATTACAAGTCGT
>JAILDR010000205.1 GCA_024689285.1 Bacteroidales bacterium | reverse complement strand
AACTTTAACCTTTGACCTTTGACCTTTGACCTTTAACCTTTAACCTTTGACCTTTGAATTTTGAATTTTGAATTTTGAATAAATTAAATAACACCTATGAGTAAAAGAAATTTTGCATTTGACAAGACGAATTACATTTTGTTGGCCATAGGCATGGCTGTAATCATCGTCGGTTTTATACTGATGTCTGGCTCGGGCAGCAGTGAAGAAACCTTCAATCCAGAGATTTTCAGCGTCCAGCGCATCAAGGTGGCTCCTGCCGTATGCTTTGCTGGCTTTGTTTTTATGATTTACGGTATATTGCATAAACCTTCTGACAAATGAATACTATCGAAGCTATACTTATGGGTCTTGTTCAAGGCCTGACGGAGTATCTGCCAGTTTCCAGCAGTGGACACTTGACCATTAGCGCTGCCCTGTTTGGAGTTGGCGGTGAGGAGAATCTGACATTCACCGTAGCGGTTCACGTGGCTACGGTACTCAGCACTCTTGTGATTCTTTGGAAGGAGATTGCCTGGATTCTGAAGGGCATTTTCCGTATTGACCGCACTTCGCAAGGCAAGTGGCAGATGAATGCCGAACAGCGTTATGCCTTGGCAATCATAATTTCAATGATTCCTGTTGGCATCGTAGGCGTATTCTTCAAGGACTATGTCGAGGAGATTTTCGGTGCCGGACTTGTGATTGTTGGTTGCTGTCTGTTAGTCACTGCGGCATTGCTCATCTTCAGTTACTATGCCCGTCCTCGCCAGAAGGAGAATATATCCTTTGGCGATGCTTTTGTAATTGGTATTGCCCAAGCCTGTGCCGTCTTGCCTGGTCTCAGTCGCTCCGGAAGCACCATCGCCACAGGCTTGTTACTTGGCAATAAGAAGGAAAGTTTGGCTCAGTTCTCGTTCCTTATGGTTATTCCGCCCATACTTGGTGAGGCCCTGCTTGATGTGCTCAAGGCTATGACGGAAGGAACCGAGGCTGCCACAGCTGGTATTGGTATGGTGCCTTTGGTTGCTGGTTTCCTTACAGCTTTCATCAGTGGTTGCCTGGCATGTAAGTGGATGATTAATATCGTTAGGCGTGGCAAACTTGTCTATTTTGGCATATATTGCGCGATAGTAGGTTTATTGTTAATATTCTTAGGATGAATTTCGAGGAGGGCCAGATACTCTGTTTCGACAAACCTCTGCGCTGGACATCGTTCAATTTGGTGGCAAAGGTACGATGGATTTTGTGTCACCACCTTGGAGTGAAGAAGCTGAAGGTTGGCCATGCTGGTACGCTTGACCCACTGGCAACAGGTGTACTCATCGTATGCACTGGTCGTGCCACCAAGAAAATCGACCAGCTTCAGGCAGGTACTAAGGAGTATGTTGCAACACTGCAACTTGGTGCCACAACACCTTGCTTCGATCTCGAACGTCCCATTGACAACACCTATCCCACGAACCACATAACTCTTGACCTCATAAACAAAGTGCTGCCGCGCTTCCGTGGTCGCATCGAACAGGTTCCACCAACCTTTTCGGCATGTAAGATAGATGGACATCGTGCCTACAAACTTGCACGCAAGGGCGAGGAGGTGGAACTGAAACCTAAAATCCTTGTAATCGACGAACTTGAACTCTTGGACTTCAATCCAGAACTCATGCAATTAAGCCTACGCATCGTATGTAGCAAAGGTACCTACATCCGTGCCTTGGCACGTGATATCGGTCAGGCCCTTGACAGTGGTGCCCACCTCATAGCCCTTCGTCGCACACGCATTGGAGATGTCACCGTTGAGCACTGCATGAAAATCGAAGACTTCGAACCTTGGCTGGAGAAGGTGATGGAAGAGTGAAAATAATGACTTTGAATTTTGAATTAAATAAATTTGAATTATATTAAGGTATGAAACTTTCTCAATTCAACTACAAACTGCCAGAAGAGCGCATCGCGCAGTACCCAACTCCCTATCGCGATGATTGCCGACTCATGGTTGTACACGCCAAGAGTGGAGTCATTGAGCATCGTGAAGAGTTTCGCGACATTCTTGAGTACTTCAACGAGAAAGATGTATTCGTATTCAACGACACTAAGGTGTTCCCCGCCCGCCTTTATGGCAATAAGGAGAAAACAGGAGCAAAGATAGAGGTTTTCCTATTGCGTGAGCTCAACGAGAAACAGCGTCTGTGGGACGTACTTGTCGATCCTGCCCGCAAGATTCGCATAGGAAACAAACTCTATTTCGGAGAAGACGACTCAATGGTTGCTGAGGTTATTGATAACACCACCAGCCGAGGTCGTACCCTGCGTTTCCTCTTCGATGGTGATCACGAAGATTTCAAGGAAGCCCTCTACGCTTTGGGTGAGGCTCCATTGCCAAAAGAAATGATACGCCGTCCGACAGAGCCAGAGGATATGGAGAACTTCCAGTGTATCTATGCTCGACATGAAGGAGCAGTAACAGCTCCATGTTCTGGTCTCCACTTCTCGCGTCAGCTGATGAAGCGAATGGAGATTCGTGGCATAGAATTCGCTTTCGTCACAATGCACTGTGGATTGGGAAACTTCCGTGAAATAGACGTGGAAGACCTCACTAAGCACAAGATGGACAGCGAGGAAATGCACGTAACGCAACAGGCATGTGACATTGTCAACAAAGCAAAGGCTGAAGGTCGTAAGATATGTGCTGTTGGCACAACCGTTCAGCGCGTCCTCGAAAGTGCTGTATCAGCTGACGGGCGACTCAAGGAGTACGATGGATGGACAAATCGTTTCATATTCCCACCATACGAGTTCCAAATGGCAGATGCAATGATTTGCAATTTCTATATGCCACAGAGTACGATGCTCATGCTCGCCTGTGCCTACGGAGGTTTTGACCGTGTCATGCGAGCCTACAAGGAAGCCCTCAGTGACAAGCGTTACCGTTTCGGAGCATACGGGGACGCAATGCTCATCATCAATGACTAAAAAACAGAAAAATGGAACACCTTCTATACGTAGGGCTGGGAAGTAATCTGGGCGACCGTGAAACACTCATCGAAGAGGCTATAGAACTGCTTGATGAACGTGTGGGACAAGTCGAGCGCGTTTCATCAATCTACGAAACCGAACCTTGGGGATTTCAGTCAGAAAACCCTTTCCTCAACGCTGCAGCCCTGATCCGCACAACTCTCTCGCCACATCGCTGCCTTAAGGAGGCACAGCGCATTGAGCGACTCCTGGGGCGTACTGACAAGACTGTTGACGGGCAGTATCAGGATCGCCCCATTGACATAGACCTCCTTCTCTATGACGACCTGACCATAAACACCCCCGACCTCGTCCTTCCGCATCCTCTCATCGACCAGAGGGAATTTGTGCGTATGCCACTCGACGAGATTATGGCTGAGCAATAGTTGCCCAACGCAGGGGCTCGTGCACGTACAAGCGCGTACAATAATTATTATAATATGCAGAAGA
>JAILDR010000172.1 GCA_024689285.1 Bacteroidales bacterium | reverse complement strand
GTGCCCGTGCAGTTGCGTTTCGACAAATGGCTGCTCTTTTTCTGCCTTGCACTTTTGGTGCTGTTGCCTTTGGCTTCAAGCCTTTTTGGGCAATATTGCCTTCGCAGTGTGGCCTTCGCCGATGTGCTGAAAGGCAAGATGCGCCACTTGAAAGGCATCCGCATCAGCAATGCGAGTTCGGTGTTTCAGGTGGGTCTCTCTTCGCTTGCTGCCGTGTTTACGATTGTAATTCTGTTGCAACTCACTTTTATGCGACATTCTGACAAAGGTGTTGATATGTCTAACATTGTGTCACTCAATAGTTTGGTAACACCTTGCTACAAAGTGGGCCCCATTCGTGACGAACTGATGAAAAACCCTGACATCTACAGCGTCGGGCTTTGTATGGGTGACTTTTCGAAGCCTAATGGCTTCATCAGCGAGGTGGAATGGGAAGGTCGAGAAGAAGGGAATGATGCTGTATTTCAGGTGCTTTATACTGATGGCTATTTCCAAGAGATGGTTGGGATGGAGTTGTTGGCAGGCGACTATTTGAGCAAGGACTTGAATTTGGATGATTATTTTGATGGGATGTACGAAGGGAATGGGCAATATGTGGTCAACGAAGTGGCGATCAAGGCAATGGGCTGGAGCGCTGAGGAAGCCATCGGCAAGGAGTTGACGTTAACAGTGACATCGGGGAGAATCGTCGGGGTGGTGAAGGACTTTCATTTCTCCGATATGCGCAACGCCGTTTCACCGCTTATTATGGAATATGCACCAGAGGCACAGCCGAATATCGTGGTGAAAATCGCTCCCGAAAACCGGCAACAGACTTTGGCATACATTCAAGAAGTGGTGCGTCCGTTCAATTATAAGGATGTCTTTTCCTATTCGTTTTTGGGCGAGAAGGAACTTTACCGCGAAGAGCGTCAGGTCGGGCACTTATCGTTGTTGTATTTCCTTTCGGCTATGCTATTGGCTTTGTTCGGCTTCTTCGGGGTGGTTTCCTACCATCTTCATCAGGAGTCGCTTAATATGGCCGTGCGCAAGGTGTTTGGTGCCACCACTGGCGAGGTGCAGGGACATTACCTGAAGGCAAGGCTGCGGATGTATATTCTGCCTGTTTTGGCAGCAACCATACTGTCCGTCTATTTCTCGTTGAGATGGCTGCAGGGCTTTGCCTATCATGTGTCGTTCCCCGTTGTGCTGACGGTGGCCGTGGTTTCTTTCTTTGCGGCTTTCCTGCTGCTCTCGCTGATTGTTTCGGGCGTGGTGCAGGCTATTTGCAGCAGAAGGATTACTGATGTGTTGCAGAGGGGATGATTTTTTTGTTTTATTCAAGAAAAGTAGTATTTTTGCAGCGTTTCTTGAATGAAATATTAAAATGACCTATCTGCAATTTCGTGAACAGTGGCATGAAGTGGGCTGCTTCAATGTGTATCAGGTGCGGGCGGCTTGTCCGCACTTCGATCGTGGCAACCTTGCCCGTTGGGTGGGGAAGGGCTATTTGGTGCGTTTGCGGCAGGATTGGTATGCCTTTGCCGACCTTTTGCGTGTGCCTGAGTTTTCGCGCTATGTCGCCCAAAAAATGTACGCGCCATCCTATATTAGCCTACATTCCGCTTTGGCCTATTACGGCATCATTCCCGAGGCCGTGACGCAAATCACCAGCGTAACCTCTAACAGGACAGCGCATTACGCAAATGCATTTGGCGAGTATAGTTACCAAACCGTGAAGCCGCAATTGTTCTTCGGATATGAGCCTATCGTTTTGCCGCAGGGCTACAGTTACCATTTGGCCTTGCCCGAAAAGGCCTTGCTCGACCTGCTTTACCTTTATCCGCAATACAACACCACGGAAGCCTTGCTCGACTTGCGCCTCGACGATTGGTGGATGCAGGAAGAGTTGAATGTCAGTCGTTTGCGAGAATTTTCAGAAAGGTCTAGTAGCGTGTCACTTCAAAAAAGATTAGAACTGATGCTTAACATTTACCGCCATGATTGAACTATCCACCCTATTGGGTTTCTATCCGCCACAAATCGCGAATAATGTTGCTTATCACAAGCACATTTTGAAGGAATATGTCGAACTGCTTTCACTGGAGTACCTTTCACGCTCGTCCTACATTCCACATTTAGCCTTTATCGGCGGCACAAATCTTCGCTTGGTTCACGGCATTGACCGTTTTTCTGAAGACCTTGATTTCGACTGCAAGAATTTCAGTGAAAGCCAGTTTGTCGAAATGACCGACGCGCTAATCGACTATCTGAAGATGAACGGTTTGCAGGTCGAGCCACGCGACAAAGCCAACGAAAAACTGACGGCTTTCCGGCGCAACATCTATTTTCCTGGATTACTGTTCGAGATGGGATTGAGCGGCCATCGCGACGAGCGTTTCCTGATGAAAGTGGAAGCGCAAGACCAAGGTGTAGGCTATCAGCCCGAGATGGCGATGGTGAGCCGTTGCGGTTTCTTCTTTGCATTGCCCGTTCCAAATCCAAGCGTGATGCTTTCTATGAAACTCTCTGCTTTATTGACGCGAGCCAAAGGCCGCGACTTCTACGACACCATTTTCCTATGGCAGCGCACAGAGCCCGATTACCATTTCCTTAAATTGCGCAACGGCATTGAGAATCCTGATGAACTCCGCCAAGCACTCAAAGACCTTCTTTCTCGCACCGACCTCGATCTGAAGCGTCGCGATTTTGAGCATTTGCTTTTTAATGCTTCGCGCAGTGAACAGGTGCTTCATTTTAATGCGTTTGTGAAAGAAAAGTTAAAGTGACCCCTTAATGGTTGCTGTAAAGTTTCTTTACACCGCTGTAAAGAAACTTTACAATTTTACAAAAGCCGATAATTCCATTCAATTGATTTTTAATGATTTATGTTTTTGGCATAACGGTTGCCGAGCTATAATAAAGAAAAAGATAAATCGTTAAAAACATCGTATTATGGCAAAGAAATCATTATTAACCGTATTACTCCTTTGCGTTGCAGTGCTTGGCGCAGAGGCGCAGAAAAACAAAATCAACAACTACCCATCACAGACCGTTGTTGAGGGCAACGGCAATATCGTCACGCGTGACTACGATGTGGTGGCGTTTGACGAAATCAGCATGATATTGCCCGCAACGGTCAACTACACGGTGGCGGACGACTATTCCTGTCGCGTGACCCTTGATGAGAACCTTTTCGAGTATCTCGACATCCATACCAAAGGCGATGGGTTGAACCTTGGATACGTTGCCGAAAAGGTTCAACATACCAATTTGAAACCGACAAAGTTCGTCATCGAAATCAGTTCACCGACGATTGAGGATATCAACACGGTAGGTAGTGGCGATTTCTATTTTGTTACGCCGTTCGAAGCCCGTGAACTGGACATAAGCACGGCGGGTTCCGGCGGTGTGTATTTCAATGAAACCACCACCATACATCGTCTTGAAGTGAGCATTGCCGGATCGGGAGAGTTGGTGTGCAAGGATTTCTATGCCGACCTCGTGGATTTGAGCGTCGCTGGTTCGGGAGACATGATCATTGAATCGGGAACGGTGAAAAAAGCGAATGTCTCCGTTGCCGGCTCGGGCTCGGTGGAGACACGATGCCAATTGGAATCGATGGATTACAGCATCGCAGGTTCGGGCTCTATCAAATACCTTGGCAATGTGAAGACAAAAGGCACCAATGTAGGCGGTAAAATCAGGAGGATTGATAAAGATTAAAACACGAAGCCATGGCACGCATCTTCAAAAAAGGCAAGACCACGCTGGTCTCTTCCATCCTGAATATCCTGGGCTTGACGGCAGCCTTTGCCGCACTCTATATCATCCTTGTGCAGGTACACCACGACCTCACCTATAACAAGGGGCTTAAGGACAGCGACAGAATCTATGTCCTTACGAAGCAAGAGACCCGATCTACTGGTTATTCGTCTTATTTGTGTCGCCCCATAGGCGAATATGTAATTAATGCTTCACCCGATATTGAAGTCGGTGGTTGCGGTCGCATTGCGGGTGTTCCCGCCAAGATTCGTGTGAGCGACGAGCAGTCGCCTGTTTCAGGGTCGCAAGTCGCCTTGAACAAAGGTGCACGCGAGGTCTTTGGATTTGAACTGGTGGCCGGCAATTGGGACGATTTGACAGGCGCGGCCATGGCTGTATCGGAATCGATGGCTAAGCGTCTCGGCGTCCAAGTGGGTGACGTTGTGAAAAATCTTGCCGAAACAAAATGGATGGAAACGACCATAGTGGCCATCTATAAGGACATGCCGAAGCACAGCGACCTCTCGTCATTTGATATTGTTTCCGACATGCCTGATGCTTGGCTCGATGAATGGAAGGAGTTTTCGTTCTTCTATTATTTGAAACTGCGCAAAGGTGCCGACCCTGAGGCGATTACCGAAGCGGCAAAGCCTGTTTGCAAGCAGTTTTTCAGCGAGATGAATGGCGGTATGGAGGTGACGGACGATGATGTCAAGTTCGGGATTCGCCCCGTGTTGCTGACCGACATGTATTTCGCCGACCCCAACGCCAACTATACCGTTGGAAAGATGGGAAACCGCACCACTACCATCACGTTGCTTGTCATCGCCATCTTTGTGGTGCTTATCGCCTTTATCAATTACATCAACTTTTTCTTTGCGATGGTGCCGCTGCGATTAAAGAGCATTAATACACGTAAAATACTAGGTAGCAGCCGTTTCCAGTTGGTGATGTCGTCGGTGGGCGAGTCGCTATTGATGGTGCTCATCGCCCTTGGCTTGGCAGTGGCTGTTGTTACATTGTTTAAGCAATCCACATTGGCTGCCCTGATTGACACCTCACTTGATTTCACTCAGAACTGGGGTATTGTTGCCTTGACCATTGGTTTGGCGTTGCTTATTTCGGTGGTTGCCAGTCTCTATCCAGCCTTGTTCTCTACCTCTTTCAATCCTGCTTTTGCCTTGAAAGGTACCTTTGGCACAACTCAAAAGGGCAAAGCCTTCCGTGTTGGCTTGATTGGCTTGCAGTTTACGGTGTCTATTGTTTTGATTATCTGTGCGATATTCGTCCATGAACAACGTCAGTATATGCTGAATCATGACATGGGTTTCAATCAGGAATGCCTATTACAGTCGCGGGTGTCGTGGAACCTTGCCACCAACCGCCAAGCCGTTGAGAACCAATTGAAAGCCGATGCCGCCATCAAGGACATTGCATGGGGATCGGGCTCTTTTATAAAAGACACTCGTATGAGTTGGGGTCGTAAAGTGCATGGAGAGGATGCCGGGTGGCAGGTCTATCCAGTCTCTTGGAACTTCTTGCGCTTTATGGGCATCGACATCGTGGAAGGCCGTGATTTCACTGAGGCTGATGAACAATCTACAGGAACATACATCTTCAATGAATTCGCACGTGACTATTACAATATTACCCTTGATGATCAAATTGGTGGCCAT
>JAILDR010000166.1 GCA_024689285.1 Bacteroidales bacterium | reverse complement strand
CCAGCCTATTTCTCCAAGAGCAAGGACAAACACGTCCTTTACCTTGCCCGTTCTCTGAAAACACGCTCCGCGTTTCAAGGGATTTGGACAGCCCTTGACTATTTCAATTTACCGTATAAAGTCTAATGACCGATTTGGGTTAAATGTGATTGATAACTCACAATGTTTGGCATAGTTTGTTTTTCCACTTATGATATCTCGAATAATCCACACTCCATCTTTTTTACCATCCTTGTAGTTACCGGAGAACTCTCGTTTGAAATTGCTTCTATCAAAGCTTACAACAAACTTTCCATGCTTAACTCGATCCCCATCTTCATTTTCATAGTACTCATAGGAGCCTTTGCCGAGTTTTGTAAACCCTTCCAAAAAGTCCGAGAACTCATGTAAATCTATAGGCAATCTCATATCGCCTTCATAACGTTGATTTTTTTGTGCACAAGCAAAGTTCACAACAAGCATTGCAAGACATGTAATTAAAAATGTTCTTTTCATTTTTGTGTTTATTTGATGTTAGGAAATAATTTATTCAATGTATCAATAAGAGTATTGATATACTCCTTGTCGCCCCACCTCTGTAGCGGGTGGTATGCGGAAAGCAAAAAGCGTCCTTTGCACTCAAACACCTCTACCCATCCGGGAGAACCGTCTATCTGCTTTAATCCATCCTTAATTAAATCTGTCCTGAAGTGTTCAAAGGTGTTGCCAAAAATAATCACATCTGGTGCATAGGTTTCAATTTGTCTATATAGAATTGGTTTCCATTGCTGATAGTATTGTTCGATAATATTGGTGGTTGTCCTGTTGCGACCGGGCATCTTCCCAATATTGAGGTATGCAGTATTTTGAATTACTTTTGCCATTTCCGTATTGCTGGCGACATAATCCATATCATCATATTTACAGCTGTTTAAATAGCCGTACATGACATATATGATTTTTTGCCATGTGGGTTGTTTGGAGACCCCTTTTAAGTCGTTTCTAAATGAGTCTTCCACAATAGACCATCCCCCGCCTTCTATTTCTTCGTCAGATATTTGTCCATTGGGTTCTTTTAGAATCCACATAACTTTGGGATTTGAACTCAAATATCCTTCAAAATCACAGACCCCATCTCTTATGGGTTTAATAACATTGTTGTCGTAACCAAGTTTTTGAGCATGGGCATCAATAGCAACACGTAATTCATCTTGTTTTTTCTTCAACTCTATTGCATTCATATTGTTTAGCGTGATATCACATCAATTTGGAAGAACGTGAGGCTGGGCAAAGCTTTCGTCACATCAATACCATACTTGCGAATAAATGCTTGTTTCATGGCCTCTTTGTCTTTGGAATTGTTAAAATTGTTTGTTTGGGAAATGACCTCAACAGACATTCCTTTTTCAATCTGTACTCCGTTGGCTCTTACGGAACGGTTTGTGGTTACTCTACAAAGCATATTTTTTGTGGCAGTTTTATACTGTTGCCTCATCAGTTTTATAATGATTAAACAAATTTCGGCTTCCGTCATTGAGCCGGAATCTGATGTTTGAATAAGGGGCATGAAGAAAGGCGCAAATCCTTTCGATATATTGTCACTTATTCTTAACGTGGGTGGTCTGGAAATACCTTTGTGTAAATAAGTGGAGAAAGAATCCACGCCATCGCGTGAACCATCCGCAATCTTATTTCCACACAGATGTAAATGATTTTCCAGACCGTTTACTCAAAGGAAACAAGAGCGTCAAGCTCAATATGTCTTTGTTTTATTTCTACGTTTTATGTCATCGTCATTTTATCAATTTCACGCTGCAAAGATACACATTTTTTTCAAATCACCCCTTCGTGCAGTTGCTCGATGGGGAAAATCAAGTCCCAGTTGCGTCCCCATACGATGTTGCCACCTTCGAGGGTGAAGGTGCGGAACTTCTTAGGGTCAAGGTACTTATTATACTGTGGATGCGGGTGCCGACGAATGTAGTCGCCCACATCGACCGTGCTATTGGTGCCGTCGCTGAATACAAGCTGAACCTTAAGCCCTCCAAGGTCAACCGCCTCCGTTATGTATAATCTGTCGCTCATAGTTTTGTCTTGATATTGGTGCTCCTCACTTGCTGCTTCATCACAAAGAAACGCACCCATTTGTCAATGATATTCTTGCTATATTTGCGGATAAATGCTTCTGCAATATGTGCATCTTTTGATGACAACGGAGGCACATTGTGTTTCTTCCGAATATTGATGTGCTCCAAACTTCCATTCATCATTATTAATTCAAATATGCTCTCTTCATCACCATGTTTTACATGAACATGAATGGGCTCATGTTCATTAGAATAGAAATAGAAAATAAATCCAAATTATTCGAATATTTTTGGCATATCATTGTTATTGTTTCACAATGCAAAGATACACAATATTATTTATTTGGCAAAATAAATATTAAAATACTCGCCAACGCCGAAAACGTATTAGAAAACTCCACTATATTTCTCGCCTGTAATAAAATAAAGTTTTATGCGTTATGGGAAATGTAACCCGATATGGAGAAACAAGAAGAATTATAGACTTAGAAAAAACAATGAAACTCAAAAAGATTACATCAAGCAATGACCCGCTGCTGGCGGGGGTGCCTGAACTATACGAATCTGCTTTTCCTCTGGGGGAGCGCACGACTACGGAGCATTTCATATGGATGATAGAGCACACTCCCGAGATGACGTTCTATGCCATCATTGAGGACGACGCCTTCTGCGGGATGGTGGCCATCTGGGACCTAGGCATCTGTCGCTATCTGCTTTACCTGGCCACCCTTGAGGCCTGTCGGAACAAGGGTTATGGCGCAGAGGTGCTCAAAATACTGCTGTCGGAGTCGGAGTTGCCTATCATCGCCGAGGTGGAGCATCCGGTCGATGAAATCACCAGCAGGCGCATAGCCTTCTATGAGCGCAACGGTTTCCACGTGGAGCTGGAGCATCCCGCCATTCTCAGCAAGGTCAACCGCGAGTGGGACTGCGACTTGGCGCTGATGGCAAGCAAGCACCTTGAGGATGCAGACGAGTGCCAGCGGAGGGTGATTAATATCGTCTACGAGTCTATGAAGGTGAAAGACATCAACATCGCACCTTTCCAACCGAAAAGAATCGACGAGGTGGCGCGTATGGCGGCAGAGGTATGGGGACACGAAGAAAACCGGCAGGCATTCACCGATGCGTTCTGTGGCCATTTGGCCCGCTATAGTCTGTATTCGTCCGAATTGGCTTTGCAGATGGAAGATGAAATCGGTCTGCAGGCTATCGCATTCGCATGGACTCCCGGCGATGCGAACAAAGCCGACCGCTGGTTGGAGACTCATCTGGATGGCCTCACTCCTGAGGAAGCAGACAGCGTTAGAAAGAACGTGGGTTACTTGAAGCGTACGGATGCACAACTGCAGGCGAAGATGGAACCCGGCTCCGCCAAGCTCTCGTTCTTCATCAGCCGTAAGCCGGGCTTAGGTACTCCGCTGCTTGAACGCCTCACCGCGATGTTGCGCGAACGCGGCTACCGCTGGCTTTACCTTTGGACCGACAGCTCATGCAACTGGCAGTATTACCCCCGTCACAATTTTGAGCAGATTGGACAAGGCCCCGTGCCCGAATTCTGCACGGCCGACAATGACTATCAATATTTTCTGTTCCGGAAAAGGATTGTTTGACCGTTTCTAAGTATAAAAAATATCTTTACCGCAGGTAATGGGCGGTGACTGATTCTGTGTTCCTCGTCATCTCTTTTGGTGTTCTGGCAAGATTACCTGCGCATCTGCAAATTATAGTCGCAGAGTGTGCTTCGAATGAGGCGCACTCTTTTTTATTGTCAGTAAAAAGGGTACTTTGGGTTTACATTACTAGTAATCTCACTACCAGCTGGGTTTCAGGCCGCCGTAGCTTTTGGCTGCCTCCTGAAGGGCTTCTTCGGTGGTGAACTTCTCGTAGTATTTGCAACGGGTGACGATGCTCTGCGTGGAGCAGTTTCTGCCAATAACACGCACCAAGGTCCAGCCTTTCATATCGTTGGCAAAGTCGCTGTTCACCAATGCCAGGCATCCGTTAACCACAACGAATTCGTTCTGCATCACCTCGCGCATTGTGAAACTCACCCTATGTCTATACTCCCCGTATGACTGCTGTTCGGCTGTGTAGAGCAAGATGTGCTCGTTGGGCCTGATGTTGTCGGCATGGTAATCGGTGATGAGAGCCGGAATGCCGTCCACCTCGCCCAGTTGCTGATGGACAGTATTCAGCACGCCCTCGCTGACAGGAATGCCGGGCATCAGCAGCGATCCCTCGACACCTGCCTTTACCCTGGGCATGTACACGACGGGCAGCTGGTTCGCCAACGATAGGAAACGGTGGTAGGCCGTCTTCCCTTCGGTGA
>JAILDR010000134.1 GCA_024689285.1 Bacteroidales bacterium | reverse complement strand
TGCATGGCAAGGCAGTGCTTCATTTGTTCGCAAATCAAATTAGGTGGGTTCTAATAATTCCCACTGTTAGATTTTTGAATTTGTTTCGAGGGCAAAATGTTAACTGATAAGGGTTGCGCTCCCCCGCGAAACGGGGGAGAAACGAAGCGGAGGGGGTGTAAAGACCATTGACCAGCAGAGCGAGGCTCAAGAAGAAAAGCTCAAAATCGGTAGCAAAGACAATGATGCCAAGAAAGCCGCCGCTTTCCTGCGCGAAATACGCCCCTTGTTCGATGATGAGGGTCGCCGTACCGTTGACCGCTTGAAACAAATAGTGGAACGCGGAACCTACAATCAACTGGCCGATGCCTTGAACCGCATTTCAAAAAAGCAGAAGAAAGAGCCATTGCCAACCATAAAAATACTGGAACAACTTGAGGAGTTGGACAAACGCTACAGCCAGCCAGAAACCTCAATTGCCACCAAGCAAGTGGCACTCACCACTGCCGACATCATTCTTTCCGAAACATTCATTTAACACCCAACAACATGAACACCGTAAACTTAAGACGCATATTTCAATCGAAGTTTGACTACCAAACCTTCTGCAACGATATAGTCCACAGCATATTTGGCTGTAATGACATCAATAAACGACCCGATCAGATTAAAGTTACCACCGAGGGAGACAAATGTTACTTTATTGGCCGCATGACCGACGCCGAAGGCCGTGAACTTGGCTTTTTCTATACACAGATGGCTCCTGGCGGTGATGTGCGTCGCAAGCGTGTAGGTCTACGCAAACTTATTGCCCCATACGTTCGTTATGAAGTCGATGCTGCTATAGCGGTTTTCGATGATGGCACTCGTTGGCGACTGTCATATATCTGCGACATGAACGAAGGTGCCACTTTGCCCAAGCGTTTCTCGTATGTGCTAGGTGATGCTGATGGACAGTACAACACCCCCACACACCGTTTGGGCGATTTGAGCGGAAAACTGAGAACCCTGCGCATCGCCGACATTTTCGATGCTTTTTCGGTCGAGACCCTCAGCAAAGAGTTTTTCCTGCAAAAGAAAGGCTGGCTTTGTGGCGATACCAACTTCATGCTCAACACTTTCAGCCAAAGCACCCGCAGGAGCGACTATTTGGAAAGCGTGCTTGAGCCGCTTTTCTTTGGCATTCTCAACACCGAACCCGCCAAACGCGAGCAGGTTTTCAGCAGGAATGGCTGGCAACAAAGTTTAGTAGAAAAGTGGGCGAGCATCCCTTACCTCAACGGAGGTCTATTTGAACGTGATGACGTTGACAACCTGAGGATTGTTCTTCCCGAATCTATCTTCAGCAATCTCTTCGCCTTCTTGGCCTCCTACAACTTCACCGTCGATGAGAACGACCCCGACGATGCCGAGATTGGTGTTGACCCCGAGATGTTGGGCAAGATTTTCGAGAGCCTTTTGGAAGACAACAAAGCCAAAGGTGCCTTCTACACGCCCAAGGAGATTGTGCGCTATATGTGCAAGGAGTCGCTGATAGCCCATCTTGCATCCAAGCTGCCCGATGTTACCGATGGTGTTGTTCGTGCCTTTGTGGAAAGCCATGAGATGCAGCCTGAGTTGGAGCCTTACCGCGACAACCTTGAAAGTGCCTTACGTGAGGTAAAGATATGCGACCCGGCCATTGGTTCAGGTGCATTCCCTATGGGCTTGCTGAATGAGTCGTGGCGTTGCCGCGAAGCCTTGGGTACACAGATGTCGCGCCTGCAACTGAAAAAGGAGATTATCGAAAACAACATCTATGGCGTGGACATCGAGCGCGGTGCCATCGACATCGCCCGTTTGCGCTTCTGGCTGAGCATCGTGGTGGACAGCGAAAAGGCGGAACCGCTGCCCAACTTCGACTACAAGTTTATGCAAGGCAACAGCCTGATTGAGAGTTATGGCGGCTTCGACCTCAGTCGCATCGCCGGCAAGACTGTTGGCCGTCCATCTACCTCCACGCAGTATGTGATAGGCCTCGACAGCGATTTGAGCCAAAAGAATCTGCAACGCCTGTTGCGCGAGTACTTCTCCGTCACCGACCATCAGAAGAAAGCCACCATGCGCCACGCCATCAACGCCGAGGTGAAGACCCTCATCCGCGAAAGCGTTGGCGGCACCCCGACCTTCCTCGCCAAGTTAGACCAACTCGACCCCTCCGCCAACCAAGACTTCTTCCTCTGGCACACTTGGTTCAAAGACATCTTTGACAAGGGCGGGTTTGATATTGTGATTGGGAATCCGCCGTATATTAATGTGAAAAACGGGATCAGAGACGATGTTAAGCAGATATATAAAACAAACTATAAAACAGCGATTGGACAATTTGACTTGTTTACTCTATTCATAGAGATGGGCTTATCAATGTCTAAAACAGGTGTCCTCTCTCTAATAGTACCAAAGCCAATCATCAATAATGAAAACTATTCTGTTGCTAGACAATTGCTACTTAATAGAGGTTTGACTAACATAGTAACAGGTAGCAATATTTTTGAAAATGCGGGGGTGGAATCATGTATAGTGATAGCCAAATCTTCTAAAAGGTATCTCGTGTCGGAAGTTGATGAACAAAGGAACATTGTAAACAAGTATTCAATTCCGGTTTCTGTTGCAATAAAACTACCATTTTCAATGATAAGCACTGAATTAAGCGATGAGAGACTACCTATCATTGAAAAGATACAGAATAAGAAACATGTCCTTTTTGGTGAGATTGTGGACATCACGCGAGGAATAGAATGTGGGAAATCAGATAAATGTATTACTTTGACACCAAATGAATACAAGCTTATTAGAGGGCAAGACTGTATCAAGTATTCGATTGTTCCAACAAATTTGTTTTGTATTTATGACCGTAGGGATATTTCTAAGTTCAAACCGTTGAATTTGTATTTAGACACAAAGCTACTAATCCGTAGAGTAGCAAACGAACTGATTTCAACAGTAGATTCAGACAATTACTTGTGCCTAAATACCATTTATTGCGGCAAAATCAAAGACAATAGCTATAAATACTCATATGTGTGTGCAGTTCTCAACTCCTCACTGATGAATTATTGGTTTAGGAACATCTTTGTGTTGACAGATAAGTTATTTCCATATATCAGGAAATCCCAATTGGATTTTATCCCTATTGCAAAAGCGCTACCTGAAGAGCAAGAACAAATAGGCAATATAGTTAATCAAATTCTCGCAAAGAAACATTCTAACTATTCTTCCGATACTACTTATTTAGAAAAAGAAATAGACAAATTGGTTTACAAACTCTATAATCTCACAGATGAAGAAATCGCGGTGATCGATGATTAACAATGTGTACTTTATTGTTTTTGCTCTGAATTAAAACTGTATCTGTTGTTGGTGCTGTGGTAATAATACAAGATGTATCTTTATATAAATCAACTGCATCAGGCTTACTTTGTTTTATTGAGTCTGGAGAATTGGTTTTTCAAGGTGTTGTATTATAACAACTATCAGAAGAGAGTGAGTCAATTGTCATGATTGTATCAGAAACAATAGCTGTAATTTCAGTTGGTTGGGAGGATTTCATATACTGAAAAGATTTGGCAATGGATTCCAAATCTTGGGATTCTATTCTTGTGCTACTACAATGTCGCCATAATCCCAATAACGAAGTTACAATGAGCGTAGCAAATGCAAAAGCGGCCGACCACCTTGTGCTTTTTAATTGTTTTTTAAGTCGTTTTGTTTCAACTTGATAAAGCATGGCCAAATCTCGGTCAATTATGACTTGCGTCCCTCTGATGTTTAGAATGAGATGCTCAATATCGGTTTGGGAAACGTAGGCTTGGCTGGCTTTTTCTGGCAACAGGTCGCAATTTGCGACCTGTTCCATGTTTGTAACCGTTTCTTCTTCTGACTTCGTCTTGATTTGCTTCTATAGATGCCGTGTTGCACAAAAATAAAATCTGCGGTTCGTATTCCTTTTGGATTTGGAAGGATATATACTGTATAGCCAAATTCAACGGCCTTTCGTGCAGCATCAAGCAGTGAATCGAAATCCTCATGAGTTATAGCCGCTTTTGTTATTGTTGTACCTATTTTGATACGCATGTAGTAAATGACTAATGACTAATGACTGCCAAAGGTCGGGTTACTGCTTTAGCTGAGCCTCGGATCCATCCAACCCATACGTTTGGATTAATCCGTCGCACACCTTGCAGAGCATCATTTTGGGGAGG
>JAILDR010000122.1 GCA_024689285.1 Bacteroidales bacterium | reverse complement strand
TCTCCCCAGATCGTATTGTGCCAGCCTTTCGTCTTGTTCTGCTGCCTGACGATACCATTTAGCTGCTTCTGCATGGTTTTCTGGGACACCATTCCCTTCTTCGTATAGCAATCCAAGACTCAGTTGTGCGATGGGGTCTCCCTTGTCAGCAGCCATTCTGTACCATCGTGCCGCCTCCGTAAAGTCTTGTTCTACACCATCCCCGTCTTCATACTTCATTCCCATGTTGCACATCTCATCAGCGGTGTACTGTTCCGCTACGCAGCTGTCAATCATCATTTCTTTATCCATATTTTTCATTTTTTATGTTTTTTGCCAAACAAATAAAAAATAATACCCACAATTTATATGTGGGTATTTAAGTGGTTGGAAATATGTAACGAACTTATTATGTTCGTTGCTCTTTATTCGCTCTTTTCATTTCTCATCCGTTTTCGCCCATAGAGAAGCCAAACATGTCCAGTAACTTTGCTTTGGTATATGTCAAGTTGGTCTCTCTTCCCTGAAAATCAATTGTGTGAATATTTATAGAATCGAATACGGTTTTGTTTGATAGATAAAAATCAGAAAAACATTTCAAAACATTATGATTGAATACTCTAAACCTGCACGAATCAAACTCTTTCCGTGCCCATATGCAGAAATAAGAATCCAAGGCGGGTACACATCCAAATACGCCTAACATTATTTTTGTTACAAGAGTTATGGTTGGCTGCACTTCTATAGATTCAAGTTTTTTTGAAAGTCCATTGTAAATGGTGCAGATTAACTTTATATTCTCATTTGTGTAACAGTCCAAATCAATATTCCATATCTTTTCATTCTCTTTGCTGTCAATGTATTCAATGATTCCCTTTAGGGACGCAGGACTTTTCATCATCAATTTACTATTTCTCAACATCCCCCAACTGGCCAGATAACTCCATAATTGCATACAACTATTTTCCATCAATTCCTTGGTAAGATTGTCTCTGTTCTTATGAAAATAGTTATAGCAGAAATCAAATGAGGCATTTCTGTCGCAGTTACAGAAATTATCACCATGATAACGTAGAATGTTTTGTGTAATGATGTTGGGATTGTGTGTCATATTGTTTTTTTTATTGGAATAAACAACTAATTCCTAAAAATGGATTAGAATGACTTAACTATTTCATCTTGAGCATCGCACCATTATGGTGTGTTGGCGTTTTTTTATTATTGCTCAATGGTTATTTGACCATCCAATCAAATTCCTTAATATGATAAACAGTTCTTTCCCCTTTGTTGAAATGGCATATTCAGTCTGTGGTGGAATACCAGGATAAAACTTTCGTTTTACAATTTCCTTACTTTCAAGGAACTTGAGTGTCTGTGAAAGCATCTTCTGGGATATGCCTGGCAACTGAGCCTCAATTTCGGAGTAGTGGATAGGATTTTGGGACTTTTCAATGATGGTCAATACGGGTATCGTCCACTTGTTGCCAAGATGGGATAGTAATTCCTTGGTTTCGTTTATATCCATATGCATAATATCAACAGACATTGAATCTATTTGTGTTTTCTTAAAAAGAACGTCACTTTTGCCTTTTTATTGCTCCCACCTTCTATTACCAACTAATTTTGTAATCATCGTTAATCATCCAAAACGTGCTGATTCAAAAGACCTTACAGCCGAAAAATAGTGCGTACTTTTGCATCGTGAAATTTATACCGCACGATGCAGGGACGCATGAAAATAGATAATACTGATGCCTTTACCGCCTATGGGGTGTACCTCCAGGACGGCAGCGGCAAGGCATTGGTGCAGATGCCGCCGTTGAAAGCCGTGGCCTACAACGACTGGGCGGAGTATGACGGCGTGGAGGCAGACCTTGACCTTCCTGTCCTCGACAGCCGCCAGTTCCAGTTGTCGTTCCACATCAGGGATATAGCAAGCGCGGATGCCTTCCTCGCAATGCTGAAATCCGCTGTCTATCACGACTTTTACTTTCCTCGCCTCGCCAAGACCTACCGTCTGCGCCTTGTCAGCAACGGCAACCTCTCCCTATACATGCGGCACGGCATCCCCACGCTCACCTTTGCGGAGGACGAGATAATCAGACGGAGCGTCACGCCCTCGACGGTCAGTGTCGTGCAGAGCGACGGCTACCGCCTCGACAACATTGACCTTGCCCGTTTCGGGTGCCGTGTCACGGAGGGCACCGAGGCCAATGTCCGCCGTTGGGCTGACATACGCCAGCGGCTCCGCCGTAACTCCAAGTACAGCGCCGGCAGCACCTATGACGAGGGCGGAACGGTATGTGTCAAGAGCCGCGACCTCACCATTAACCTTCATCTCCACACAGCCAATATCGCCACCTTCTGGACGTATTGGGATGCCCTCTTCACCGAGCTGCTCCTTCCGCAGGAACGCACGCTGACGGCAATGGGCTATTCTTTCGGATGCCACTACAAGAACAATAGCGTCAAGACCTTCAGCATAACGGACAATGGCGAGGTCTGGTGCGACTTTAGCATCACCCTCACCGTGCTTAACTACGGCACGGCGGAGGAGATAATCGTGGTGCGTGTGTTGGGTACGGAGAGCGGCGCGATACTGGTTGATTCGGATAACAGAGCATTGGCAATAAACGTATAAGACTATGGCATTGACAGAGATAGAAGTAGTACAAGGCTCCACGCTGCCGTCGCAGGGCGGCACGTCCTTTGAGATGTATGGTTTCGACCTCTCCACGGGCAAGATGAGCAGGATCTCGCCCGACAGGGTGCGCGACAAGCTCTTGTCGGAACTCTACATTCCCTGCAACGCCCAGATGGACATAACCGCCAACGGTGGCAAAGTCGAGTTGACAGCCAAGTTCTTCCAGAGCGGAATA
>JAILDR010000107.1 GCA_024689285.1 Bacteroidales bacterium | reverse complement strand
AAAAAACGTGGACTTTACTTTCTGTAAGTTGCTCTTAGAGGGCCTTCGACTGCCGGAAACTACAACTATACAAGTAAAGCCCACGTGTAGAAAACACGTGAGCATCGCTTTACTTGCTTGTAGTTCCACTGAGAGTTGTCGAAGTTCTCTAAGAACAAGCTTTTAAGCTAACGCTATTTCTTCAAATATGTCGAGAGAGGAGAATTATTTCATTCGCTGTTTCGTTTGGTTAGACTTTCGTTTGTTTTTCGGGTGCAAAGATAAGGAATTTTGCAGCATCATCACCTCCTTTCGGGAAATATTGTTATTTTTGCGGCGAGAATCAATATAGATAATGGATATGACAGCATTAGCACAAAGAATCATTGATACCCCATTGGCTCCTTACATGGGCTTATTGCAGGCAATGAGCAAAGAGGAAAAAAGGATAGTGATATGGTTTCTGATAGAAACGATGGATGAGCCAGAGAATGACATTGAAGCAATGCGACAAAAACTAAACATCCCTGAATCACCAAAAACAAAATGGTTTCGTGAACACGCCTCCATCAGGCATGAATGGGATAGACATGAAGCATGGAACCGCCTAACCGATGAACAACGCTCGGAAGCTACACGCCTGCATCTGACAGAAGATGATATGGACGAAAGGACATTCTATATTATTGAAAAGCATTTGAGATGAAGCGCGTTTTTCTTGATACGAACATCTTAATGGATGCCATAGAGTTTCGCAAACATGGGGCTGAGGCTAATTTATTATTGGACCTTTGTCGTGCAGGGCATATCCAAACATGTGCTTCAGTTATTACTTTCGCAACCTTATCCTATCTCTTGCGCCACCACACAAAAGAAGAAATCCATCAAGTTTTTGGTAATCTATCCGATGCTATAGAGATACTTCCGACAGACGACAAACAATACTATAAAGGTATAGCGTTTGGACCCGTGGGTGATTTTGAAGACATGTTGCAATACCAATGCGCTAAAGCCAATGGTTGTGATGTCATCGTCACCAACAACGGACGAGATTACGCTGAGTTTTGCGACATTCCTTTTATGACCGCCTTAGAATTTCTGAACAGTATGGTATGAACAAATGATACCCCCCAAGCTAACGCTATTTCATTTATCTATGTTCTCGGGAGTTTATTTGTTCATTGGCGGTTGTTTAGTTATACGTTGGGTGAATTCAGGTTTTATTCCTTGTCCATCTCGGACAGATAATTTGTCACATTAGTTTTCAATGCAGGCAGATCATCATTAATCGTCAGCCATAACACTTCGGGAAGGATTTGATAATAACCATGTACCAACACATGCCGCATTTTTTCAATCTGGTCCCACGGCGTATCGGTATGCTCCGCCTTAAAGCCAAGACTCAACATGTAAGCGGCCTCACCTACAATCTCCACATTTTTCACGACAGCATAATACAGAATCTTGTCGTTCAATAAGTACTCATAATCCTTACCTTGAAGAAACTCCTCAACATTACCGATGGCTAACAGAATATGCTCAAGCCTTCCCCTATCATTAATTCGCTCTCTCATAAATCAAGATTTTGTCTTCATCAGCGGTCTTGGCGGCAAAAGGGAGCAGACTACCTTCCTGCACAAGGTCAACCTCTTTGCCAAGGGCGGCCTCCAAGGTTAAGATAATACTGGCATACTTAAAAAGTGAAATCCTCGCTTCCTCATCAAAACGTACAAGTAAATCAATATCGCTGTCTGGTCGTTCTTCCCCACGGGAATATGAACCAAACAGCCAAGCCTTCTCCACTGGCAATGTGGCCAAGCACGACCGCAACCTATGAATCATTTCGTTGTTCATGACGAATTTTGTTTTATTTTGCAAAAATAAAGAAAAACTATGAAAAACTGGCAAGTCCTGCAAAATAATCTTTTTTAAAACCTTGCAGAATCCAGATTTTTTGTTTACTTTTGCAAACGCAAAAAGAAAACCGGAATGAGCCGCATTAATCCCCGTAACCATCTGTATTTGTGTACGATAAATAGCAGAGATAGAGTTACAGGCTCTATTCAACACCATAACACATTCACACACAACACATTAAACACAACAAAACCATACCAAGCCTATAGCAACGCTATACCAAACCTATAGGCTCTTCCTGGTATCTTCGAGGCAACCTGCTGATTCCTTCGAGACACCTTTCTGACAGCCTCTTCGAAACAGACAGCGACCACCAACAAACCACACATAAAACACATAGCAATGGCAACAGTAGAAGGAAACCTATTGAGAGGCCGACTCGGCAACAAGATTTACAGCATCGACCCCGTCACCAAGAAACAAACGGTACGCAACGCTCCCAAGAAAGTGCGCAACCCCAAGACCGACGCGCAGCAGAAGCATCGCAACGCCTTTGTGGAGATTGTCCGACTGTCGTCGTATATGACCGAGGCCCACAGCATCGGCCTGCACCATCACGCCAGGCGCGAACACAAACGCACTTATGCCGACTTTCGCAGTCTCAACAAAGGGTGTTTCACCAAAGAAGGCCTTATCGACTATCCCCATATCATACTGAGTTACGGTTCGGTGGCTCAGGTGATATTCACCTCAGTCCAGCTCGATGACGCCCATACCCTTCATCTGACTTACGACCCTTGCCTTGGGACCAGCTACTCCATGCCTGATGACAGCCTGTTCCTTTACGTCTTCTGTCAGGCATGTAGCTCAGGCCTGTTATTCGACCCCATCCCTCGTTCAACGGGATCCTTCAGCATCGAGTTGCCCCACGAATGGCCTTCCGAAAGCCTGCACCTCTATGCCTTCCTCCGCAACAACAAGGGTATCAGCTCGAAGACGATTTATGTTCCGCTGAACGGTTTTTGACTTTTTTTTGTGTATCTTTGCACCTCAATAACCCACTGGCATCATGGTCAAGATAGAAACCAAACTTCCAAAAGAGAATAAGAACAAGACCCACAAGACGAATGGAAAACGCACGCGGCTGACTGTATGGCTCGTCGTCGCCATCCTCATGGTGTTCGCTATGGCCTTTGGCTACTGGCTATACCATACGGTAATGGTGCCCAACGTAGCCACACCCGACGGCAAGGAAGCTGTTGTCTACATCCCCACGGGCAGTAGCTACGACGACGTAATGGCTATTTTGTCGGAAGCCAATATACTCGTCAACCAGAAAAGCTTCAATTGGGTAGCCAAGAAAAAAGAATACCCCGCCAGCATCCGCCCGGGACGCTACGTCATCGGCAACGGCATCAGCAACAACCGTTTAGTCAACATGCTGCGTGGCGGCTTGCAAAGTCCCGTCAACGTGACTTTCAACAACCTCCGCGATGTCGACCAGCTGGCAGGCCGTATAGCAAAACAACTTGAGGTCGACTCAGCCTCCCTTGCCAGCCTGCTCCACAACGAGGAGTACATCGGCCAACTCGGGTTCAACAGCCGCACCATCCCTGCCCTGTTTTTGCCCGACACCTACGAGTTCTATTGGAACACCGATGCCGAGGGCTTCGTCTTCCGTATGCTCCAAGAATACAACAAATTCTGGAACGACGAGCGTCGCCAACAAGCCAGCGCCAAAGGCCTCACCCCTATCCAAGTCAGCATCCTGGCCTCCATCGTAAACAAAGAAACCAACATGAGCGACGAAATGCCGCGCGTGGCGGGGGTCTATCTCAACCGGCTGAAGAACAACTGGCTGCTGCAAGCCGACCCCACCCTTATCTTCGCCTGGAACGACTATAGCATCCGCCGCGTGCTTGAATACCACAAACAAATCGAGTCGCCATACAACACATACAAATATCCCGGCCTGCCCCCTGGCCCCATTTGCATTCCGTCCATCGCCGCTGTCAAAGCGGTACTCAACGCAGAAGACCACCATTATTTCTACTTCTGCGCCAAGGAAGACTTCTCCGGCTATCACAACTTCGCCAAAACCCTAACCGAACACAACCGCAACGCGGTCCGCTACCAGCAAGCGCTCAACCAACGAGGGATTAAGAAATAAGCAGCTCTTTGTCTAGATTGCTTCGTGCCTCGCAATGACGCGAAGCGGCAACAATTCAACAATCAACAATTCAACAATTCAACAATCAACAATAAATGAAAGCTTTCAAAGCCTACGACATCCGCGGCGAATGGGGTATCGACCTTAATGCCGACATCGCCTACCGCATAGGTTACTTTTTGCCCGACATCCTCGTTGCCGACACCTTCCTCGTAGGACGCGACATGAGGCTGTCGTCAGACTTGATGTTTGGAGCGCTCACCCGAGGCCTCACCGACCGTGGCAAGAATGTTGACAGCATCGGCCTCTCCACCACTCCATTAGTATATTGGTCCACAGCCAAATACGGCTATAACGCATCGGTACAAATTACCGCTTCACACAACCCCAAGAACCATAACGGATTGAAGATTTCAGCCGTCAACGCCCTGCCGGTAGGTTACGACACAGGCTTAAACAGACTGGAAGCCCTGGTGGAAAGCAACGCGCCCACCACTCCTTGCGAGAAAAAAGGCCAAATCCGCGAGCGGAATGTCTATGCTGACTATCTTGCTTTCCAGCAACAGTTTGTCGGCGACTTAAGCAACCTCAACATCGCCGTGGATTGCAGCAACGGCATGTCGTCCATCTTCGTCCACGAACTCATCGGCAAGGCCCACTATATCAACGACACCCTTGACGGGAATTTCCCGAGCCACGAGCCCAACCCTTTGGAAGCCCATGCACAAGAGCAAATCAAGGCGTTGGTGCTGAAGGAAAAATGCGATATCGGCCTGCTCTTCGACGGAGATGCCGACCGCATCACCTTCATCGACGAAAAAGGACGTTTCATCTCCCCCGACCTCATCATCGCTTTTTTGGGCGACTTCTTCCTCGGGGAGCAAAAACAGAAAGGCATCGTGTTGCAAGACATCCGTAGTTCACGCGCCATCCAGGAATACCTCAACCGCTATCAAGCCAAAGTGGAAACCTGGCGCGTGGGACGAGCCTACGCCGCCCTCAAACTGCGCGAATTGGACGGTTGCTATGGTGGCGAATTGGCCGGACACTATTATTTCCGCGACTTTTACTATTCCGACTCGGCCCTGTTAGCAGCTTCCATCGTGCTGCGGCTGTTGGCCGAACGCAAGAAAGAAGGAAAGACCATGAGCCAGATCTTCGACGATATTACGCCCTACAGCAACTCGGGTGAAATCAACTTCAAGATCGAGCGCAAGCAAGAGGCTATGGATGCCGTCCGCGACCATTTCCTGCAAATTGAAAAGCCAGAGCGTTTCCTCGACTTCGACGGCTACCGTCTTGATTACGCCGACTGGTGGCTTAACATACGCCCGTCGAACACCGAACCTTACCTGCGTTTCCTCTGCGAGGCCAAAAGCGAAAGCAAGCTAAAGGAAATCATAAACAACGTGACCGGCATCGTAAATGCACTTGCATAAGAGAAAAAAAATGACTACCTTTGCAAAAAATTGAACCAATGAAAAGACTGACTTTCTTACTTATCACCCTCTTCTTCATGAGTTTATACTCATGCCAAGACCCAGCCAAATCGCGCTATTACATGGACGAAGGCAACAAGTTGATGATGAACTACGGGAAATATGCCGAAGCCATAGAAGCCTTCGACAAGGCCGTCAAGCACGACAAAAACAATTACGAAGCCTATTACCTGCGTGGCTGCGCCAAAACCAACGCGAAGAAATACAAGGAAGCCATCCTCGACTATGAAAAAGCCATCGAGCTGAAGCCCGACTATGCCGATGCCTACTTCAACATCGGCAAAGCCTACTTCATCCTCAACGACGAAGAAAAGGCTTGTGAATACTATAAGTTAGCTGACCAATACGGCCGTCCGAACCTGGAAGACTACCTGCGCAAATGCCAATAAGGCTTATTCAAACGTCTCGGTAACCAGCAGGTCTCCGTCTTCATTATAGGTTTTCCATTCGCCCGACTTCCTGCCGTTTACATATTGTCCTTCCTCCTTCAAGGCGGTATTGGGGAAATAGGTCTTGCAGGGGCCGTTCAGCTGCCCCTGACGATATTGGCATTCCATTTGCAAGACACCCGTATCAGAATATTTACGGCACACCCCTTCCGGCTGACCATCAACAAATTGCGTCTCCTCTGCAAGCTTGCCGTTGCTGGGGTTATATAGCTTTGACCAACCATGCACCTTGCCCCTCTTGTTGTCTTCTAACAGCAGTAATTGACCTGAATTCCTGTCAAAATATTTCCATTCGCCTTCCTTCTTTTGGTTGACGTAATATCCGGTAGCAATCACGCGGCCATTGGGAGCGTAAGTCTTGTTCAGGCATTTCTCACCCGACTTATCGAACTCATTGGTAGCCTGCAAGTTGCCTTGTTCATCATAATAACAGAACGTACCTTTACATTTATCGTTCTTAAACTGGCCCTCGTAGCGTTTCTGTCCATTAGGATAAAAATCCGTCCATGCGCCCTGTCGACGGCCTTTGGCATCCGTGCGGTTCATGTCCTGACCCACAACCGACAGCGACATCAACACGACCATAGCAAGAAAAAAGAATCTCTTCATAACAATAGATTTTAGGCTGCAAATATAGGAAAAAACGTAAATTTGCAGCCGATATTGTATGGCAGAATACTCCTCTATATTATTGGAAAATGCTGTGGAATCGCTCTCCAAGCTACCAGGCATCGGCAAAAAGACCGCTTTGCGCCTCGCTTTGCACTTGCTTGCCGAAGACACTTTGGAGACCGAGCAACTTGCTGATTCGCTGCTAAAAATGAAGCACAACATCATGCTTTGTGAGCGTTGCTACAACATCAGCGACACCCGCGTGTGTTCCATTTGCAGCAATCCACGCCGCGACGAGAACACCCTCTGCGTAGTAGCCGACATGCGCGATGTTTTGGCCATCGAGAGGACGGCCTCTTTCAATGGGCTCTATCATGTGTTAGGCGGCGTCATCAGTCCCATCGAAGGCATTTCACCTAATGATTTGAAGATTGCCGAACTCGTTCAACGCACACAAAAAGAAGACATTAAGGAGATTATCCTGGCTTTGCCCGCCACTATTGAAGGCGACACCACCAATTTCTATATCTTCAGACAGCTGAAGGATTTTGAGGGCAAGCTTTCTGTAATTTCAAAAGGCATAGCCGTAGGCGACGCTTTAGAGTTTGTCGACGAGGTCACCTTAGGACGGTCGATACAGAACCGCGTGCCTTTTTCGCAAAAGTAATGATTCAGGCAGCTGCTCCTAACCTCACCGCAATAAAGCAAAACACATCGCGTCAGCCTAATTCAAACAAGTCCAATTGGTTTTCTGTGAGATACAAATCTTTGGGGATTTCGTACTCATAATTGGTGATAAACCGTCCTATATTTCTCTTTATCAACTTGATGGGTGTAGTTTTACGTGCCTTGCAATAATTACGCAACGAGCGGTATTGTCCGTCGGAAAGCTTGAATGTGATGGTGTGGTACTTGCAGCTGCGACGCTTTTTTTTCTTGTTTTGTCCCATAACCCATTGATTTGAAACGGCAAAGTAACAAAAACAAAACGAGAGTTCAAAATAAACGTAAAAGTTTCTTATTTTTGGCCACAATTTGAAGCAAAATGAGCATAACGGTCATAGGAGAAGCCAACATCGACATTTCAGTCAAGCGGCATAGTGCCGACATTCAAGGCGGTTGTGTTCCCGCCAATATCCATTTCCATCATGGAGGCGTAGCCCGCAATATCGCACACAATCTTTGCCTTTTGGGCCACAAGGTCAAGCTGATGACGGTCTTTGGCGACGACGATTTCGCCAAAGGCTTGATGGACGACTGCACAAAACTCGGCATGGACTTGTCGTTGTCAACCCAATTCAAGAATGCAAAGAGCCCTGTTTTTCTCAGTTTCAACGACGACACAGGCAATATGCAATCAGCCTTGTCTGATATTGAACTGAACGGTCGCATGGACTTCAACTGGATAAAAAGTAAAATTGACGACATCAACCGTTCTGAAAGGGTTGTCGCCAACACGCTTTTGAGCGCCGAAGCCCTCACCTGTCTCATCGACCATAGCGAAGTACCGCTTTATATAGATGCCGTCTCACCCAAACGCGCCCAACGCATCGCCGCAGCCTTGAAAGATTCAAGGAAAAAGACATTTTTTGCCTTGAAATGCAACCAAGCGGAAGCACTCGCCCTTACAGGCACCCGCGAGGTTAGCGAGGCTGCCAAACAACTCAACCTCAGCGGAATACAAGAGGTTTTCATCACCTTAGGCTCGGAAGGTGCCGTTTATGGTTGCGGTACGGAAGTCGTCCACCTCCCTGCCCTGTCTGCCAAAGTCGTCAACGTGACCGGATCAGGCGACGCTTTCCTGGCTGGTGTTGTCCACGCCCATACTGTAGGATGTCATGGAGCCCATGCGCTGATGGTTGGGCTCAGGATGGCCCAACTGAACATAGAAAGCGAAGCACCCGTCAACCCCGACGCTTCGGGCATAAGCCTGTCAGAAACTAAAGCCGATACGTCCCACTAACATGATGGGATGCACGTTGCCATAGGTTTTATAATTCCAAGTCGTGTTCGTGATATTGTCGTTGAGCGTAGTAACTCTGAGTTCCTCCTCTCCTTTCACTATGCCATTGCCCAAATCATAAAAGCCGAAGCTCAGCATAAACACCTTGGCGATTTCGATACCAAATCCCGCCTGATAGGCAAAGCTGAAGACATTATCGTATTTGATAAAAGTCCTCGTCCTTGTATCGATGGACAAAACCGCGTCATCTCTTACCGATTCCAAACCTGTGATGAAACGGAGGTTGGCGCCGGCACCCGCCTCGGCAAAAATAGCAAATTGGGGGCTGAAGCGATAGATGTAGTTCACGCCGAGCATGGCAGGCACATTAATAAAGCTTGACGTGGCGTTGTAAATAAAACTATGGCTGAGAATCTGGTTGCCCAGCTGTCCCTGCTGCTCACGATAGGCCAGTTTCAGGTCGGCGTTAGGCCCGTTGTAGAAGCCATCAAGGGAAAGCATCACGCCGAGTCCCTCAACGCCCACGTTGTAGTACCATTTGAGGCCGAGATTAAAACCTACAGCAGCTCCGGCATTATTGCCCGCATTAAACAAAGCGAAATTGTCGAAGCCGTCAAACTTGGCATATTCTTTCAAAGGCATGGTTGCGCCAAGAAACATAGCACCTCGGCTTTGAGCCATCCCTTGTAGCCCTATCACCCCTAAAAGAGCGAATAATAAGATTCTTAGTTTTCTCATATACATTATTTATATGAATAATTCGGTCTATTACACCATTTTCCTTGCCTCATCAAGAATCATGTCGGCCAATCGGTCAGCCTCAGCCTCACTCTTGCCTTCAGAATAGATACGGATAATAGGCTCGGTGTTCGACTTGCGCAGATGCACCCAGCCCTCCTCGAAGTCAATCTTCACGCCGTCGATGGTGGTCACCTGTTCGTTCTTAAACTTCTCGGCAAACTTAGCCAGAATACCGTCAACGTCGGTTGTAGGCGTAAGCTGTATCTTGTTTTTCGACATGAAGTAGGCAGGATATTCTTTCTTCAGTTCGGAGCATTTGATTTTCTTCTCGGCCAGTTGCGTGAGGAACAAAGCGGTACCCACGAGGGCGTCGCGGCCATAGTGCAGCTCGGGATAGATGACCCCTCCGTTGCCCTCGCCACCGATAACAGCCCCCACTTCCTTCATCTTCTCCACCACGTTCACTTCGCCCACGGCAGCGGCAAAGTATTGTTGCCCATGCTTGCGGGTCACGTCACGCAAAGCCCGGGTTGAGGAAAGGTTGCTTACCGTTGGGCCTGGCGTATGTTTCAGGATGAAATCGGCCACCGAAACCAACGTGTATTCTTCGCCAAACAGCTCGCCGTCTTCCTTGACGAAGACGAGACGGTCGACGTCGGGGTCAACAACCACGCCGAAGTCGCAGCCTTGTTCTTTGACATAACGGCAAATGTCCGTAAGGTTCTGCGCCAATGGTTCGGGTGTGTGCGCAAACTTGCCCGTAGGCTCGCAGTTGAGTTCCAGGACGTCCTTAACGCCAAGGGCGCGGAGCATCTTGGGGATGGCGATGCCGCCCGTCGAGTTGACTGCATCCACAGCCACCTTGAAGTTGGCCTGGGCAATCACCTCTTTATTCACCAAAGGCAGCTGACACACCATCTCAACATGCTTGTCCATCCAGCCGTCAACTTGCTGGTAGCTGCCGATTTCCTCGATCGGGACAAAGTCGAAGTCGTCTTTGGCGGCCACGTCAAGCAGCCAGGCTCCTTCGGCGGCAGAGATGAACTCGCCTTTCTCGTTGAGGAGCTTCAGCGCGTTCCATTGTGCCGGGTTATGGCTGGCCGTAAGGATAATGCCGGCATCGGCCTTCAAACCCGTGACGGCAATCTCGGTTGTAGGCGTAGTGCTCAGTCCGATGTCGAGCACATCAGCACCCATGGCTTGCAACGTGCCACAAACCACCTGATTCACAAGGAATCCGGAGAGGCGGGCATCACGGCCCACCACGATTCTCGGGCGCTTCACGCCACGATGTTGAACAAATTTGACGAATGCGGCGGTGAATTTCACCATATCAATAGGCGTCAAGTTGTCGCCCGGCTGGCCACCGATGGTGCCGCGTATACCGGAAATGGATTTGATTAAAGTCATAACGATTTATATTTTAGTTGATTAATTATTCAGTTGTTCATTTGATTACAAATTCAAGGATAACAGGATAATGGTCGGAGGCCTTCTGGCGGTAGCGGTCGAAACGGACGGGCGTCACCTTTTCATTCGCCCAGATATAATCGATGCG
This sequence comes from Bacteroidales bacterium, assembly GCA_024689285.1. The sequence goes on along the minus strand of JAILDR010000107.1, from coordinate 8,591 downwards.
CAGCATAGGCAGCCGGCCGGCATAAGTAGGCTTGATGCCACGTCCCACCTTGGTAAACGTATCGATGAAGCCCGCTTTCTGCATCTCGCGATAGACATACGACATAGGCGTTTCATTAAAGTCGCCACACACGATAACGGGTCCCTTTACCGAAGGCATGGCTTGCAGGACCGTACCTATCTCGTTGGCTCGTCTCGCATAAGCATATTTCAGCTTCCGCGCCACCGTCATTCCAAGAATGTCCAAAGAATCACCCAGTTCAGACGGGTTCAACAGCCCGTCAATCTCACGGTCGGTAATCATAAAAGAAAGCAGATGCACGTTAGCCAAATAGAACGCCCCCTTGTCGCCCGCATCAACCGACACCATCACGCCATAAGTGTTTTCCTGCCCGAAGCCCGTTTCCTCCGACACCTTCTCAATAGGCCATTTCGAAAAAATGACGTTGCCCCCATAGTTGCGTTTCTGATTGTAGTAGACATACGAAAAGCCCGCATTCCTGCCGAATTCCTCAATACACTTGTTGCGGGATATTTTCGTATTGAAGGCAGCAAACTCCTGACAGCACAGCACATCGGGCGACTGCTCGCGGACGATATTAATCACCTGATTGGCAAAATCTTCCTTACTCACTCCCCTTTCAATATGCTTGAAATTATGCACATTATAGCTCATCACTTTAAGGTCGCCCTGCAAATCATTCTTGGAGCCAACAGAAAACGACTTGTTTAATCCCGGGATGGAAACCGCCAAAGCGACGACGGCAATCCAAGCCTTACGCGACCACAGCAGCAGCAAAAGCAGGAATATCAAGACGTTGAAGATAAAAATCACCCAAAAAGCCAAGCCAAAATAGGTAATCCATGGAAAACGATTCGGGTTGACATAAGGGCACAGGATGCTCAAAGCCATAGCCACCAAGCCGACAACAGCCAAGATTGCCAGCAGGAAAACTATCATCTTTCCGAAAAATCCTCTTTCCATCCGTGCCATAAATTACTTGCCGTTATTGAACAAAAATTTCTTCTCCTCCTCAGTAAGACTGTCGTAACCGTTCTTGGCCACCTTGTCAAGGATGGCATCCACATCATGCTGCTTCTTCTGCGTCCGCTTCTGTGCCCGCTTCTGCGTCCGGTTCTGCTTCCACTTGAAGAACCATCCTTTCCATCTCGTCAAATCAAAGTTAGGACCGTTGAGGCCATGTTTCTTCCAATACAAAATCAAGATGAGACCGAACAACATGCCGCCAAGGTGAGCGAAATGCGCCACATTATCGACCCCCGTCAATCCCGTAATCAACTCGATGACAGCATAACCGATGACAAACCACTTGGCCTTGATGGGGAACAGGAAATACAAGTAAATCCGCGAGTCGGGGAACATCATGCCGAACGCCAGAAGCAGGCCGTAGACAGCTCCCGACGCGCCAACGGTATTCATCATGTTAAGATAAGCCGACATGGTAATGATTTGGCTCCCCGTGTTTACCGTTGCGTAATTAGCCAGCTGCGTGGCATATTGGATATATTGTACCGCTTCCTGGCATAAGCCCGCACCTATACCGCACACCATGTAGAACAGCAGAAAACGCTGCGAGCCCCATATGTTCTCAAGCGTATTGCCGAACATCCACAAAGCGAACATATTAAAGAACAAATGGCCAAAATTGGCGTGCATGAACATGTAGGTGACAAACTGGTAAACCCTAAAGTTTGAGGCCTTGAAGAAATGCAGGCCAAGGATGCTGGTCAGGTCGATATGGAAACGTTCCAACGTGAAGGTGGCCAAAAACATCAGCACATTGATGATCAACAGGTTCTTAACAACCGTTGGCAGCACATTAAAACCAGTTGGGCTATATTGTTCGTTCATGATTTTCAGGTTTATATGATAAAATTATGGTTTGATGATTCAAGTGAATTTGGATAACAGTTCTTCTGTAGTGACGATAACGTATATTTTCTTTCCGTTGGGCGCAATCTCAGCCACGTTGCAGGCAAAGAGCTGGTCAACAAGGTTTTGCATCTCCAAACCGGTCATTTTCGTTGCGGGCTTGATGGCGATTTGAGCCGCCATCGTTTTGGCGAGGTTCAGCTTTCTGTCAAGCTGAAGGTCAGGACGGTTGAGCTTGTAGTTGTCCAGAATCCTTTCCAACAGTTCAACCGCGTCGTGACCGGCTGAATCGGATGGCGTTCCATTAATCATAAAGGTGGTGGGATTGGCCTGTTCGAGCACGAAACCGAGATTACCCAATTCAGGCAGCAGTTCTTTGAGCAGGGAAGCGTCGTTAGGATTGACCGAAAAAGCCTGGGGAAACAACTCCTGCTGCGAAGTGGCATCATGGTTTTCCAGCTCCTTCAGGTATTTCTCAAACAAGATGCGCGTATGGGCCAGGTGCTGGTCGATGAGCAACAGCCCCGATTTAACCGTAGTGACGATATAGGACTGGTTGATTTGCAGATATTGGCCATTCTGTTTCTCAGCCACAGGTTCAGCCGGTTCGTCAACACCTTTATTTATATCAGTCCGTTCGCCGTAAAGGAGCCTCCAGTCGCCCGATGGAGCCTGCCTATGCTGGGAGAAGCTGTTCCATCTGTTGTCATCGTTATGGCTTTCAGTCTTTTGGGCAAACGGATTGTAGTTGGGGTCGAGGGGGATGTCAGGAAAAACGACGGGTCGCGAAGCCCTGGAAGCCTCGCTGAAATCACGATTGAGGTCGGCCGTCTCTTCAAAATCAATCATCGGCGAAAGGTTGTGCTGGCCGATGGCCTTGCGTACCGCAGCATGAAGGATGGCATACACCATCTTGACATCCAAGAAGTTGACCTCCGTCTTGGTCGGATGGATATTAATGTCGATGTCAGAAGGGTCAACCTCGATATTGAGGAAATAGCCGGGGAAGCTGTCCTTTGGGATCATCTCAAGGAAAGCGTTCTCGATGGCGTGATGCAGATAAGCATGTTTGATAAAACGCTTGTTGACAAAGAAATACTGCTCGCCCCGCGTCTTGCGTGCATATTCCGCCTTGACGATAAAGCCGCTGATGCGCACGCGGTCGGCCTCCTGGTCGACGGGCAACAGTTTTTCCTCGTAGCTGTTGCCGAAAAGTCCCATGATGCGTTGTTTGAGCGTGCCGGGATAGAGGTGGTAGAGTTCCTTGCCGTCGCTGGTAAACGTGAAACCAATGGCGGGGTTCATCAGGGTGACGCGCGTAAACTCCTCTACGATATGGCGCATCTCGGCTTGAGGCGACTTGAGGAAATTGCGGCGCGCCGGCACGTTGAAAAACAAGTTCTTGACAGAAAACGTTGTGCCGGCAGCCATAGGAACCAGGCTTTGCTCCTTGACGACCGAGCCTTCGTTGACGATGCGAGTGCCCACCTCGTCGTCGCGCCGTCGCGTTTTCAGCTCCACTTGGGCGATGGCGGCGATACTGGCCAGAGCCTCACCACGGAAGCCCATCGTCTTGATGCTGAACAAATCCTCTGCCCTGCTGATTTTCGAGGTGGCATGACGCTCGAAGCACAGCCTCGCATCCGTTTCCGACATGCCGCATCCGTTATCGACGACCATGATAAGCGCCTTGCCGGCGTCTTTCACCACGAGGTCGATTTGGGTGGCACCGGCATCCAAGGCGTTTTCCATCAGCTCCTTGACGGCCGAGGCAGGGCGTTGTATCACCTCGCCAGCCGCAATCTGGTTGGCCACGCTGTCGGGCAGAAGTTTGATAATGTCAAGCATAGTTTATTTTCCCATGAGTCCGCTAATCACGTTGACCATCATCGGGGTGCAGAAGATGAAATAGAAAATGAAGAGGACGAACACACCCAGCATGACGCGCCGTATGGTCTTGGCACGCCGTTCCTCCTTGCTCTCCTCATTTTTGGGTGCGCTCCAGCTGCGACGCATCTGGGCACGAAACATCTCTTCATGACTCAGTTTGGCATCGTAGCCCAATTCAGCCTTCTTCTGTTCCCAAGCCTCTTGCTCGGGGTCGTAATAGCGGGGCTTGTAATTGAACTTCCTGGGGGTATGTTTATAAAAGAATGCCATGTGGTTGGTTTTGTTTAGTTGATGGTTTACAAGACGTTGTAGTCTTCATACTCTTCATCGCCGAAGGTGTCAATCTCTTCTTCGTTAAAGGCTTGGTTGCAGTCGAGGGCTGCATATTTCCCTGTCAGCGAGGCATCCAGACGGTCGATGGCGTCGGTCAGCCGGATAATGTCAGCCTCCTTGACGGTCTCGTCTTGCTGAAGTTTCTCCAAATCGGTACGGAGCCCCAGGACGGAGAAGGTAAGCAGCTGAAGCTCATCGCACCCGTTGGTTTCCTGGATTTTCGTTTCGATGTCCTTGAGATTCTTTTCCATGGCCTGAACGGCTTGCGAAGGCTGCTCGCCACAAGAATAAAACATTAACAACAAAGCAGTTAGAAAGAATAAGACGGGTTTCTTCATATCGGAATTGTGTTTTGATTTAGGCTTCAAAAATACAAATAAAATCTAAAACAAGAGCGTCTTACCTTATAATTATTAATCCTCGCCAAAAAAAACAAGCATAAATCTTAATTCCAACCGGTTATCAAACAAGCCTTTAACAAGTTATCAACAATTGATGTTGAATACTTTTTTCCAAAAACAAATGAAAAAGCCATTTCATGGATTGAACATTTTGAATAAAAGCCTATATTTGCACGATTTTAGAAAGTGAGAAAACTGTCATGAAAATCAACAGACAAAACATAATTCAATCAACCTAATCATTAACTTAAATCACTCATTATGAAAAAGTTATTTACCTTTTTCGTGGCAATGATTGCCTCCATCAGTTTGATGGCACAAGTGACTTCTTCAAGTATCAGCGGTAAGATTACCGACGCCAACAAGGCAGCCCTTGCCGGTGCTACAGTAGTGGCCACCCACACCCCATCAGGAGCCCAGTATTATTCTGTGGCCGATGCCAACGGTACCTACCGTTTGCTCAACATCCGTCCCGGCGGACCCTACAAGATAGAGTTCCGCATGGTCGGTTTCCAGACCTCCATCCAAGAGGGCGTGACCGCCACCCTTGGAGAGACCAAGATTTTGAATGTACGCCTGAATGAGGAGGCCATAGGCCTGAACGAAGTTGTTGTAGCAGCCGAAGCCATCAGCAACGGCATGGACAGCGACCGTGCCGGAGCCACCACGGCAGTCAGCAACGAACAGATCAACAACCTGCCCACCATCAACCGCAGCCTTAACGACGTGCTGGCTCTGACCCCTCAGGGTGCCTCCACCTCCAACGGCCTGGCCATCGGTGGCGGTAACTACCGTTCGTCATACGTGACCGTCGACGGCGCCGCATTCAACAACGCCTTCGGTATCGGCGGCAACCTGCCTGCCGGCGGCAGCCCCATCTCGTTGGACGCCCTCGAAGCCATGACCATCAACATCACTCCTTTCGATGTGCGCCACAGCGGCTTCACCGGCGGCGCCATTAATGCCGTCACCAAGAGCGGTACCAACCAATGGCACGTCAGCGTGTATGACTACTTCACCAACGACGGACTCATCGGCACCAAATTCGGAAAGAAAGACGAGCTGGGCAACTTCCCCGACAACCTGAAGCTCTCCAAGTCGCTCGACAATACCGTCGGCGTGAGCGTGGGCGGCCCCATCGTGAAAGACAAGCTGTTCTTCTTCCTGAACTTTGAATACCAAAGCGACGTAGACCCCGGCCAGAACAGCTTCGCCCGCGAAAGCGAAGACGACGTTTATGGCGGCGGCACCCAATATAACCGTCCTACCGTCGAAAAGATGGATGAAATCAAGAACTACCTGTTTGAGACCTACGGCTACGACCCTGGCCGTTACCAAAACTACAGCTCCAGCACCCCCGACTTCAAATTGCTGGCCCGTTTGGACTGGAACGCCGGTGCCAACGACAAGATCAACATCCGCTACAGCTTGGTTAAGAACAAGTATTCCACCGCTCCTTCGAGCTCCATCAACCCGTTGTCGAGCTCGGTTTACAACCGCAACACCTACGGACGTACCTCAGATTATGCCCTCTACTTTGAGAGCAACCGTTATTTCCAGGAGCAGAACTTCAGCTCAGTTGCAGCCGAATGGAACCACAGCTTCCTGAGCGGCCGCGCCAACAACATGTTGCGTGCCACCTATTCACGCCAGTATGAGCCCCGCAGCTTTGTGGGCAACCTCTTCCCCACCGTTGATATTCTTGAAAACGTCGACACCGATGGTGACGGCGTAGCCGAAACCCCCGCTGTTTACACCAGCTTCGGTCCCGACCCGTTCACCTACGGCAACCTCCGCGAAGTGAACACCGCCGTCCTTACCGACGAAGTGAGCCTCCTCACCGGCGTGCACAACTTCACCTTCGGTTTGCAATATGAATTCGACAACACCAAGAACGGCTTCATGCAAGGCGGCGCCGGCTTCTACGTCTACAACAGCTGGGACGACTTCGTAAACAACGCCAATCCTCGCGCCTTCGCCATCACCTATGGCAACAACGCCGAGCACAACCAAGTCTATCCTTCCTTCAATTACATGCAAGGCTCAGCCTACGTTCAGGACGAAATGACCCTCAGCGAGAACTTCCGTCTGACCGCCGGCCTCCGCGTCGAAGTGCCGTGGTATCCTTCCATCGCCGGCTACAACACCAACACCGAGTTCCTCAATGGTTGGGATGAAACCCTCGAAGACGGCACCACCGTTCATCACGCCATCGCCGACGGAGAAGGCAACAGCATGTATGGCATGTCGACTGCCGATATGCCCAAGGCCCGCGTGAACTTCTCACCCCGTTTGGGCTTCAACTGGGACATCGCCGGCGACCGTAAGTATATCCTCCGCGGCGGTACCGGCCTCTACACCGGCCGTCTGCCTTTCGTGTGGATTGTCTCTACCGTGGGTAACTCCAACTGCATGCAAAACCAATACATCAACAGCAACGAAGAGACCGAAATCAGCTTCTACACCAACCCCAACGAAATCATCAACAACAACTCAGACCTGCTGAAGATTGGTGACCTGCCTGCACCTCAAACCACCACCATCATGGACAAGAACCTCCGCATGCCCCAATCGTGGAAGAGCAGCTTAGCTTTCGACGCTACCCTCCCCGGCAACATCAAGGCTACTATTGAAGGTATCTACAACAAGGACATCACTTCCGTGGCCGTCACCAAGCTCGGCATCAAGGAAGACCAAGAAACCGTCCAACTGCCCGGCGAGCCTGGCCCCAGACTGCATTGGATCAGCGAAGGCATCGTCAATTCACTTGGCAAAGCCGTCACTCCTTATTATATTACCAACACGCCCAACAACGGCTACTACTACAGCATCACCGGTCAGTTGAGCAAGAAATTCAACTGCGGCCTCGACATCATGGCTGCCTACACCTATGCTGAAGGCAAGAACGTTACCGACGGTATCGGCGACCAAGTGACTTCGGCTTACAACACCAACGCTTTCGGCGTCAACGGCTCCAACTCACACGAGCTGGGCTACAGCAGCTACGTCACGCCTAACCGCGTCCTCGTCAACATCGGCTGGAACTGGAACACCGGCAAGCACACCTCTGAGGTTATCGGCCTTTACTATGAAGGCTTCAACCATTGCTACGTTGGCGGCTACAGCTACACCCGCTACAGCTACACGATGACGAGCAACGTCAACGGCGACGGCGGCTCGAACAGCTTGATCTACATCCCGCTCGAATCCGAACTGTCGACCATGCCTTTCATCAGCGAAGAGAACAAGGCCGACTTCAACGACTTCATCAAAGCCGACAAGTATCTGAGCGCTCACCGCGGCCAGTATGCCGAACGTGGTGGTGTCATCGCTCCCTGGAGACACACCTTCAACTTCAAGTATGAGAGAACCTACAAGTTCAACTGCGGCGTCAGCCTCAGCGCTGGTGTTGATGTGAAGAACATCGCCAACCTGTTCTGGAGAGGATGGGGCAACATGCAACGCCTGAGCAGCAGCGACATTCTGAAGCTTAACGGTAATGGCTCGGAGGACAATCCTTACACTTACCAATTCATGGATCCTACCTGGAGCCTGTATGCCAATCCGCTGTCCACTTGGTCAGCTGCCTTGAACCTGCGCCTGAGCTTCTAATCAAAGCATCATAAAGGCAAAACCAAAAAAAGCACCTCGCAAGGGGTGCTTTTTTGTTGTGGCTCAGAGGTGGATGGGGCCGTGACCCAGGCAGCTCGTGGTGGTGATGGCCGTCACGAAGGCCGTGAGGGCTGCCACGATGACTTTCACCACAATTTCCAGGATTTTCTTCTTTTTGTCGTTCATAAGGGTAAGATTTAAGATTTAAGATTTCTAATTTCAGATTTGGGATTTCAGATTTAGGATTTCAGATTTCAGATTTTTGGCACGCAGAACCCGCAGAATTTTCTGAAGCGCGAGGCGACGCTGGGGCAAAGCCCGGAGAAGGACTCCCCCTTGTCCCCCTCTCAGAGGGGGAAGCGCGAGGCGACGCTGGGGCAAAGCCAGACAGATTCAGGTCCAGCAGGCCAGACCCCGGTAGGTTTCCCCCTCTGAGAGGGGGTGCCCGAAGGGCGGGGGAGT
>JAILDR010000100.1 GCA_024689285.1 Bacteroidales bacterium | reverse complement strand
AACATCGACTTGAGCATTCCGCGCAACGCCTTGGTGGTCGTCACGGGCATCAGTGGGAGCGGCAAGTCGTCGTTGGCGTTCGACACGATTTATGCAGAGGGACAACGCCGCTATATGGAGAGCTTCTCGGCCTACGCACGCCAATTCATCGGCAGCATGGAGCGCCCCGATGTCGACAAGATTACAGGCCTTAGCCCAGTGATTTCCATCGAACAAAAATCCGTGAACAAAAACCCGCGCTCCACCGTGGGCACCATCACGGAGATATACGACTTCCTGCGACTGCTCTACGCCCGCATCGGCGAGGCCTATTCCTACAACACAGGCGAGAAAATGGTGCGCTACACCGAAGAGCAAATCACCGACCTGATTCTCAAGGAGTTCAACGGAAAACGCATCAACATCCTGGCACCCGCCGTCCGTGGCCGCAAAGGTCACTACCGCGAGCTGTTTGAGCACATCCGTCAGGCGGGATTCACAAGGGTTCGCGTGGACGACGAAATGCGCGAGATTGAATTTGGCATGATGGTGGACCGCTACAAGACCCACGACATCGAGATCGTGATTGACCGCATCGAAGTACACGAGGACAGCCTCACCCGCGTCAAGAAGTCGGTGCAGACCGCATTCCGCTACGGCAAAGGCCTGTTGATGGTGATGGACAACGACAGCGGGCAGTTGCGCTACTACAGCAGGCTGCTGATGTGCCCCACCACAGGGCTCTCCTACGAAGACCCCGAGCCCAACACCTTCTCGTTCAACTCGCCATACGGTGCCTGCCCAAAGTGCAACGGACTGGGCGAGATAGCCGTCGTCGACAAGGAGAAAATCATCCCCAACCCGAGTCTCAGCATCCGCAAGGGTGGCCTGGCTCCGGCAGGCGAATACAAAGCTGGCGGCTGGATTTTCAAGCAATTGGAAGCCATAGGCTTGAAATACGGCTTTACCTTAGACACTCCCATGAAAGATTTCTCCGACGAAGCTTTGGACGTCATCCTCTACGGCACCAACGAGACCTTTGACGTGAAACACGAGGCCCTCGGTGTCACCTCCACCTTGAAAATCAACTTCGAAGGCATCATCAACTTCATCGAGAGCCAAAACAACGAAGACGCGCCAGCCAGCATCACGCGCTGGGCCAATTCGTTCATGAACCATATCAGCTGCCCTGTATGTGGAGGCTCAAGGCTTAAAAAAGAGTCGCAATGGTTCCGCATCGACGGCAAAAACATCGCTGAGGTCGCCAACATGGACACCCTTAGCTTGAGCCAATGGATTGCCAAACTGCCCGGCAAACTCACCGAACGGCAAAACGACATCGCCAAAGAAATCCTTCGTGAAATCCACAAAAGGGTCAATTTCCTGTTGGACATCGGCATCGACTACCTCAACATGAACCGTCCGGCAGCATCACTTTCTGGCGGCGAAGCGCAACGCATCCGCTTAGCTACACAAATCGGCTCACAACTGACGGGTGTACTCTATATCCTCGATGAACCCAGCATAGGCCTGCACCAACGCGACAACCAGCGACTCATAGAATCCTTGAAAGAGCTGCGCGACATAGGCAATTCGGTTATCGTGGTGGAACACGACAAGGAGACCATGCTCAGTGCCGACTATCTGGTCGACATCGGCCCCGGGGCAGGACGACACGGTGGCGAAGTCGTCTTTGCAGGCACACCTGCAGAAACCAAAAATGGCCACAGCATCACCTGCGACTACCTCAACGGAATCAGAAAAATCGAAGTACCGAAAACGAGACGAAAGCCCTTGGCCGGCAACTACCTCTTCATCAAAGGAGCCAACGGACACAACCTGAACAACGTTGACCTGAAGCTGCCGCTCGGCATAATGGTCTGCGTGACAGGTGTCAGCGGGTCTGGCAAGTCAAGCCTCATCAACGAGACCCTCTCCCCCATCCTCAGTCAACGATTCTACAACTCGGTGAAAGAGCCGCTGCCCTATAGCAGCATCGAAGGGCTTGAACATATCGACAAAATCATCCAAATCGACCAATCTCCCATAGGACGCACACCCCGCTCAAACCCAGCGACCTACACCAAGGTCTTCGACGACATCCGCAAGCTATACGGCGAACTGCCCGAATCAAAGATACGCAACTACAAGGCGGGACGCTTCTCGTTCAACGTGAAAGGAGGCCGCTGCGAGACCTGCAAAGGAGCCGGAGTACGTGTCATCGAAATGAATTTCCTGCCCGATGTCAGCGTGGTATGCGAAGAATGCCAAGGAAAACGCTACAACCGCGAGACCCTTGAAGTGCGCTACAAAGGCAAGAGTATCAACGACGTGCTGGACATGACCATCAATGAGGCGGTCGAATTTTTCGAGAATATCCCTGCCATCATCCAGAAAATCCGCACCCTGAAGGATGTCGGACTGGGCTATCTCACCTTGGGTCAAGCTTCAACCACCATATCAGGCGGCGAAGCCCAACGTGTGAAACTGGCTGCCGAACTGGCCAAACGCGATACAGGCAAAACACTCTATGTGCTTGACGAACCCACCACCGGACTGCATTTCGAAGACATCAAGGTACTGATGAATGTGCTGAACCAACTCGTCGACAGGGGCAACACCGTCCTCATCATCGAGCACAACATGGACGTCATCAAGATGGCAGACTACATCATCGACATGGGCCCTGAAGGAGGTGTCAGGGGCGGACGCATCGTTTGCCAAGGCACACCCGAAGAAGTGGTGCAATGCACCGAAAGCTATACCGCCAAGTATTTGAAAGAAGAGCTCTAACTTATCAGATTTTTTCCTGCAACAATGACATTGCCTTAGGCAATCCGTCGGCATTACGTCCACCGGCTACACAGAGAGTCTTCTGTCCGCCGCCGCCGCCCTGAATTTCCTTGGCCACCTCGCGGATAAGCTTGGTGGCATCCAAACCCTTGGCATCGGCATAAGCCTCAGGCAACAAGAGACAAAGCGCGGGCTTGCCCTCATTGACCGAGCCCAATATGGCGATGGTGTTTTCATTCATCTGCTTGAGAACCAACGCAATGTTGCGAAGCTGTTCGCCTGCGACGTTCAGCCTGTCAACAATAAGCGGGCAACCTTCATGCTCAGCAGCTTTGGCCAGGAGCTTTTCAGCAGTGGTTTGGGCTTTCTCTTGCATCAAGTGTTCCACTTCTTTCTTCAAGGCTGAATTCTGCTCATTGAGCGAAGTGACGGCCTTCACCAAGTCGGGCGATTTCACACACTCGCGAAGACGGCCTATCAAGTCGAGCTGTTCGTCAAGATAGTGTTCCACCGCCTCGCCCGTGATGGCTTCGATACGACGGATACCCGCTGCGATGGCACCTTCCGTGACAATTTTGAACATACCGATGTTACCCGTGGCGGAGGTATGACATCCGCCACATAGTTCCATGGAGTAATCCTTGTCAAATACCACCACACGCACCTTGTCGCCGTATTTCTCACCAAACAAAGCCGTTGCACCCATCGCCTTGGCTTCGTCAATCGGAATCTCGGCATAGGTCACATTCGGGATGTTCTCACGAATCTTCCTGTTGACAATCTTCTCCACCTGACGGATTTCTTCTGGGGTCATCTTGGCAAAGTGGCTGAAATCAAAGCGCAAACGCTGGTCATCGACCAAAGAACCTTTCTGCTCAACGTGGCTGCCAAGAACCTGCCTCAAAGCAGCGTGCATCAAATGCGTCGCACTATGGTTGTTGGCAATACGCTGACGACGTTCCGCATCAACTGTTGCCGTGAAAGCCACCTCAGGATTTTGTGGCAGCTGCTCGGTAATATGAATGACCAGGTTGTTTTCCTTCACCGTATTAATAACACGGATAATTTCATTTTCTGAAGTCAAGGTACCAGTGTCACCCACTTCACCGCCCATCTCGGCATAGAACGGGGTTTTGTCGAGAACGATTTCAAAGTGAGTCTTTTTCTTGGCGACAACCTCACGGAAACGAAGGATATGGCTCTCGCAAGTCATATCAGTGTAACCCACAAACTCAGTAGGCTGCTCGCTTTCGTTCACAACCACCCAGTCGCCATTGGCTTTCTCGGCAGCCTTACGCGAACGGTTCTTCTGTTCCTCAAGATTGGCCTTGAAGCCTTCCATGTCAACATTGATACCTTTCTCGCTCGACATCAGTTGGGTTAGGTCGATGGGGAAACCGAAAGTGTCAAACAATTCGAAAGCAAAATTACCATCAATATCTTGATTGGGATGCTGCTCGACGTAACTCTCAAAGCGCTTGATGCCTTGGGCCACGGTACGCAGGAACGAGGCTTCCTCTTCGCGAATCACTCTGCCAACCAGTTCCTGCTGCGCCTTGATTTCCGGGAAATTAAACTCCATCTGCTGGACTAAAATCGGCAGCAAGTTGCAAACAAACGGTTCTTCAAAACCGAGGAAGGTGAAGCCATAACGCACAGCACGGCGCAACACGCGGCGGATGACATAGCCCGCGCCATTATTCGACGGCAGCTGCCCATCAGCAATAGCAAAACTCACTGCACGGCAGTGGTCGGCTATGACACGCATGGCCACATCCGTCTTTTCCGCTTTACCATACTCAACGCCCGACATCCTGGCAATCTCTTGAATCAGTGGTTGGAAGACATCGGTGTCGTAGTTGGACGTCTTACCTTGCAACACACGAACCAGGCGCTCGAAACCCATGCCTGTGTCAACGTGCTTGGCGGGAAGTTCCTCCAAATGACCGTCAGCCATACGGTTGTATTGCATAAACACAAGATTCCAGATTTCAATCACTTGTGGGTCATCCTTATTGACGAGTTCACGACCCGGAATCTGCTTACGGGCTGTCTCATCACGCAAGTCGATATGGATTTCGGAGCAGGGTCCGCAGGGACCCGTTTCACCCATCTCCCAGAAGTTGTCCTTCTTGTTACCATAAATGATGCGGTCTTCGTCGACATGCTCTTTCCAATAACCAAACGCCTCCATGTCAGCGGGTTGACCATCCTTTTCGTCGCCACCAAAGACAGTGACATAGAGTCTGTCCTTGTCAATCTTCACCACCTCAGTAAGGTATTCCCAAGCATAGGCAATGGCTTCCTCCTTGAAATAGTCACCAAACGACCAATTGCCTAACATCTCAAACATGGTATGATGGTAAGTATCGTGACCCACTTCTTCAAGGTCGTTGTGTTTGCCCGACACGCGAAGGCATTTCTGAGTATCAGCGGCACGTTTCCATTTGGCTGGCTGATTGCCGAGGAAAATGTCTTTGAACTGGTTCATGCCAGCATTAGTAAACATCAAAGTCGGGTCGTTCTTAACGACGATAGGTGCCGAAGGCACAATGGTGTGTTGCTTGGAACGGAAAAAGTCCAAGAAACTATTTCTAATATCGTAAGCGTTCATTTTCAATATATTAAATCTTTCTACTATAAAAAATGCTTCAAAATTTCGTGCAAAGTTACGGTAAAAATTCTATTTTTGCGCAATTGAAATGGATTCTCAGCGTTATTTATAGCTGATTTATAGAAATAATGGCCAAACAAAAGCATTATATATTCAACCAACTCACCCAAAACTTTGAGGTTTTGGAGACCTCAAAATCGAAAAGCCTCTTACGCTACATACTGATTTCGCTGGCTGTATTAGGTAACACTTTTCTCTTTGCCGTGCTACTGTTCACCTTTTTCAAGTCACCGAAAGAAAAAATGCAGGCTCGTGAGTTGGAGTACATGAAACTGCAATATGAAATCCTCAACGACCGGCTGGACAATATGGAAATATTGCTGTCGGACATGGAACAGCGCGACAACAACCTCTACCGGGTCATGTTTGAGGCCGACCCCGTTCCGTCCAACATACGCAAGTCAGGATTTCTGACACCTAATCGCTACGACAACCTATACGGCTATATGAACTCGAACCAGGTAGCCAATACCACACGCAAACTCGACATCATCGCCAGCCAACTGTATCACCAGTCGGTATCGTATGACACATTGTTTGCCTTGGCGCGCAACAAATCTGATATGTTAGCCCACATCCCGGCCATTTTCCCGCTGAAGGAAACCGAAATCAAATACATTTCATCGTATTTTGGATATCGGCCCGACCCCATTTATAAAATCCAGAAGTTCCACAGCGGCATTGACTTCTCCGCACAAAAGGGCACCGAGGCCTACGCCACTGGCGACGGCATCGTCGTCGAAGTCGAAAAAGGACACTGGGGTTATGGCAACATGGTGACCATCGACCACGGTTTCGGTTACAAGACGCGTTATGCCCACCTCCAAAAAGCCGCTGTGCGCAAAGGACAAAAGCTGAAACGAGGCCAACTGATCGGCTACGTGGGCAACACAGGAAAGACCACAGGAGTACACCTGCATTACGAAGTACTGAAAAACGATGTGCAAATCGACCCAATCAACTTCTTCTTCAATGACCTGACTCCCGACGAATACGAGCAGATTCTGCAGCAATCGACCTTGCCCACTCAATCCATGGACTGATTATGGAAGACAATAAAACACACGGGAAATTTTACTACTCCATCGGTGAGGTGGCTGCCATGTTTGGCGTCAACACCTCCACCATCCGCTATTGGGAAAACGAGTTCGATGTGCTACGCCCGCGCAAAAACAAAAAAGGAAACCGCCTCTTTACCGAACGTGATGTAAGATATGTACATGTCATCTATCAGCTACTCAAGGTGAAAGGTTATACCCTGACCGGTGCCAAGCAAGCCTTAAAGGACAAGTTCAGCGATTACGAGGAACGGATTATCCTGTTGGAGGCACTTGATAAAACCCGCAATTTCCTCCTTGATTTAGACAAAGCCTTAGCGGAGAAACAAAAGAAATAATCATTAACCTACCAAATCTCTCGCTTTCAGATATACCCTCCATTTCTCCAAAACCTGAGTCATATCATCGGGCAGTTCAGAGGTAAACATCATCTCCTTGCCCGTAGTGGGATGCACAAAGCCCAATTCCTTGGCATGCAAGGCATGTCGAGGCATGATTTTGAAGCAGTTGTCGATGAATTGTTTGTATTTGGAGAAAGTGGTGCCTTTCAGAATGACATCACCGCCATACATCGCATCGTTGAACAAAGGATGTCCGATGTATTGCGAATGAACGCGAATCTGGTGCGTACGGCCAGTCTCAAGACGGTATTCGTTAAGGGTCACATAGCCAAAACGTTCCAGCACTCTCCAATGGGTGATGGCATCTTTGCCGTGATTGCCATCGGGATAGACAGCCATCTTACGGCGGTCGTTGGAACTGCGACCGATGTTACCTTCAATAACGCCTTCGTTCTCATTAAAATCACCCCAAACAAGAGCGTAATAGCGGCGGTGTATACTGTGTTCAAAAAATTGGTGTGCCAGCACAGCCTGTGCAGCTTCGTTCTTGGCCACAATCATTAAACCCGTGGTATCCTTGTCAATGCGGTGGACGAGATAGCCGAAGCGATTCTCCACCTGCTGATGCGTCTGCTCGAAATGATAAGCCAAGCCATGCAGCAGCGTGCCGTCATAGTTGCCATGACCGGGATGCACCACCAATCCGGCCTGCTTGTTGATAACGATGATGTCGTCATCTTCATAGACGATGTTCAACGGGATGGGTTCAGGCTTGATATCCGTATCACGGGGAGGATAGGTAAACACAATGGAAATCACGTCGTTGGGCTTCACCTTATAATTCGACTTCACCACTTTATCGTTCACCAGAATGTTGCCCGCCTTGGCCGCATTTTGCACACGGTTGCGTGAAATATTGGAAATGTGGTTTGTCAGATAAACATCAATGCGCTCTTGCTCCTGACCCTGATCAACCACGATGCGGAAATGCTCATAGAGTTCACCGCTTTCTTCTTCGGTCAACTCGTTGTCTAACAGTTCGTCTTGTTCTTGGCTCATTTTCTGATGACAATTTTTTGGATGATGACTTGTCCTTGTGCCGTAGTAAGGCTGATGAAATACAATCCGTCTTGAAGGTCACCGACGGGAATCACTTTCGTGAAAGCGTTTTGGTAAACCTTGCGTCCCATCAAGTCAAAGATGCAGGTATTGATAATTTCCACTTCATCCGCAATATTGATATATAACTCATTGCTTGCAGGATTGGGATATAGGCTGACGGCTTCCGAAGGCTTTCCAAGTTCTTCCACACCAATATAATACGACTCCCCAACCACGGGACGGATCATCAACGAGCCATGCATCTCGGTAGGTTGCCACGAGCCATTGGAGTTAAAGCACGTGTTTTCGCTGTTGTCATTCGAACTGTCGAAACCTATATTGATGAGTGCATTAGACTGTTGCACAATGCCGATAAAGAAACTACCGGCATAAGCTACGACTTCATCGAAAGGATAATAATGGAAGCGGTAGATTTGCTCTTCCCATTGCGGACGTTGATAGCTGAGTCGATAAATCTCCTGGCCAGGACGCCCGTTCTCGTCTTTCCACAACACAATATCGAAAAGTTTGTTGTTGGCATCATTGAGCGTATGGTTGAAAAGCAATTGTACACCGCTAATAGTATCATAATCGCTCAATTCGAAGCGTACGGCAAAGGCGGCTCCGGAGGGAACCACACCGTAGCCCATCTCAGGGGTACCATCGTCATAAGCGTAGTAATTGTAGAACCCTTGGCGATACACCATTGAGTCGATCAAAGGCGGGAAACAGGTCGAGTCGTAAACGTAGTGCCTGATTTCGTAACTGGCAGAGTCGTAGAGATAGCTCATGCTAAACAGCTGACCGACGAAAGGACAAGCAGGTGACTCACCTGAACCCGGACAATTCAGATAGCCCGACTGAACATAAGGATTGACAACGACAGGGGCAACATCACGTCTGTAATGCTGACCGCCACCGATTTGGTTGACAGTGTAATAATAATGCGCCTCATGCGGTATGTCATCCAAGTTGGCGATGTCTAATTCAAAACTCTCACGAACAGCTGCATTGGGATTGGCGCGATATTGGCGATAAGGCATTGACTGATAATGGGTAAGAAACGATGGTAATTGTCCAGAAAAAGTCAGCATAGGGTATGATAAATCATACATGTTGCGGCCCATGCCGAGGTATACAAAATCGATGTTCCACTCGTCCTCATTGCCACGGTTTTGCGGATGGCTTGAATTCTCGATACTGGCGTAGTTGTAGAAGCGGAAATAGAAATGATCGGTGAAATATCTCATGTCGCGGATGGGAATCATCACCTGCTTGAAGTATTGCCCGCCATTCTCTTCCATAAAAGCTTGTAAGTTCTGTCCGTGAGTGCTCCAAACATGATACCAAGTGGTATCAGCTACGGTGGTAAACACCGAGTCGCAAGGAATGGCTATCATGCCTTGTGTGAGCGATGTCAGTGTATCAGTAACAAGGGTGAACATGCCAGGTATGCAACTGCCGAAAGCCCAAATCGTATCGCCTGGGAACAGCGTGTCAACCTGCATCTCGGCAAAGATGTCGGCCAAGTCATAATTCGCGTACTCCAGATAAAGAAACTCCTGACGCTCGATGGTTGTGCCGAATTGTAGCACCAATGAATCGTGTGCCTCTGGTGGCATACCGTTGCCTTGGGGCTGATAGTAAAAACTGAAATACAGCGAGTCGGCAGGGCTGATGGCACGAGGCTCTGGCTCCATGACGGAATCCAAACGGATGCGGGCCGAAGTAAGGTATTCCGCAATGAAAGGATTGCTGATGGCATAATCATAAACACGGCCGTTGGCATCAAGCACATCCAAGGTTGCAGCATTGCGGTTAGGCGGACAGAGCGGGAAGCCGTCGTTGACGAAAGCGTTGTCATCCGTCCATTTGGTTGAGTCAGGATAGACCCTCACATGACTGAAGTCATCGAAGAAAGGCAAGAATATCCCTTCCGAGTTGACGTTTCTCGTAATCTGGCGCTCTCCGTGGTAAAAACCCGTCAGGATTTCCTGGGCAGTGCATAAGTGGCCGAAACCCATGGCCACGGCCAGGCATAATATTTTAAAATTCGTCTTCATATTCAATGTCAGTAGTTTCAATAAGCTCAATAACAGTATCAATATCATCAGGTTGTAACACATGAGTCAAAGAATCCTCACGCAGCAACTCTTTCATTTCCTTCTTGAAGTCGAGAGTTCGGCTTGAGTGATAAGTAAGGTTGATGTAAGTACCCAATCTCACTGCATCCGAGCTAGGCCCGGGATTCATGCGACGGATACAATAATACTGAATGCTGTCAGTGTCTTCAAAAACCTCCTCGCCAATATTGAGGCCCAACAAATTGAGCAACCGCTTGGCATCGCTCGCAGGCTTTCCGAAAAGGTTCGGTACTTTGACCTGCTGGCTGTCGCTACCGAGTCCGACATGCAAAACGATTTTGCTGCCTTTGACCAGTTCGGTGCCTTCCGCAATGGGCTGTCCCTCGTAATACTGGTCGATGACGGCATTTTTATATGGGCTGTCCCTATAGTCAAGACGTTCCACGTCAAGTCCTGCCGACTCAAGCGAACCGATAGCCTGTCGGAGGGAAAGGTTTTTCAGGTTGGGCATGATGGTTTTTTCGGGCGTTTCCGCTACAATGATGATGTAAACATTACGTCCTTTCTTGATTTTCGAATCGGGCAAAGGATCCTGCTGATAGATGCTGCCTGGCTGCTGCCCCTTGGGATATACGCTGTCAACAACGAAGAAATGGAAGTCTTGGGCATATTGCTGCTCCATTTCATGATAGTCCTGTCCAGTGAAATCAGGCATCGTGTAGACCTCGTCATGACGGGTGTATTTATCTAACAGCCTGAAAGTTAACCATAACAAAAACACACAAAGCAACAATATAATGAGCAGGTTGACATAAAATTTCTTTTCCACAAGAAAGTGTAGGTGTCTCATAATTTACTATTTTAGCCGTGTTTTTACAACTCCATCAGGAGTGATTTATTGTTTGAGAATCAACCGACAAAAGTACAAAAAAAATATGAAAAACGTGGCAATAATTTGTGGCGGCGACTCTGGAGAGTTTGAGATTTCCGTCAAAAGTGCACAGGTGGTAAAAAACAACCTGAGCCCCGAACTATATGATTCTAAGATTATTGTGGTCTCCAAGAAAGGGTGGTACGGCCTGCTGAAAGATGGTACCCGAGTGGAGGTTGATAAGAACGATTTTTCTATACAAGTACATGGGCACAAGATGAAATTCGATGTGGCTTTCAATGCAGTGCACGGTGAGCCAGGTGAGAACGGTCCCCTTTCGGGCTATTTGGAACTATTAGGCATTCCATGCACTTCATCGCCTTTGACCACATGCGCCCTCACGTTCCACAAGGACTTCTGCAAGCGTTTGGTATCATCCTACGGCGTCAACGTGGCACCATCGATACTGATAAACAAGGGAGAGAAATACAATGCCGACGAAATCATCAAGGAACTTGGACTGCCCATGTTCGTCAAGCCTACCTGCAATGGCTCCAGCGTGGGCGTAACGAAAGTGAAGACGGCTGAAGAGCTTGCCCCGGCTGTATATACGGCAAGGGTCGCTGGTGGTGGCGGGCAGGTGATGTGCGAGAAGTTCGTCGACGGACGCGAGTTCGGCTGTGGCGCGATGAACTATCAAGGCAAGCTAATGGTATTCCCCCTAACGGAAATTTGCAGCAAGAACGAGTTCTTCGACTACGAGGCTAAATACACCGCTGGCAAGTGCGACGAGGTGACTCCGGCACAGGTAGACGAGGATACCGAGATTGAAATCAAGGCCACCACGGCGATGCTGTATGAGAAACTGGAATGCAAGGGTTTCGTCCGGATGGACTATATCGTCAGCGACGAGGGTGTCTTCTTCATCGAGGCCAACATCGTCCCAGGCATGTCGGAAGCCAGTATTATCCCCGCCCAGGCGCGTTGCTTCGGCCTGACTTTGGAAAAACTGTTTGGTATGGCTATTGAAGAGGCCTTAAACCATTAAACTGCTTGATACAGACGGCCTTGCCAAGTGTCTCGTTCCTCCATACGCTTCTCTATGCGGCTTAAGACTTCATCATAGCGTAGCTTCATCCAAGGCTCACTGACGAGAAAGCGCGGTGGCACCTCGCCTGCAAAACGCTCGATGACGATGTCTGGGTTGAGGCGTTCGGCAAAGTCGATAACAAAATCGATATATTCCTCCAAGTCAAAAAGATGGAACACCTCGGGGTGTGCTTGGTATTCTGAGACCATTTTTGTGCCTTTGAAGATTTGCAACTGGTGAAACTTGACCGTTGTCAAAGGAAGCTGTGAGACGATGTCAGCTGCATCGAGCATCATAGTTTTGGTTTCACCTGGCAGACCGAAAATGAAATGTGCCCCACAAGGGATGCCATAGTCTGCCGTCATACGGATGGCGTGTTCCGCTGTAGCGAAGTCATGCCCTCGGTTGACGCGCTTCAAAGTCTCGTCATAGACACTTTCCACACCGTATTCAAGAATGACATAGTGCGTTCTCTGTAACTCATTAAGGTACTGCAGAATATGTTCATCAATCAAATCAGGCCGCGTACCAATTACGATACCAACGATTTCAGGTATTTCCAATGCTTGGGTATAAATGCTTTTCAGCTCTTCAAGCGGCTTGTAAGTGTTCGAAAAAGGCTGGAAATAAGCCAAATAATTGTTGGCTCGACGGTAACGCCTTCTGTGAAACTCAATTCCCTCCTCAATTTGTTGTGTGATGGACTTTTCAGGCCGGCAATACGACGGATTGAAAGCCGCATTGCTGCAAAAAGTACAACCGCCCATGCTGATTTTCCCATCCCGGTTGGGACAGCTGAAGCCCGCGTCTATGCTGATTTTCTGCACCCTGCCACCAAATTGCTTAGCAAAATAGTGGCTATAGCTGTTGAAACGGCGTTCGTCGCCCCAAGGATAGGTCATGGTTTGGAATAATCGTGATTGTTCAGGAATTTCTCGTCAGTCAAAGTATTGAGAAAGGCTTTCAGCTGGGCTTTCTCCAAATCGGTAAGTTGTACACCGCCATCCATTACGTGGTGCATCAGCGGGTTGATGTTTTCGGAGTCTTTCACCCCTTCACTGTAGAAGTCAATGACCTCGTCTAAGGTGGTGAAACGTCCGTCGTGCATATAAGGTGATGATACAGCGATGTTGCGTAAGGTAGGGGCTTTGTAGGCACCTCTGTCCCAATGGCTTCCGGTGATAGCAGACCGATCTTCGGGGTCGTTGAACTCATCATCCAAGCCATTGTTGTAGAACAGGTTGGTGGTCATCAAGGCCAATCCTCCTCCCCCATGACAGTGGAAACAATCGGCTCCCTCCTCGGTGCAAAACAGTTCATAACCAGCCAGTTCATCTTCTGTCAATTCTTCTGTTCCCGAAAGGTAACGGTCGAACTTGCTGTCGGCAGAGACCAGGCTCCGAACGTATTGTGCCACGGCACGTTCTATATTAATAAAGGTGATGTCGCGACTGCCAAAGGCTTTTTCAAACAATTCAGGGTAGTCGTCGGTCTTTTGCAGGTACTTGACCACTTGGTTGGTGTCGGAGTTGATTTCCACAGGACTCGTGACAGCAGCCAACACCATATCCTCCAAAGTGGCCACGCCACCGTTCCAGCCCAGCCCTGTGAGGTTCCAGGCCAAGTTGACCAAAGGCAGCATGGCGTGATGGGTGTGGACAGGAGCGCCGTATTCAAAGTTATGTTCACGGTGGTGGCACGAGGCGCAGCAGCGTATGCCGTCCATGCCGTTGCGACCTGAGAGACGTGGGTCGTGAAACAGCTTCTCGCCCAAAGCCACTCCCTCCACGGTCATTGGGTTGTCATCGGGTATGTTGTTTTTTGTGGGAAAATAAGAGGGAAGCCTCAACTCGTAGGGCGTTGGGGCGTAGTGTGGCTCATCCGGTTTGCAGGAGGTTGTAGCTATAATCAGGCTGACTATCGATAATATGAGTATAAGCTTCCGTCTTTTCATGGTTTCACTCTTCAATGGTGCGAAGCGGCAGAAAATCTCTCTTTCACATTATCCCAAGTCCAAAAATGGGGCTTAGGTGCCGCTTTATTTATAGTATTCTTGAACTTATCAGCAAAGTTTTCTTCTTTCATGGCATTGCTTCTCTTGGTTTGAATTGATGTGGCAAAAACGTCATGGCCGTTTTCTCTCAGAACTTGTTGCGCCGTCTGATTCTGCATAATGGCACTACCATATTCATTGAAGTCGTACAGGCAGGGACCTCGGAACCAATTGTCTACAATCATGGTCAAATCAAATTGGTTTTCAGCGTTCTCCACAACTGCAAAGTCGATGGGCAGCGTCACGGTGAAGTAGTTTTGGTAGTATTCAGAGTGGTCTCCATTCTGCCCGATGCCGAGGTGAATGTTCAGCGGCATCAATTCGCCAGCCTCGTTGACATAGCGTCCGTTGAGTTTCATGTAATGGTAGCCGCCGCCCAAAGGCTCTGGCCAGAACATATTCGACTCGGGAGGATCGCTGTACAGTCCTGACACGTTGTCTTCTTCATTCAAGCCGAAAATGAAACGCAGGGTCTTGTAGTGTCCGACGGGGAAATGAGCCATCCGTAGGGTCTGGCTTTCGGGGATATCGGTATCAATATAAAACGTCCCCATCGGGTTCCATTCACCCCGGTCATCTTGAAGCTCCATGCGGGAGAGGAACCACTGTATCTCTGTAATCATGAACGTGTTGCCTGCCTCGTTATGGTAGCACAGGCTGTCAGTAATCAGGTGCATCCCATTGACGGAATAACCGATGCCCACCGAGAGGCTGCCGTAGCCATCGGGTTTGTCGCAAGAAGCTAAGGCCATTGCGAATAAAGCTGTCAATATGATGTGTGTTTTCATCATGGATTTCAAAATCGGCTGCAATAGTACAATTTTTTTGCCAGAAATGCGTATTTTTGCCGTCTAAAAAAAAGAAAACCTATGGCAGAGTTTAAGATTGGCGACAAAGTGAACTTCCTCAGCGCTGTTGGCGGAGGCAAAGTCACGAAGATTATTGATTCACGCATGGTGATGGTTGAGGTGGAAGACGGCTTCGAGATTCCCACCCTTATCTCAGACCTCGTGCTTGACTACCGCACGATGCCAGCTCCCTCGAAACAGCAGGAGAAGGTGGACAAGGTGCAGAAAGAGATTCAGGGTCAAGAACTTCTGAAACAGCAGCAGGCCGAAGCAGCCCGAAAAGGCAGTTTGCGCCGCTTTGCGAAAGAGGCCGAAAAAGAAGGCATCTATATGAGTTTTGTGCCGCATGAACAACAGTGGATTCTGACGGGTCCGTTGGATGTGATGCTGGTGAACCACACACCCTACGAAATGCTATACACCTTTACTATCAAAGAAGACGACAAGTTTGTCAACGTGGACTACGGACAAATTGACAAATACGAGAAAATCGTTATCGAAACCATTTCCCGCGACGACCTCGAATGCTGGCTCAACGGCGTGGTGCAAGCCATCTTAACCGCAGAAACCTCAGATTCTGTATTGCATCCACTGAATGCTCCGTTCTCGCTGCGTGTGGGTCGCTTCATGAAGGAGGGCAGCTATTTACCTTCAGGCATCTTGGGCGAGAAGGCTGTAACGGTCTGCCTTTCCGAATTGATTGCCTTGAAGCACAGCGACGGCGACTTTACCCGAATCATGAAGGAGGGTATGGGCGCACAAGCACCAGCGAAATCATTGGTGAAACAAGAAGCTCCTATCGACAAGCACCGCACGGGGCCAGGCGAGGCCATCGTGGACCTGCACATCGGCGAACTGGTTGACAATATTTTGGGTATGTCGAGCCATGATATGTTCAAGATTCAGATAGACTACTTCAAGAAGATGCTCGACAGCGCCATTGCTGCCGAATATAATAAGGTGACCTTTATCCACGGCGTGGGCAACGGAGTGCTGAAGAACGCCATCATCGAGGCTCTGAAAGACTACCACAACACAGAAAACCGCATGGCCAGCATCGCCAAGTTCGGTGTCGGGGCTATCGATGTGATAATTACGGAAAAAGAGAAGTAAAAATGAATGTCACATCTTCTCTATGGCATACCGGGTGAATATGGTTTTTGGTTTTTATAAGAAGCTTAAAACACGTTAATAAGGTAAAACAAGTCTCATGATATTGAAATTTCTCTTCGATCGTATTGTTTCCTTCATTGGCCTATTGGTGTTGTGGCCTGTCTTTATCGTTTTGGCTGTTTTAATCAAAATCAAAATGCCAGGAGGCCCGGCATTCTTTGCACAGGAAAGGGTTGGCAAAGGAGGGAAATTATTCAAATGCCATAAATTTCGAACGATGACAGTGGATCACAACGGAAGTTCTGTTAGTATGGCAGGCGAGAAACGCATCACGCCATTTGGCGCTGCTTTGAGACTTCACAAATTGGATGAGCTACCGGGAATATGGGATGTCTTTATTTGTAATATGAGCTTCGTAGGTCCGCGTCCCGATGTGCCTGGCTATGCCGACCAACTGCAAGGTGCCGATAGAGAGGTGCTGAAACTGTGGCCTGGAATAACAGGCCCTGCCACTTTAAAATACAGGAATGAAGACAAAATGATAGCCGATTATGTTGCCCAGAAACAGGAAGAGGGCGACACACGTGATGCGCAAGTCATAGCCCTTGAGTATAACGACACGGTAATCTATCCCGATAAGGTGAAGCTAAACTGCTATTATTATAGGCATTATTCGTTTATTAAGGATATTCAGATGATATTTTGTACGGTGTTAGGGAAAAATATGGAGTATGCGGGAGAGATGATTTAAATGAAATAGGAGAGAAACTACTAAATTTCCCTCCTACTCGATTGTTGTCAGATCCGATTTAATCGTCCATGTCAACGAGGTTAAACCTCTTGTCGAACTCGAGTTCAATGCCGTTGGTCAGTTCGATGTCCCAACCACGGTTGTCTTTAGCAATCTTCATGATGGATTGACCTCCATGAAGACGGTTCACTAGATTGTTGATTTCAACAGGTACCAGAGCGGCAGGAACTGTCGTGTTCATATTGGCGTGTCTGCAGTCCACTTCGTCCCAATCAAGCTTGCCAAGCAGGTTGCCATCGAAGCTGATTTGGGTGTAGTCGCTGAGCGTGACATCGTAATCAAAACCGTCCTTGATACTGGCGACTATTTCCGTGTCAGGGAAATAAGTGTGTACAAAGTTATTCATGAACATGGTCTTTTTGCCGCTGTTGCATGAAGTGTTGGTGATAGCGATGCCAATGAATAAGGCTAATGCCAATGCTTTTCTCATGATGTCAAAGGTGTTTTAGTCGTCGATTTTGGTTACTTTGAAACTGTTGTTGAAGTTTACCTCCAGTCCGTTGTTGAGTTCAATTTCCCAACCATAGTATTTCTTTTCCAGCTTTTTAATGGTGGCATTGGGGAAGTTGGCAGTCACGTAAGCCGTGATTTGCTCTGGGACAAGCGTGGTGGGTACACTGGTGTATATGGTGGCATGTTCGCAGTCCACTTTTTTCCATTCGTGGTTAAGGTTGAACTCAATCTTGGTGAAATCGCTCAAAATGACATCTATGTCATCCTCGTCAGGAAGCGAAGTTTGAATGGTAGCCTTTGGGAAATGCTGTTCGACGAATTGGGCAACAGCGGGATTGCTGTTCTGCGCCTTAACTGCAGTCGTGCAGCAAAAGATGAAGGCGAAGATTGCTGTAATGATGCTGAGTCTTTTCATTTTCGTAATCATTTATTGAGAAAGTCGTGAACCCGCAGGGAATCGAACCCTGAGCTAAGGAACCGGAATCCTTTATTTTATCCATTAAACTACGGGTCCAAAGAGTATGGAAACAATGCTTCGCCCCTTAT
The DNA here is from genome assembly GCA_024689285.1 of Bacteroidales bacterium. The sequence continues at coordinate 3,690 of JAILDR010000100.1, read as the reverse complement.
CAGCTTGCAAAAATAGGAAGAAAATGTTAATGTCAGACGATAAATTTGTAATTTTGCCGTTTGAAAGAAATGATAAATTGAATTAATTTACTGACAAATAATAGTTTATGATATGAAAAACGAAAAATTGAAGCAACAAATTATTGCCTATGCCTTGTTGGTGTTAGGTTCAGCTCTTTTCGCCGTTGGCGATGTGATGTTCGTGAACCCCTACCACTTGGCACCAGGCGGAGTGTATGGTCTCGCCAACGTCTTCAATGCCTTGTGGGGTTGGAAAATCTCATTGGCGGGCATTTGTATGGATATTCCCTTGCTGATCATCGGCACCATCATCCTGGGCCCCAAGTTCGGCATCAAGACCATCATTTCAGTCATCCTGATTCCTGTGTTCACCTATATCCTTGAAACGTGGTGGGGCTATGCGCCACTTATCCATGACGGGGCTTTCTTCGACACCGAGATGCAATCGTCGTTGTTCTTCCTGGAAGGTGATGTACAACGCTACTTCATGCCCGATTTCTTCCTGAACACCATCGTTTCCGGCCTCATCTATGGCGTGGCCATCGGTGTCATTTTCCGTGCCGGCGCCACTTCGGGCGGTTCCGACATCATCTCCATGATTATCCATAAATACACCAAAATCAGCCTCGGTACACTCGTGATGGTTGTGGACAGCATCATTTCACTTACCACCTTGATTGCTTTCGAGGACATCCGCCTGCCCATCTATTCCATCCTTCTGATTTACATCGAAGGCAAGATCATCGACCTCGTTGTGGAAGGCGTGAAGAGCTACAAGACAGCTTTCATCGTCACCGACAAAATCGATGAGGTGCGCAACTTCATCCTCAAGGACTTGGACCGCAGTGGTACGGTATTCGCAGGAAGCGGCCTCTACCAAGGTGCCGAGCGCAAGATGATTTATGTGACCTTGAACCGTAGCGACTTGGTGAAGCTGAAGGCCAATCTTCGTTTCCTTGATCCGAATGCTTTCGTTAACGTGATTGAAAGCTCCGAGATTATGGGTAATGGATTTAAGGCTTTGCCAACGGAGTAAAAATATTGAAATTCAAATTTATATGGGAAAGGAGTGCTGGTTGGCACTCCTTTTTTTCTTAACTGTTTTATGCAAATCTGAAAATTAGATTTTATGATTTGCATAAAAATTCAGTTTTTTCAATATTTTGACAACACCTCTTCCAGCAATCCTTTCATCCTTTTCCTCAGCGAAATCGGTTCCAGCACCTCGTTATGTGCGTTCATCGTAAGCAGTTGTCTGTGCCATAGTACCGCCTGCCTTGCTTTGCTCCGAGATAGTTCGCGTTGTGCATTTGTCCTTTCCAGAACAGCCCATGCACGAGGTAATGTGATTTCTTTTTGTCCATAGCGGTGCTGTTTTGATTTCGGTGCAAAACAACACTCGCACTCTGCCAAAACCAAGCAAAGCTGAAGTTTCTATGAAAACTTTGCCATGAAACAAAATGGTTTCAAATCAATCCATTTCAAATCAAATGATTTCAAACAATTCTATTTCAAATTAAATGATTTGAAATTATTTCATTTCAAATTGTTCTATTTCAAATCAAATGATTATATTTGCGGCGTGAAACTAATGATTTTGCGATATGGAAAGTCCGTTTGCTTATGGTAAAATGGCTGAAAATGAGTTCTTTATCGATAGAGAGAAAGAAACAACCCAGCTTCTTGGTAACTTCAAAAGTCTGGTGAACACAGCCATCATCTCGCCGCGTCGATGGGGAAAAACCTCGCTTGTGAACAAAACCCTGGAGATGCTTGAGAAGGACAAAGGCTTTTATGCCGCCCGAATCGACATTTTCAACTGTCGCACCGAGGAGCAGTTCTACAAGACCTACGTCAATGCCGTGCTGCAAGCCTCGGCCTCAAAGCTGGACGAATGGGTTGCACTGATGAAGAAACACATCGGTTCGGTAGGGCCGAAGATTTCACTCGGAGAGGGAAGCTCGGCCTACGAGGTGTCTTTCGGCCTCAACTTCAAGGAAGTGCAGTATTCCGAGGACGAAATCCTCGACCTGCCGCAGCGCATCGCGGAAGAAAAAGGCAAGAATTTCGTCATCTGCATCGACGAGTTCCAAAACGTGGGCAATTACGCCGATTCGTTGGCGTTTCAGCGTAAGTTGCGCTCCCACTGGCAGTTGCACAATTCGGTGTGCTATTGCCTCTATGGAAGCAAGCGCCACATGCTTTTAGACATCTTTGGCAACTACGAAATGCCTTTCTACAAGTTCGGTGACCTCATGTTTCTCGACAAAATCGCTGAGGCGGACTGGATACCTTATATAACGAGGCAGTTCAAGAAAACGGGGAAGTCGATTTCCAAGGCGTTGGCTGCTGAAATCGTCCGCAAGGTGGACGCGCATCCCTATTATGTGCAGCAACTGTCGCATCAGGTGTGGCTGCGTACGGAAGGCACTTGCACGGCTGAAACCATTGAGACGGCATTCGCCAACATCATCGACCAGATGAGGCTGTTGTTCAGCAACTTGCTTGATTCGCTGACGCCCAAGCAAATCAATTTCCTCCATGCAGTGCAGGACGGTGTGGAGAATTTCTCTTCGAAAACCATCCTTGACAAGTACGAATTGGGCACTTCGGCCAACATCAAGAACCTTCGCAAGGCCATGTTGCAGCGCGACCTGATAGACGTGTTGCCCGGCAAAACCGAAATCCAAGACCCGATTTTTGCGGCTTGGCTGAAGCAACAGGTGGTTTAGTCAGTTTTGTGACATCAACACATACTCTATCGCCACGGGGAAATAAGACTGTTCCAGTTGGTGGATTTTAGCCGCCAAGGAGTCAGGTGTTTCTTTTTCGTCTAAGGCGACATGAGCCTGAAGAATAATCTCGCCGCTGTCGTACAACTCGTTGACATAGTGAACCGTAATACCCGACTGGGCCTCCTTGGCCGCTACCACCGCCTCGTGTACATGCTCGCCGTAGAATCCTTTGCCGCCAAATTTGGGCAGCAGGGCTGGGTGGATGTTGACGATGCGCCTCGGGAATGCTTTCACCAGTCCCTCAGGAACCTTCCAAAGGAAGCCTGCCAATACGATGAGGTCGATGCGAAGCTCTTGCAGCTCTTTCACGAAGGCTTCGCTCCTGAAGTCCTGACGGGTAATCATTCGAAGCGGGATGCCTAAGTTCTTCGCCCGCTCGATGGAGTAGGCATTGGGATTGTTGCACACCACGTTGACGATTTCAACGTCTTGGTTGTCGGCAAAGTATTCGGCAATACGCTGCATGTTGGTGCCGTTGCCGCTGACAAATATGGATAATCTTTTCATTCTCTGATTTTTATAGTAACAGTTTCGTTTTTTTTCAGGTCAAACCACACCAGATAACCTTCCTCAACCTTGCGGAAGTTGATGGGTTTGCCTTCCACGTTGATCGGCTTGGTGCAAAGCAGGGAAAGGCCTTCTATGGCTTCCCCGTGGTTAATGAGTTGTATGCTGTTGTTGTCAAGGATCAAATAATCAACCTTGAGCAGTTTTTCGTAGTAATCGAGATACCGCTCGATGGTAGTCGGCAGGATTTTCTTCTCGTCCCGGAAGTGAGCCAGTTGACTCAAGGCGAAGTTGAAGCCAGGCATGGCCACGGCGGTACCGTTTTCGTTGTACTGCCAGAAAGCGCGATAAGGGTTGCTCCAAGCGG
>JAILDR010000070.1 GCA_024689285.1 Bacteroidales bacterium | reverse complement strand
CGATCCGCGGAAGCCCATTTTTCCAGCAGACGACCAAGAAATCACTTGACCGGCGTTGTTCGTCAGCGAGACGATAACATTGTTGAAGGATGCAAAGATGCATGCTCTTCCCTGAGGTTCAACTTTTACGACTCTTTTTTTGGTCGGTTTTGAAGTTTTTGCCATTTCTTTTTGCTTGATTTACTTTGTTTCTTACTACCAACCGCTCCTGAAGTCACATTCTAATCCGCGATTGGGGCGCTACAACCTTTACTTACTTGGTAGCTTTCTTCTTGTTAGCGATTGTTTTCTTCTTACCCTTACGAGTACGGGCGTTGTTCTTGGTGCTCTGACCACGGAGGGGCAGACCCAGGCGGTGACGGATGCCGCGGTAGCAGCCGATATCCATCAGTCGCTTGATGTTCATCTGCACCTCGGAGCGAAGGGCACCTTCCACTTTGTACTCATCGTTGATGATGTTACGGAGGGTGTTCTGCTCGTCATCGGTCCAGTCCTGCACTTTCTTGCCTTCATCGATACCGGCCTTGGCCAGAATCTCTTTGGCGGTGCTACGTCCGATTCCGTAGATATAGGTCAAGCCTATCTCTCCTCTTTTGTTCTTGGGTAAGTCAATACCTGCAATACGTGCCATAAATTCTTTTTACTGTTTTGTTTTTTAATTATCCTTGTCTCTGTTTGAACTTAGGATTCTTCTTGTTGATTACATAGACCACACCGTGGCGGCGCACTACTTTGCACTCGGGTGATCTTTTCTTGACTGAAACTCTTACTTTCATTGTGTGTAATTATTAATCTGTTGTTGTTTTCCTAGCCTATTTGTGACGGTAAGTAATGCGGCCTTTAGAGAGGTCGTAGGGAGACATCTCAATCTGCACCTTGTCGCCTGGCAATATCTTGATGTAGTGCATTCTCATCTTGCCAGAGATGTGGGCAATGATCTGATGTCCGTTTTCCAACTCGACACGGAACATGGCATTACCGAGCGATTCGGTGACCGTGCCATCTAATTGTATGGATGCCTGTTTTGCCATTCTTTGATGCTTACCGTTTATTGTTTGTTGCTTTTCTCAATATAATCGAAGGTGGTGAGAATATCGGGGCCGTCGGCGGTAATGGCCACAGTGTGTTCGAAATGGGCTGCCGGTTTACCATCGCGTGTACGACAGGTCCATCCGTCCTCCTTGGAGAACTTTACATTTTTTGAACCCATACACACCATCGGTTCGACAGCGATTACCATTCCCTCCTTGAGCAAGGGGCCTGTACCTTTAACACCATAGTTGGGCACATTGGGGGATTCATGCATCTGGAATCCGACACCATGTCCACAGAGTTCGCGAACAACGGAATAACCGTTCTTCTCGCAATGCATCTGTACTGCATGGCTAATGTCTCCGACGCGATTTCCCGCCTTGCAGAGGTCCAAACCAATGTAAAGCGCCTCACGGGTGACTTTCATCAGTCTTTTGACCTCTGGACTTACTTCGCCAACGGCAAAGGTATAGGCCGAATCGGCCACATATCCATTGAGTTCAATAACACAGTCAAGTGACACATTGTCACCCTCCTTGATGAAATACTCGCCCGGGATGCCGTGCACCACAACGTCATTGACGGAGATGCAGAATGCCGACGGAAATCCCTCAAAACCTTTGCAAAGAGGTTTAGCCCCATGGTCACGGATGTACTGTTCGCCAATCTGGTCAAGATAGGCGGTGGTGACACCCGGACGGATGTGACGGCCCACCTCCGCGAGGGTTTCCCCGAGGAGGCGGCCGGCATCACGTATGAGCTCTATTTCTTCTTTGGTTTTGAGTAATATCATTCTCTATCCAACTTGTTTTAGGCTTGTATGGACATGGAAGTACGACCCTTGATACGACCGGTCTTTGTCAAACCATCATAGTGGCGCATCAGAAGGTGGCTCTCAATCTGCTGCAACGTGTCGAGAATAACACCTACGAGAATGAGGAGTGAGGTGCCACCGTAGAACTGAGCAAACTGGGTGTTCACTCCAAACAAACGGATAATGGCGGGCAATATAGCTACGATGGCCAGGAAGATCGAGCCAGGGAGGGTAATCTTCGAAAGGATACCCTCAAGATACTCGGCCGTCTTCTTACCAGGCTTTACTCCAGGAATAAAGCCACCATTTTTCTTCATATCGTCGGCCATCTGGTTGGGGTTGATGGCAATGGCGGTATAGAAGTAAGTGAACACGATCACAAGGATTGCAAAGACCAAATTGTACCAGAAACTGTTATAATCGGCAAAGGCCATAGCAAACTTGGAACTGCTGTTGTTAGAAAAACCCATGAAGGTGATGGGCAGGAACATGATAGCCTGTGCAAAAATGATAGGCATGACACCTGCGGCATTGACCTTGATAGGAATGTACTGACGAACACCACCATACTGCTTATTACCGACAATACGCTTAGCATACTGCACGGGAATACGACGGGTACCTTGTACCAACAGGATAACCAGCAGAATAACGGCCAGCAGAACCACCAGCTCGAAGAGGAACATCACCAGACCGCCGCCTTCCGACAAACGCGAAGCGAACTCGGCCGAGAGAGCAAACGGCAAACGGGCGATGATACCAATCATAATGAGGAGCGATATACCATTACCGACACCCTTATCGGTGATGCGCTCACCGAGCCACATTACAAAGAGCGTACCGCTGATGAGGATGATGATGCTACTCACCCAGAAGAAGGGAGAGGGGGCACTGCCATCGAACGGATAGATGGCGGTGGAGGAGGCACCAAGCTGGTACATCATATTGGTGATGTAGGCAGGGGCCTGCATGGCAGTCACAATGACAGTCAACCACCGGGTAATCTGATTCATCTTTCTACGGCCACTTTCACCATCACGTTGCATTTTTTGGAAATAGGGCACTACCATCACCAACAACTGAATCACAATGGATGCAGTGATGTACGGCATGATACCCAGAGCAAAAATAGAGGCATTGGAGAAAGCACCACCCGAGAACATATTAAGCAGTCCCATCAGGCCTTCGGAACCCTGTTTTTGCAATCCCTGCAACTGCGAGGGGTCAACACCTGGCAGAACAACATAGGAACCAATACGGTAAACGAGTACTAAACCCAGAGTGTAAAGTATACGCTTCCGAAGATCCTCGATCGACCAGATGTTTTTAAGTGTCTGTATAAATCGCTTCATTGTAACAGTTTGTTTTTATTCGATAACAGTTGCAACACCACCTTTATCCTCAATGGCTTTTTTGGCGGCAGCCGAGAAAGCGTGAGCAGTAACATTCAGAGCCTTGGAAAGCTCACCGCGGCCCAGAATCTTAATGCGATCCTTTCCCGAAATGAGACCATTCTGTTTCAGCACCTCAATGTTGAAATCAGTGATATTTTTTGCTTCAGCCAACGAGTTAAGAGTATCAATGTTGATACCAACATACTCAACACGGTTGATATTCTTGAAACCGAACTTGGGAACACGGCGATAGAGAGGCATCTGGCCACCTTCGAAGCCCACCTTCTGGTGATAACCCGAACGAGCCTTGGCACCCTTATTACCACGCGTAGAGGTACCACCCTTACCAGAACCAGCACCACGACCAATACGTTTAGAGTGTTTAATTGAACCTTCAGCGGGTTTAAGATTACTTAAGTTCATTATCTGTTTCCTTTCTTAGTTTACGATTAAATTGCTTCGACGGTAATGAGGTGCTTGACGCTCTCTATCATTCCAAGAATCTGAGGGGTAGCCTCAACTTCACGGGTATGATTGATGCGACGCAGACCAAGAGCCTCCATGGTACGTTTCTGACGGGCAGGACGACCAATGATACTTCTTACTTGCTTAATTCTAAGTTTCTCTGCCATAACAATTACCTCCTATATTATCCGTTAAATACTTTGTCAAGGGATACTCCACGAAGTTGGGACACCATGTAAGGATCCTTCATCTGAAGGAGGGCATTAATGGTAGCCTTCACAACACTATGGGGATTCGAGGAACCTTTGCACTTGGCAAGGACGTCCTTAACACCAACACTCTCGAGGACAGCACGCATGGCACCACCGGCGATAACACCAGTACCAGGAGCTGCGGGTTTCAAGAAGACTTTGGCACCACTATATTTACCCATCTGCTCGTGGGGGATAGTACCCTTCAACACGGGGACACGAATAAGGTTTTTCTTGGCATCGTCCACACCTTTCTGAACGGCTGCCTGAACTTCCTTAGCTTTACCTAAACCGTAACCGACAACACCATTCTCATTGCCAATAACAACGATTGCGGCGAAGGTGAACGTTCTACCACCTTTTGTTACCTTTGTAACACGATTGATAGCAACGAGACGATCCTTGAATTCGATTTCGCTCGATTTGACTCTGTTAATGTTTACTTCTGCCATGACTCATTAAAATTTTAAACCACCTTCTCTGGCACCATCAGCCAAGCTCTTCACACGGCCATGATAGAGGTAACCATTACGGTCAAAAACAACGGCATTGATACCTGCAGAAATGGCGCGTTCGGCAACAGTCTTGCCAACTTTCGCTGCCACTTCACTCTTTGTGCCACTCTTTTCAAAGCCCTTCTCGTGGGAAGAAGCTGCGGTTAGTGTCACACCTTTTACATCGTCAATCACCTGGGCGTAGATTTCCTTATTACTTCTGAACACCGACAGGCGGGGCATTTCGGTAGTACCACTTACTTTATGACGGATGCGAAATTTAATCTTTGTTCTTCTTATGTCTTTTTTTGTTGCCATAATAATATTTCTTTTGGCTTTCAGAATTCTTATCCTCTTATTTATTTAGCTGCGGCTTTACCGGCCTTCTTGCGGATTTCCTCGCCCTGGAAGCGGATACCCTTACCCTTATACGGCTCGGGTTTACGCAACGAACGAATCTTGGCGGCTGCTTGACCCAATATCTGTTTGTCGCAGCTGGTCATGGTGATGATGGGATTCTTACCTTTCTCAGTAACGGTCTCGACCTTAATTTCAGGAGCCAACTCAAAGAAAATCTTGTGTGAATAACCAAGATCCATCTCCATTACGTTTCCTGTAGCCTGAACCTTATAACCAACACCTATAACTTCCTGCACGGTCTTGAAACCTTCGCTCACACCTTTCACCATATTGGCAGCAAGCGCGCGATACAAACCATGCATGGCCTTGGTTTCTTTTTCGTCGTTCGGACGATTGAAATGCAGAGTGCCGTCTTCGACCTTCATCTCAATCATGGGATTTATCTTCTGATGAAGTTCACCAAGAGGTCCTTTGACAGTCAACGTATTATCATCAGAAATCTTCACATCAACACCCTTGGGCAGGTGGATGGGCATTTTACCAATTCTTGACATTTTTCTTTTCCTCCTCTATTTGATTAGCTGATGTAACATAAAACCTCTCCACCAACGTTCAGAGTACGGGCCTCTTTGTCAGTCATCAGACCTTTGGATGTGGACACGATGGCAATACCTAATCCGTTAAGAACGCGGGGCATTTCATCAACCGACACATACTTACGTAGACCAGGACTGGAGATTCGCTTCAACTCAGCAATGGCCGATTGCTTAGTGACGGGGTGATACTTGAGAGCAATTTTGATACTCTGGTTATGAGCTCCTTCATTCTCAAACTTATAGTTCAGAATATAGCCTTTTTCAAAGAGAATTTTGGTCATTTCTCTTTTTAACTTGGAGCCAGGGATTTCGACCACGCGATGTTTAGCAGCGATAGCGTTACGCATACGGGTCAAGTAATCTGCAATAGGATCTGTTACCATTTTAAATTTTGATTTTAAGTTTTGTAGTATTGGTGTTATGCCAACTTGCAAAGCTACCAATAATTTTGTTTTTCTTTAGTTTACCAACTGGCCTTCTTTACACCGGGAATAAGTCCAGAGACAGCCATTTCACGGAAATTAATACGCGAAATACCAAACTGACGCATATAACCTTTCGGACGTCCAGTAAGTTGGCAGCGATTGTGCTGACGAATAGGACAAGCATTCTTTGGAAGTTTCTGAAGGGCTATGACAGCCTTCTCCACATCCTCGGGTTCACCAGTACGGACGATTTCTTTCAGGGCAGCGCGTTTGGCAGCATACTTAGCAACCATTTTAGCTCTCTTGCGCTCTCTTGCTTTGATTGATTCTTTAGCCATTTATGCTTATTTTTGTTGATTCTTGAACGGTAAACCAAACTGTTTGAGCAGCGACATAGCCTCTTTGTCGGTCTTGGCCGAGGTCACAAAGGTAATGTCCATACCCTGAATACGGTCGATTTTATCGATATCAATCTCAGGGAAGATAATCTGTTCTGCAATACCAAAGGTATAGTTGCCCTTGCCATCGAAACCTTTGTCGTTAATGCCGCGGAAGTCACGGATACGAGGGATGGAGGCAGTCACAAGACGCTCAAGGAATTCATACATACGCTCGCCACGAAGGGTTACACGGACACCGATCGGCATACCGCGACGCAGTTTGAAGTTCGAAATATCTTTGCGTGACTTGGTTGCAACAGCCTTTTGGCCGGTGATTGCAGTCATTTCCTCAATGCCTTTGTCAATAACCTTTTTGTCGGCAATGGCAGCCTTACCCAGACCCTGGTTGAGAGTAATCTTAAGTAGACGAGGACATTGCATGACAGTCTTATAGTTGTACTCCTTCATCAGAGCACTAACTATTTCCTCTTTATACTTGGTTTTTAATGTCGGAATATATGCCATTACTTAATCTCCTCCCCTGTTTTTTTAGAATAACGGACTAATTTACCTGTCTTTTCATCAACGCGACGACCAACCTTCGTAGGGGTCTTTCCAACTACAACCATCAAGTTGGAGATGTGAATCGGAGCTTCCTGCTCAACGATACCGCCCTGCGTATTTTTGGCATTGGGTTTCGTATGTTTCTTGTTCACGTTGACACCCTCGACGATGGCGCGGTTCTTTTCGGGAATGACCTTCAGGACTTTGGCGACTTTACCTTTATCATCGCCGGCAATAACCTGAACCATATCCCCTTTCTTAACGTGCAATTTCATTGTTCTCTTTTCTTTTATTATTTACAATACTTCGGGAGCGAGAGAGACAATCTTCATAAACTGTTTCTCGCGCAGTTCACGACCCACTGGGCCAAAGATACGGGTACCACGAAGCTCATCGGATGCGGTGAGCAATACACAAGCATTGTCGTCGAAGCGGATGTAGGAGCCATCATTGCGACGAATCTCTTTCTTGGTGCGTACGACGACTGCTTTCGATACGCTACCCTTTTTCACGTTGCCCGAGGGGATAGCATCCTTGATAGCGACCACAATGGTATCACCAATGGAAGCATAACGCTTCTTGGTACCACCAAGGACACGGATGCACAGCGCGCTTTTTGCACCGCTGTTGTCGGCAACCGTCATTCTAGTTTCTTGTTGTATCATTTCTTTTCTTACTTTTTTCTGATTGGGTAGATTTACTTGGCCTTCTCAACGATCTCGACAAGACGCCAGCATTTATTTTTGCTCAGCGGACGTGTCTCCATAATACGAACGGTGTCGCCGATACCAGCCTCGTTCTTCTCATCGTGGGCCATAAACTTGGTGGATTTCTTGACGAATTTGCCATACTTCGGGTGTTTCACCTTGCGCTCGACAAGAATCACAATGGATTTATCCATCTTGTTGCTCACCACCACACCGATTCTTTCTTTTCTTAAATTTCTTTCCATCTTCAGTAGGATTTTACTTCAGTTGCCATGCTTACTTTTGATCGGCGATCTCTCGCGCGCGGAGCTCTGTAAGGCAGCGGGCAATATTTTTTCTACTCTCTTTGATTTTATTGGGATTCTCGAGGGGCGAAACAGCATGGCTCATGACCATTTTCTGATAATTGGCACGCTCAGTATCGAGTTTCTCCTTCAGTTCGGCAGTCGAAAGCTCCTTTAATACGATTTCGTTCTTCATGACTGTTTGGTGCTTCTTGATTATTCTTCGATATAGTCTCTTTTAACAACAAACTTGGTCGAGATAGGGAGCTTCTGGGCAGCAAGGCGCAGAGCCTCCTTGGCCACATCCATAGGCACACCCTCGCACTCGAACAGCATCGTACCAGGCATCACACGGGCAACAAAATACTCGGGAGCACCTTTACCCTTACCCATACGCACCTCATTAGGTTTCTTGGTGATGGGTTTGTCCGGGAAGATACGAATCCAAATCTGACCTTCACGTTTCATGTGACGTGTTACAGCTTGACGTGCAGCCTCAATCTGACGACCTGTGATAAAGCAGGTCTCTAGCGATTTGATGCCAAAGGTACCGAAGGCAAGTTCATGACCACGAAAAGCATTGCCTTTGATCTTGCCCTTCTGCTGCTTTCTATATCTTGTTTTCTTGGGTTGTAACATTTCTTCTTATTGTTTAGTGTTTAGTGTTTTAGTGCTTTAACGCTAATTGCTAAACCCGATGTTATTTACTATTGTTATTTCTTGCACCCTGACGGCGACGAGGGGCTCCCTCGGGACGACGGCCACCACCGATACCAGCACGATGTTCACGCTGCTGACCGCCAATGGTAGACGACACCAGTTCGGGACGGCCATAAATGACACCGCGGCAAATCCACACCTTGATACCGATACGGCCATAGGTCGTGTGAGCCTCTGCATTGGCATAGTCAATATCAGCGCGGAGGGTATGTAGCGGCGTACGGCCCTCTTTGAAGTGCTCGCTACGAGCGATTTCAGCGCCACCGATACGGCCGCTGATGGACACCTTGATGCCTTCAGCACCAGTACGCATGGTGGTGGTAATGGCGTTCTTAATGGCACGACGGTACTGAATACGGCCCTCGATCTGTTTGGCAATGTTCTGTGCCACGAGGACGGCATCCATCTCCGGATGTTTCACTTCACTGATGTTGATCTGCACATCCTTGCTCGTAAGTTTCTTAAGCTCTTCACGGAGTTTGTCAACCTCTGAGCCGGCACGACCGATAATCAGACCCGGACGGGCTGCATTGATCGTGACGGTGAGCATCTTCAGAGTGCGCTCAATGTAAATCTTAGAAATACCAGCCTTGGCCAGACGGGCATTGAGGTACTTGCGAATCTTATCGTCCTCAACGAGCTTTTGTTCGAACTTTCTACCGCCGAACCAGTTGGAATCCCATCCACGGATGATACCTAATCTGTTTCCAATAGGGTTAGTCTTTTGTCCCATTGTTGAGTTTTCTTCTTTTTATTACTTTTTTATTTTGTTTCTTCTGTTTCTGTTTTGGCAACAGGGGCATCCTCAAGACGGCTGCCAAGAATCATGGTAATATGATTGCTGCGCTTACGGATACGATAGCCGCGGCCCTGGGGTGCCGTACGCATACGCTTCATCGTGCGACCTTCATCAACCATAATCTGCTTGACATAGAGCTGAGCATCCTCCATGCGGACACCTTCGTTCTTTGCCTGCCAGTTAGCGATGGCCGAGAGGAGGAGTTTGCGCATCTTGGGAGCGGACTCTCTGGGGTTATACTGAAGGATACCAAGGGCTTTCTCCACATCGACGCCACGAACCAAGTCGGCGACAAGACGGGTCTTCTGAGGCGAGGTCGGATTGTTCATCAACTTGGCCACATAGAGGGTCTTGCTGGCCTCTTTGCGTGCTTCTGCACTATTATGTTTTCTACGTCCCATTTCTTTTCAATGTTTACTTTTTACCTTTGTCTTTAGATCCTGCATGGCCACGGAAAGTGCGGGTGGGAGCGAACTCGCCGAGCTTGTGTCCCACCATGTTCTCGGTGACGTACACGGGGATGAACTTATTGCCGTTATGCACGGCGATAGTCTGTCCCACAAAGTCGGGCGAAATCATCGAAGCTCTCGACCAAGTCTTGATGGTAACCTTTTTGTTGGACTGCTGGGCCTCGATAACTCTTTTCTCCAGTTTGTGGAAAATATAAGGACCTTTCTTTAATGAACGACTCATTGTTTCTTCTTTTTACTGAGTTACTTCTTTCTTCTTTCGACGATGTACTTGCTCGA
>JAILDR010000054.1 GCA_024689285.1 Bacteroidales bacterium | reverse complement strand
CGGTCAGTTCATCGACTTGCACTATCCCCAAGGTTTCAGAATCATCGAACATCGCGGCTTTTATGGCTTGGAACCTACACAAGGCGACATCCGTCCCGAGTTAGTTATGAACCTGAACATAGGCAACATCATGCCAGAGCCACCCATGCCCCCTACGCCACATGAAGAAATTGTGATTCCTGTACCTGTTCCGCCAATACAGCCAGAACCAATGGGTATGTCACCCAAGGACTTTGAAGAAGCCTATGCGATGATTCAGCGCGAGAGTTTCGATGACACTCGCCTTACCATTGCCAAACAAGTGGTTGCATCCAACAAGATGATGGTCAACCAGATAGCACAAATAGCAAGACTATTCTCTTATGAGAGCAATCGGCTGGAATTTGCCAAGTTTGCCTATCCCTGTTGCATCGAGAAAAACAAATACTATCTGCTTTACGATGTATTTGACCACGATAGTTCGAAACATGAATTGAACGAGTATATCCAAGGACTGTAATTATTAAAAGCTCAACATGAAAAAAGAGGGGGTCTGTTCTTACCCCCTCTTTTAATTTCGGTTAATCGCTATTGAAAGCGGTTAGAAATAAAGGTCTCTCTCACCCTGTTTGATGCGCTCAATGCGTGATTTCAGTTCATCCAAAAACTTCGGGTCGACGTTCTTGAAGTTGTTCTCGATGCACTTCCAGCCTTTGGCAGCCACTTCGGGTGTGGCATAGTCAACCAGATACTCGCTCAAAGTGAGGATGGCATTCGGCGTGCAGTAGCGCTTGATGAAGCCCGGCACGCTGAATTCCATGAAGTGTTCACCCGTGCGCCCCAGTCGGTAGCAAGCCGTGCAGAAGCTCGGGATGAAGTCGTGGTCGAGGAGCTTGTCGATGATGTCGCCCAGGCTGCGGTCGTCGCCAATCTTGAATTGCTCGCGGTGCAGGTTCTGGTCCTCCTGCTTGTCGCTGTTCTTCTCTTCCTCTTCGTGGTGGTATTTGTAGTCGCCAATTTGCAGGTTGGTGCCGCCGTCGATTTGCGAGATGCCGTATTCGATGGCCTTGGCGCGGAAGGCGGCGTCCTCGCGGGCGGTCAGGATCATGCCCGTGTAAGGCACGGCCAAGCGGAAGATGGCAATGATCTTCTCGAAGGTGTCGTCGTCGACGAAATACTTCTTGTCGATGTTCAATCCCGAAGCGTCCTTGATGCGTGGGAACGAGATGGTGTGCGGACCCACGTTGAAGCAGGCCTCCAGGTGGTTGGTGTGGCGAATCATGGCCAACACCTCGTAGCGCCAGTCGTACAAGCCGAAGAGGATGCCCAGGCCGTTGTCGTCGATGCCTGCCTGCTGGGCGCGGTCCATGGCGGTGAGGCGGTAGTTGTAGTCTCCCTTTTTGGTATTAATGGGGTGGTATTCGTTGTAGATCTCGGGGCAATAGGTCTCCTGGAAGATCTGATAGGTGCCGATGCCGGCTTCTTTCACGGTGCGGAAGCCTTCCACATCCAACGGAGCGGCGTTGATGTTGACGCGGCGGATGCTGCCTTTGCCTTTCTTGGTGGCGTAGGTCACCTTCACGGTGTGGGCGATATATTCGGGTGAATATTTTGGCGACTCACCATAGACGAGGATCAGGCGTTTCTGTCCGTCGTCTTCCAGGGCCTCCACGTTGCGGACCAGTTCCTCGTCGGTCAGGGTGGTGCGTACCTGCTCTTTGTTTGACGAGCGGAAGCCGCAATACACGCAGTTGTTGACGCAGTAGTTGCCAACATAGAGAGGGGCAAACAGCACGATGCGGTTGCCATAGATGCGGCGTTTCAGCTCGCGGGCGCCTTCTTTGATTTCTTCCACCAGCGCGGGGTCGGTGGTGTTGACGAGGACTGCCGTCTCTTCCATCGTCAGGCGGTTCTTGTCGAGCGACTTCTGGATGATTTCGTGCACACGCTCAGGGGTGCTTTGGGTGTTGTTGATGTAGTCCCAAATCTCTTCCGAGGAGATAAACGGGCGGTTGGGCTCGTCGGGGATGCGGCATTTTTCGGGATGAAATTGCATATCAGTTTTCAGTTTTAAGTTGTTCAGTTGCCAGTTGTAGGGCTGTCACAAAGTGGCAGCCTTACAGATTTAATTATACACGTTTTCAACAAAGCCGACTTCACCTCGATGCCTTCGATGCGCCCCAGCTGGCCGGTGAGGGAACCAATCTCGTCGGTGGTGCCTTCAAAGATGACGGAAATGAGGCTGTAATGCTCGCGGGGAAAGCCTTGTCGGCAGATGATGATGCCCGCATGGCGCGAAAGCACCGCATTCACTTGCGGCGCTGCCTCGCGGTTTTCCACATAAATAAGGACTGTGCCTATTCTCCTTTCCATTTGAAGTTCCTCCGGATCAGATGACGATTCCCGCACTGGCCTTGATGTCAACGCATTGTCTTCATCGCAGTGCAATACGGCGTTTATTTACGGCTGCAAAAGTAACAAATTTTCATCAAATCCACTTGATTCTGTCAAAATGTGTTACTTTTGCATCATTAAATCTTGAAATCTGAAATCTCAAATACAACAAACCATGGAAAAGAAAGACTTACTGAAAGACGTTGTCGAACATATCGACATCAAGAAGTATGACTCAACGGAATTGATTAATGCCATGCGCAAGATGTCGTTCACCTCGCGTGACACGGCCCGTGCCGCTGATATCCTCTGCCAGATGATTGCCGAGAAGGACTGCACCAACATCCTCACCATTGCCGGCTCCACCTCAGCCGCCGGCTGCATGCAGGTGTATGTGGAAATGGTCCGCAACAAGATGGTTGACGCTGTGGTCAGCACGGGTGCTTCCATCATCGACATGGACCTCTTCGAAGCCTTGGGCTACAAGCACTACATTGGCACCAAGGAGAACGTGATTCCCGACACCAAGCTGCGCGAGCTCTACATCGACCGCATCTACGACACCTTCATCGACGAGGAAGAGCTGCAGGCCTGCGACCAAGCCACCTGTGACGTGGCCGACACCCTCGAGTGCCGTCCCTACAGCAGCCGCGAGTTCCTCTATGAAGTGGGCAAATGGTTGGCCAACGGTCATGGCGTGAAGAAAGAGAGCCTCATCCAAACCTGCTACGAGTGCGGCGTGCCGATTTTCTGCCCCGCCTTCAGCGACAGCTCTGCCGGCTTCGGCATCGGCAAGCACCAGTGGCTCCGCAAGAAGGCCGGCAAGCCCTACGTGAGCATCGACTCGGTGGCCGACTTCCTCGAGCTGACCGAAATCAAGATGAACAGCCCTCAATCGGGTCTCTTCATGGTGGGTGGCGGCACGCCCAAGAACTTCGCCCAGGATACTGTGGTCTGCGCTGAAATCCTCGGACACGAAGTGCCCATGCACAAATACGCCATCCAAATCACCGTGGCTGATGTGCGCGACGGCGCCTGCTCGTCGTCGACGCTGCTCGAGGCCGGATCTTGGGGCAAGGTGAGCGAGGAGCTGCAGCAGATGGTCTATGCCGAAGGCACCACCGTCATCCCCGCCATCGTCAGCTATGCCTATCACAACGCCCCTTGGCGCGAACGTGAGTATAAGAACTGGCAAAAACTGTATAATTAATTAGGAATTAGGAATGCGGAATGCGGAATAGGGGCGAAGCCCAGCCTCGCATTCCGCATTCCGCATTCAACATTCCGCATGAAAATGGACATCAGCGTATTCCTTGACCCCGTCCCCGAAAAGTGCTTCGACAAGAGTTCACGTCCTGAAAAGAAGACTTTGGGCGAAACCATTACTATCTTCAGCAGCGAGAATGCCTTTCCCGACCTCGATGGCGTGAACCTGGCCCTTGTAGGCATCAAGGAAGAACGGGGGGCCGTCGACAACAAAGGCTGTGCCGATGGCGTCGACCTTATCCGCAAGTCGCTCTATCAGCTCTTCAACCACTGGCCGCAACTACAGATTGTAGACCTCGGCAACGTAAAGATTGGAAATGAGATTAACGACACCTATTTCGCCGTTAACCAAGTGCTCACCGAGCTGCTGAAGCACAAAATCGTTCCCATCATCATCGGTGGAGGGCAAGACCTCACCTATACGATGTATCAGGTGTATGAGCCCACGGGCCGACTCGTTAATATTGCCGCCATCGACCCGATGTTCGACATCGGCAATGACCTGGAATCCCTCAACTCGCAATCTTACCTGAGACACATCGTGCTACACAAGCCCAATTTCCTGTTCAACTTCACCAACATCGGCTACCAGTCGTATTATGTCGATAATGATGACATCGAGCTGATGAAGCAGCTGCTCTTCGACGCTTACCGCCTGGGCACCATCAAGCAGAATGTCGAGTTGGCGGAGCCGCTGATCCGCGATGCCAACGTGTTGACTGTCGATGTTGCCGCCATCCGTGCCGCCGACGCGCCCGGAGTGCGCAATGCCTCGCCCAACGGCTTCAACGGCGACGAGGCATGCCGTATGACCCGTTATGCCGGACTGAGCTTCAAGCTCTCGTCTATCGGTTTCTTTGAATACAACCCGCACTACGACATCAATTCGCGCACGGCCAATCTCATCGCCGAGATGATTTGGTATTTCATCGAAGGCTTCTCCAACCGGCAGGACGACCTCCCCACTATGGATAGCACCGACTTCAAGCGCTACATCGTGCAAATCGGGGAGGGGCAAAGCGATATGGTTTTCCTTTGCCACAAGATTACCGGCAAATGGTGGATGGATATGTCGTTCTTCGGGAAAGACGGCAATGGGCCTTTCGAGCGTCATCACTTCATCCCTTGCGCGAAGGAAGACTACGACCAGGCCATGCACAACGAGCTGCCCGACAAATGGTGGCAGTTCTACCAGAAGTTGATGTAGGATCGGCGCGAGATTTTTAGCCAAAACTCCTACTTTTTCTTAGTTTTGGCTGAAAATTGATAGATTTTCAGCCAAAACTCGCCA
Organism: Bacteroidales bacterium; assembly: GCA_024689285.1. The sequence goes on along the minus strand of JAILDR010000054.1, from coordinate 460 downwards.
TTTATTATAGTTTTGGCTGAAAATAAAAAAAATTTCATAATTTTGCAGCATCAAATTCATGGAATAGAATGGACAAGACCCAAAATGTCATTGGAAGGAAAAAAGAAATTGTCGATATTCCTGTCAAACTTACGATGGATGCTTTATTTACGTGACAAGATTTTCTCTTTGCAGTTCTACCTGAAGTTGATGTAGGTTTTTTTTGTGCCAATGGTGATAAAAAAGGGCGGCCCCTCGAAAGGAGCCGCCCAATTTTTTGCGGAAGTCAATTCCGCGGTGTCATTTATCTGACAACAGAGACGCGTTCAACGTGAACTCCGTTCTCAGTCATGACGCGCACCGTGTACATGCCAGCAGAATACTGTGCCATGTTGAGGATGACCTCGTCGGTGTCGACGTCAGCATCGTAGACCACTTGGCCGAGGACGCTCACCACAGTGATGTGCTGCATGCCCTTGGC
>JAILDR010000009.1 GCA_024689285.1 Bacteroidales bacterium | reverse complement strand
ACTTGAAGTCGAACCCGATTTTTACCACCAAGCCCGCGAGAAATTCAAGATCTTGCACATCGTCATTTCCTATTTGGTGTTCTTTACCGTCGTATGGTTCCACCTGCGTCATGGTTTTGCTGCCGTGTTCCAGACCTTCGGACTGTATAACTACAAATACGGCAAAGCCATCGAGGTGCTTGGCCAAATCTATACCTGGGTAGTGTGCCTGATGTTCGCTGTTGTGGTCATCGGGGTGTTTTTTGGACTATAAATGACTGACTATGAAACTTGATTCTAAAATACCAGCTGGTCCCCTCGCTGAGAAATGGACCAATTATAAAGCCTCGCAGAAGCTGGTCAACCCGGCCAATAAGCGCAAACTCGACATCATCGTGGTCGGCACAGGACTGGCTGGAGCCTCTGCAGCCGCCTCACTTGGTGCCATGGGCTTCAATGTCGACATCTTCTGCATTCAGGACTCACCCCGTCGTGCCCATAGTATTGCTGCCCAAGGTGGCATCAACGCGGCCAAGAACTACCAGAATGACGGCGACAGCGTGGAACGCCTCTTTCGCGACACCATCAAGGGAGGCGACTACCGGGCCCGTGAGGCCAATGTGTACCGCCTGGCAGAGGTCAGCGGTGCCATCATTGACCAATGCGTGGCTCAAGGCGTGCCTTTCGCCCGCGACTATGGCGGCTTGCTCGACAACCGCTCCTTTGGTGGCGCACAAGTGAGCCGAACCTTCTACGCCAAAGGGCAGACGGGACAACAATTATTATTAGGTGCCTACGGTGCCTTGAGCCGCGAAATCGCCCGAGGCACGGCGAAACTGCACACGCGCTGCGAAATGATGGACCTCGTCGTGGTGGAAGGCCGCGCCCGTGGCGTCATTGTTCGCAATCTCGTCACTGGCGACTTGGAGCGCTATGCCGCCCATGCTGTGGTACTCGCTACTGGCGGATATGGTAACCTTTATTACCTCTCCACTAACGCCATGAACAGCAACGGCAGCGCAGCCTGGGTGTGCCACCGCAAGGGAGCCGCCTTCGCCAACCCCTGCTATGTGCAGATCCATCCGACTTGCATCCCGGTCCACGGCGACTACCAGAGCAAACTCACGCTGATGAGCGAGAGCCTTCGCAATGACGGCCGCATCTGGGTGCCCAAACGAAAGGAAGATGCCGAAGCCATCCGCGCTGGCAAACTGAAAGCCAACGACATAGCGGAAGAAAACCGCGACTACTACCTGGAACGCCGTTATCCCGCTTTCGGCAACCTCGTTCCCCGCGACGTGGCCAGCCGTGCCGCCAAGGAGCGCTGCGATGCAGGCTATGGCGTGGGCACAGGCTATGCGGTCTATCTCGACTTCGCCGATGCCATCCAACGCCTTGGAAAAGAGGCCGTTGAACAGAAATATGGCAACTTGTTCCAGATGTACCAAAAAATCACCGACGAGAACCCATACGAGACTCCGATGATGATTTATCCCGCCATCCACTACACGATGGGCGGCCTTTGGGTCGACTATGAACTTCAGACCACCATCCCCGGACTCTTCGCTGCCGGCGAAGCCAACTTCAGTGACCATGGTGCCAACCGTCTCGGTGCCTCGGCACTGATGCAAGGATTGGCAGATGGCTATTTTGTGCTGCCTTATACCCTTCAGAATTACCTTGCCGACCAAATCTATGTGGGAAAGATTTCATCTACCACCCCCGAATTCGATGCGGCGGAAGAGGCCGTTCGTGTACGTCTCAACCGCTTATTGCAAATCGGTGCGCAGACAGCTCTCAACTCTAAACCCTCAACTCTCAACTCCGTCGACCACTATCATAAAGCATTGGGTAAGATTATGTGGGAATATTGCGGCATGGCGCGCAATACTGAAAGCCTCACTAAGGCAAAAAAGCTGGTCTCACAATTGGAAGACGAGTTCTGGAAATCTGTCTTCATTCCAGGCAACGCCAATGAGTTCAATCCAGAGTTGGAGAAGGCCTGCCGTCTGGAGGATTATTTCGAGCTGGCACAACTGGTTATCGACGATGCCAAGCATCGCGAGGAATCGTGTGGCGGTCATTTCCGCACAGAGCATCAGACCCAAGACGGAGAGACCCTACGCGACGATGAGCGTTTCATGTATGTCGCCGCATGGGAATACCAGGGCCACGGTCAACCCGAGACCATGGAGAAAGAGCCGCTGGTCTATGAACACATCCAAATCGCAAACCGTAATTACAAGTAAGCCATGAAGTTCACATTACATATTTGGAGACAAGAGAACGCCCGCGCCAAGGGCCATTTCGAGACCTATCCTTTGGAAGGTATCTCACCCGACTGCTCATTTCTTGAGATGCTTGACATCCTGAACGAGCAGCTCATCAACGACCGCATAGCCCATCCCGTGTGCTTCGACAACGACTGTCGCGAGGGCATCTGCGGCATGTGCGGACTCTATATCAACGGCCGTCCGCATGGCAACGACGACGGCATCACCACTTGTCAGCTGCACATGCGCAAGTTCCATGATGGCGACGACATCTGGATTGAGCCCTGGCGCGCCAAGCCGTTCCCAGTCATCCGAGACCTCGTGGTGGACCGTTCGGCCTTCGACAAAATCATCCAAGCAGGTGGCTACATCAGCACCACCACGGGCGGTGTGCCTGATGCCAACACGATTCCGATTCCGAAGCATAAAGCCGACATGGCCATGGATGCAGCTTCATGCATCGGTTGCGGTGCCTGTGTGGCTGCTTGTAAGAATGCCAGTGCCATGTTGTTTGTGGGTGCCAAGGTCAGCCATTTGGCTTTGTTGCCCCAAGGCCAGATTGAAGTCGCCGACCGTGTCAAGAACATGGTCGCCAAGATGGATGAGTTGGGCTTTGGTAGCTGCACCAACACCTACGCCTGCGAGGCCGAATGCCCGAAACTCATCAAGCGGCAGAACATCTCAAGACTCAATAGGCAGTGGATTGGGGCGTTGTTTGGACGAGACAGGAAATAAGATAATAAGAATCGCGCTTTTTTATGGCGCGATTCTTTTGTGTTTTTTCGAGGAGCAGAAACCGAGGAAGACGACCTTGACCGTCGGGTCTGGCTTTAATTGGTCCAGTTTTCCTTGATAGGCTGAT
>JAILDR010000203.1 GCA_024689285.1 Bacteroidales bacterium | reverse complement strand
CGACAACTCTCAGTGGAACTACAAGCAAGTAAAGCGATGCTCACGTGTTTTCTACACGTGGGCTTTACTTGTATAGTTGTAGTTTCCGGCAGTCGAAGGCCCTCTAAGAGCAACTTACAGAAAGTAAAGTCCACGTTTTTTATTGCCCACCCAGGAAAAGAATAAAATGCAGAAATCGTAGATTCAACGTAGTTAAAACACAATTCATCAAATAACAAACTAAACATCAAATCAAATGAAAGCAAAAGCTTTACCATTCAAGAAGGCGATGAGTGCCGCCTTGTTCGTCCTGCTGCTGAGCGTGGCTGGACTGACGAATGCATTGGCCCAAGACCGCAACAACGAAGACGAGGTGGTGAAGATTGACTGGTTTAACCAACATGCCACCAAAGAGGGCGAACTCATCGTGAAGTTTGCCGACCACACCACGCTGCGCTTGCAAAATAACGAGCGCGGATTTCTCCAGACCACCGGAATTAATAAAGTGGATGCGCTGCTGAAGCAATACCCTGTGGCCAAGGCCGAGCGTCTTTGCCCCAACGACGACCCGAAGCGCGAGCTGAAGGTCTCCAAGTCGTACAACGGCCCTGATGTGGTGGAACGCGACCTGAGCCGCCTCTGCCGCTTCGTGATGGAAGACCCCATGCAGACATACGAAATGATTGATGCTCTTAAAGAACTCGACGAGGTGGAGTTTGCCGAGCCCAACTATATGGCCTTCGCCTTGGGCATGGAGAACACCGCCCCCACCCCCTTTGTACCTTACGTGCCTTACGGTGACAAAAGCAAAGGCCAACGCGACGGCGGTAGCTACTTCAATCCCGAGGCCTATATGGCTGAGCCCATGTATAGCCTCCAGTGGGGCCTCGAAGCCGTGCACCTGCCTGAGCTCTGGGCTGCCGACACGGTGACCACAAACAGCGACCGCCCCGTGATTGCCATCCTCGACACCGGTGTGGACATTGAACACCCCGACCTCGCCGCCAACATCTGGACCAACCCCGGCGAGACCGACAACGGCTACGACGACGACAACAACGGCTTTGCTGATGACCTCCACGGCTGGGACTTCGTGAACCAGACCGCCGACATGCACGACTTTAACAGCCACGGCACCCACTGCGCAGGCATTGCCGCCGCCGTGGGCGACAACGGCATAGGTATAACGGGTGCCAATCCCAATGCTCTCATCATGCCTATTGCCGTGCTGCAAAGCAACGGCACGGGCGATATTGCCACTGTGATACAAGGCATCAACTACGCCAAAAACAACGGTGCCGATGTGCTGAGCATGAGCTTTGGCACGTATGGCTATTCTATCGCTTTTGAACAAGCCTTGGGCCAAGCCTACCAAAACGCAGTGCTAGTGGCTGCTGCCGGTAATGATGGAAAGCATATTGACCCAAGATGCTGCCCTGACCCCGTTCATGCCAAGATGGACGGGCCTATGTTTCCTGCTGCTTTCACCTTTGTTTTGGGTGTGGAGGCTACTCAACAGATACCAGACCAATGTGGTTACCTTACTTGTTGGTCAAACTACGACTGTGACGGCCCTACCTTCTCGCAGTATGAAGAAGAACAACTATACAACTACGAACTGCAAGCCCCAGGTGCAGCTATCTATAGCACAGTGCCCAATGGCAATTATCGCAACTACAGCGGCACCTCCATGGCGGCACCTTTGGTGGCGGGTGGTGTTTCCGCCCTGCTTCATGCCAAGCCTTATCCCTCACAGGAGATGTTATGGGGAGATTTGATTAACACTGCGGGAAATCATGTGAACTTTAAAGCCTGTTATGATGCAGGTGAAGCCCCCGCCCAGTTGGATTTCGTTTGCATGGAGATAAACGACACTATTGGCGGTGATGGTGACTACCGCCCCGACGCAGGTGAAACCATTTGCCTTTATCCCACCTTGCGTAGCACTTGGGGGGCTACCAACAACATCATGATGTGGTTGACAGTGGACGAATTTGAAGACCCCGATATTGTAACCTTCTTGGATGCCGACCCTGTGGCCTTTGGCCAGAGCCTTTCTGCGTACGCCAAGAGCAAGTCTGCCAACCCACTGCGTTTTACCATTGATCCAGATTGTGTGGATGGCCGGATTATTAATATGGTTCTGCACCTCACCGCTAACCCCAGCCAATACCAATTGGATGTGCATTTTAGTATTACTGTGGAGAATGGCGTGGAATTGGGAGGCATGATCATGGAGAATATGACGCTTTATCCCAATGTACATTATATTGTTACTAGACCATTGGTTATTCCTTCAAGTATTACCTTAACTATAAAACCTGGTACGATTTTGAAGTTCAAAGATGATACAGGATTAATATGTGAAGGACATTTAGACGTGAAAGGAACTCCTGATAGTTTGATAGTGTTTACAAAGACAGATTTGGGACAAGGAAATGTTCGGCAATTTAGCGGAATAAATGATACCTTGGAGTATGTAAAATTTGATGGTTTTCGTATCACTGACGCATTTGGATATGAAGGTAAATTTAAAAACTGTATTATTTTAAACTCTTATTGTGCTTGGCCATTAAGTGGTGGTTACTTTAGGTTAAGTAATGTTTTTTATTGTGAGGGGAGAAGCGGGATTTTTATTAGAAACGGTGATCCAGTAGCGAAAGATTGTAATATTATTTTTAATGTTGGAGGCATCCCCCCAATGCAGTCACTTAAAAATTGTAATTCTTTCAATAGTTATTGGAGAAATCGTTATTTTAGCGTTGCATGTTATGAAGGCGCAACTATTTATGTTTCTGAGAGTCCATCCTATTTTGGATCTAATTCGACAGATGTCCTTCATAAAACCGTATTCGATTTTAATAATATTTATTATCAAGAGTCTTATACTGTAGTTGATTTGGATTCGATATTACATCAGCCTAATCTTGAAGCCCACGGCATCGTCTGGAAAGTGGTTGTCAACGGCTACGATGCGCAGGATGAATTTGATCAGTTGCCGCCTTTGGGCTGTGGTACTCATGAATTCAAGGTGTATTTCAACCGCCCGATGGATAAATCGGTAACACCATTTGTTGCAATGGGTGTGCGTCCGCCTTATACACAGCACGCTATTTCTGAGAATGGTTCATGGAATGAAGAAGGCACCATTTATACCGCCTATCTCACCATCAACGGCTCTACTGCTACGGACGGCCTCAACCGCATTTATGTGGCAAACGCCAAGGACAATGAACATTTTGAGATTCCCATTGAGAATGTTCGTTTCAATGTGCAGGTGGCTTCGGCAGGTTCATTGAGCAACGAGTTTATGGCCACGCCTGGCCTTGGCAAAGTGGATTTGGAATGGAACAATAACGAAGTGGATTTCGATGATTTCTTGGGGTATAATATGTACAGGTATCGGTATGACAGTGTTTATATTGAAGGTCATTATGATGAAAACTGGAATTGGATTGAAGAAGAAACTGTTTGGATGCCTACAGATTCCATCCAACTGAACACTACACTCATCCAAGACACCGTATTCACAGACTATAATGTGGTACCTGGCCAACGCTACTACTATTATTACAAAGTGCTTCGTACCAACCTTACCGAAAGCGATGCTTCGCTCACTGTCACCACGGTGCCGCTCACTTCGACGCCTGGCGATGCCAACGGCAGCATGATGGTGGATGTGGCCGATGTGGTGAGCATCGTCAGCTACCTCACCAACGGCAATCCGCAACCCTTCATCTTTGAAGCAGCGGACGTGAATGGCGATGGCAACATCGACATTTTGGATATCGTCGGCGTCATCAACATCATCACCAACCGAGGCGGCTTGCCCGATGCCAATCCCGTGGCCACAGCCTACTATAGCATCGAGAACGGTTACCTCTTCGTGGATACACCGGTCGAACTGGGTGGTGTTCAGTTTGTGCTGAACGGCATCGATAACCAAAGCATTGAGGCATTGCAAGCCCTGGAAGGCTTTGAGCAGGTGAAGGCCGAGGTGAGCGGCGGCACGCTCTTCATGGCCTATAGCATGAGTGGCAAGCGCATCCCCGCAGGCAAGCACGCCTTGCTCCGCATTGGCGAAGGGCAAATCAACAATGTCGCCCTTTCCGACCCCGAAGGCCACAATGTGCTGGCCATTTTCCAAGGCACGGGTGTGGAGGATCATGAGACGCTCTTCCTCGAACAGCCCTATCCGAATCCCTTCAACGGCAACCTTAACATCCCCTTTATCATCGCTGACGAGCGGGCCAACAACGTAGTCTTTACCGTCACGAATATCATGGGCCAGACAGTTTCTGTCATCGAACTCGGCTCGCACAGCAGGGGAGAGTACAAGTACGAATGGATGCCTTCGAGCAACATGGCGCCGGGCATTTACACGGTTTCCATGCAAGTCAACGGACGTATGGTTCAACACGCTAAAGTGGTGTATGTGAAATGAAGAACATGAGACTTTTCTGCCGCTTTGCGTCATTGCGAGGAGGAACGACGAAGCAATCCAGACTACGAGCAATTTATCTGGACTGCTTCGTGCCTCGCAGTGACGCGAAGCGACGCATGGAAGTCAATAGTAAGTAGTTTAATCATGAACAATTACTGAATATGAAGAAACTATTAATAATTCTAACAATATGCTGCCTTACTGTAACCGCGCGGGCCGAAAACGTGGTTTTGGTCAGTTCGGCAAGCGGCCATCCGCAGGACGAAGTGACGCTCAACGTGTCGCTCGCCAACACCGATGCAGCAGTGGCTTTCCAAGTGGAAATTCCCTTGGGCAGCCAACTGACCTATGTGGCAGGTTCCGTAGCCCTCAATCCCGACCGTGTCTCCGACCATCAAGTGAGTGCAGCAGTGGTCAACGGCAGTCTGCGCATCTATGCCTATTCGCTGAGCCTAACGCCCTTCTCCGGCAACGAGGGTGCTCTGGTTAGCTTCACCCTGAAGCTCAAAAACGAACCGGGCGATTATCTCGTTGATGTAAGCCAAGCCAAACTCTCCGATGCTTCAGGCAACGCCTTGCCGTTGACCTCCAGCAACGGAACAATGACCATCCTTTCGCCGAAGTTGCAAATCAACACTACAAGTATCAACTATGGTCATGTGCCAATCAGGGGTGAATATACCCAAAACGCCGGTGTGACCAACGTGGGCAACGAGCCGCTGACCATCACCAGCATCACTTTTAGCGATGCAGTGTTCAGTTGTACGAGTTTCACGGAAACCACCTTGCAACCTGGCAATAATGCCAACTTTACTCTCAACTTCGCCCCGATGGTGAAAGGTGCTCTTACCGCTACGGCAACCATCACTTCCAATTCCATTGCAGGCAACGGCGTTATCAACCTGGTGGCTGACCCCTTTGCGGTAAACGAAATCCATGTGGGCCATGTTGCGGGCTATTGCGACAGCATTGTTGAGCTGCCCATCAGCATGAACAACATGGAGGGCATCATCGGCTTCCAAATCGAGGCCAACCTTAACGACGCCTTGGAGTTTGTCGATTTCACGCTCAGCAGCCGCAAGACCGACCATGTCGCGACGGGTGTTGTCAGTGGAACCACGCTTCGCCTGATGGCCTATTCGACTTCGGGTGCGGCCTTCACTGGTGACGACGGCGTGATTGGCACGGTGCGCTTCCGCTTACATGGACTGTACGGTAACTATTACCTGAATCCCACCAAGGCGGTGCTTGCCGATGCCAACGGGGAGGATGTTTTGTCGGCCAAATACCAAGGCTATGTCAACATCCGCAGCCCGAGAATCAACGGCAACAGCGCTTTGAACTTCGGTTCGACGCCAGTCACAGAAACCGTGACTGAGGAATATGTGGTCAGAAACAACGGCAATGCCTCCATGCGCATCGACCAAGTCGTTTTCGACCAAGAGGGTTTTGCTGTGGCTGAGACCTTCCCGATGGTGGTGAACCAAAGCTCCAATACCGTTTTGCACGTGAGTTATAGCCGTGAGCAGGCAGGCGAGTTCAATGCTTTGATGAAGATTTACAGCAACGACCCGCAGAACGGTTTGAAGAACGTGGCTTTGAGCGGTCACCGCTACGAGCCTAACAGTATCGAACTTACTGCCGATCCTTTCAGCTTGGACGATGGCGATGTGGCTGTCGCCTTTTCCATGAACAACTATTCGGCGATAGTGGCTTTGCAGGCCAACTTCAACTATCCTTATCAGGATTACTCGGTGCAGGCTTCCGATTTCCAGTTGACAGAGCGTTTTGCCAGCCATAGCCTTTATGCCTTGCCCATCAATGACTCCACCTTCAGAATCCTTGTGCTTTCCATGCAGAACGCTGCGGTGGAAGGTCATGACGGCACTGTGATCAATGTCACGTTGCATCCCATAGGGACACCTTCTGAGGAAGAATACACCATAACGGTCACAGATGTGGTGCTGAGTGATGTTGCCAGTGAGAACCTCTTCACGGGTGAGGATGCGTTGGTCACTTATACCCTTACTGTTACTCAAGCAACACAACTCACTTCCGGTTGGAACTGGTGGAGCACCTACATTGAGCAGAATGGCACGGATGGCATGCAGCAACTTCAGGAAGCATTGGGAGAAAGTGGCATACAGATTAAGTCGCAGACGGAGGCTACTCAGAATTGGTCGGGCATGTGGTTTGGCCAACTGACCGCAATTGAGAACGAGAAGAGCTACCTAGTGAATACAGCTTCAGGTTCGTCGGTGTCACTCGTTGGGGTACCTGCCAATCCGGAAGACCATCCTATAACCTTGCAGCCCAATTGGAACTGGATAGGATATCCTGTCGGCACCACACAGAGTGTCGTAGCGGCCATAGGCGGATTCGTTCCACAGAACAATGACATCATCAAAGGGCAGGGCGTCTCTTCAACATTTTACACCGACTACGGATGGTTCCCTTCGATGAACCTTGTCCCTGGCCAAGGCTACCTATACAAGTCGAACGCGACTGAAGATAGGACGTTTTTATTTGCCCATGGTAGGGAAGAGGCACCGAAGGCCGACGAATACCAGAGCCATTGGAACAACGACATCCACGCGTTTGCCGGGAACATGACGGTGATAGCAACCATAAGAGAGAACGGTGCGGAATTGTATGGCGGCAACTATGAATTGGGAGCATTTGTTGGAGGCGAGAACCGAGGGAGTGTAAAACTTGAATACTTCGAGCCGTTGGATAGATACTATGCTGTGTTGACTATCAACGCGGAAGAGGGAGAACGAGTGACGTTTGGCATTGTCGACAGGGAAGAAGGGACGGAAAACTACGACAGTGGCAACACCGTTGTCTTCGCAGACAATGCTGTGGCGGGGACACTTGACAGCCCATACGTCATCGAGTTCGGCACTAGAGTCGAAACGTCAACCGTAAACCTTTATCCAAATCCTGTCGAAAGGAACAAGGCAATCACGCTTGAACTCCCGACAGAGGAAAGGGTCAGCGAGGTCGTCGTTACCGACATGCTTGGCAGGAAGATGCGCCATCGGGTGGAATGCACACGGATTCTTGGTGGCATCTCCGAATCTGGAGTTTACATCATCCAAGTCATCACCGAGGGAGGAAACGTCTATCACGGAAGAATAATCGTAAAATAATGTATAAACAACAAAACTAACCAGTATCTATGAAAAAAGCATTAGTATTAACGATGTTTATGGCCTTAATGGGTATCGTTGGCGCACAAAACCATCATTGGACTCCGATAACGGGTAACCAGTACAACATGACGGTAAACGGAGTCGTTGTTATTGATGGAGTGGAGCAGACAGTCACCACTTTGGAAGTCGGGGCTTTCTTTGGTGATGAGTGTAGGGCAAGCGCTTTCCCACAATTGTTTGGAGGGCATTATGTGGTGCCTATGACTATCCGCAGCAATGCCGAAAGTGGTATTGAGACGATTACTTTCAGACTCTATGACCATGCCAACAACGAAGAACTGAATTTGGAATGCGTCAATACTGTAATGTTTGAGGTCAACGGTGCAATAGGAAATCCTAGCCAGTGGTTCCAATTCTCTTTTGTCACCCCTAACTCTACCTTCACCCTTCCCATCACCGGCTACGGCAACTCGGCTGGCGGCTACTACCTCATCGCCCCGCCGATTGACAATGTGGACCCGACTTCTGTTGCGGGTATGACGGAGGGGGATTTCGACCTCTATTATTTCGACCAGAGCCAATTGCAGGAGGAATGGCGCAATTATGAGGCAGAGCCTTTCAACCTCACTTTAGGCAAGGGCTACCTCTATGCCCACAAGACCGATGTCACCCTCAGCTTCACGGGTGAGCCTTACAGCGGCAACGGACAGGTGATGCTGTCGAGGACAGAGGGCAAGCCCTTCACAGGCTGGAACCTTGTGGGCAATCCCTTCGCGCAGGCAGCCACCATTGACCGTGACTTCTACGTGATGAACACAGCAGGAACAGAGATTATCGCCAGCAGTACCAATAGCATCAACCCCATGCAGGGCATCTTCGTTATTGCCGCCGAAGATGGCG
>JAILDR010000199.1 GCA_024689285.1 Bacteroidales bacterium | reverse complement strand
GGCGATGTTCTCGCAGCGGCCCTTGATGGCGGGGCGCGAGCTCTTGTCCTTCATCTCGAGGGTCGAGCGCGAGCTCTTGTCGCGCCAGTCGAGGTCGGCGGCGGTGTAGGGCTGTTCGGGGGTGATTTCATACAGGTCGGCATTGTACTGCTTGGCCAACCGTTGTGCAGCGGCCTTGGTGGTGCCCGTGGCCGAGAAGTAAACTACTAAGGTCTTCATGTTGTTCTCCTTTCCTTGGTTTTCGTTTTGGTTTTTGTTTTGTGCGCAGCCACTCAGACTCATTGTCAGAAGTGCTGCCATAATTACAGTTAACTTTTTCATTTTATTTCAGTTTGTTGATTTCAATTGATGCTGCAAAGATGCGCAATAAATTAGAAACGTTTCTTTTTGGCGACAAGATTGTAGATGGCAGCGGCAAAGAAGATGGCGGCGGCAATAGCCACAGTGACCTTCACAGCGACAAAGCCCGTAGTGGCAGCCAAATGCAGATGATTGACCACCAAGTGATAGGCAGTCCAGAAAATACCGCCTCCTGGCACCAACGAAATAATGCCACAGACCAAAAATACGGTGACGGGACAACGGCGCAGCCATGCCTGCAGATAGCTCACAAGTCCCACAGCGAGGGCACCTATGAAGACGGAACCCGTCAACAGGAACATTCCCCAGCCCAGCATGCCCGTAAGGCCGCTGTCGAGATAATACCTGCGTGGAACGCCAAATATCACAGCAAAACCTACTGTGCCGACAAAGGCGGAGGCCAACTGGATATCCCAATGCGATGTCACGGCATCTGTTTCAGGTGAACCCAATCGAAGAATCGCTCCCGAAGCTCCTCCGTGCAGCACAAGAGCCATTGTTACGCCAAAAGCAATGCCGAGGAAAGCCAAGAAAGCGTCAATAAGTCGTGTGGTACCCGCAATATAAGCCTCGTTGGCGATGTCGCGCATACCGTTGGTGAAAGGCACTCCTGGCACAAGGGCAATGATGGTGCCGATAATCATATTGGGAAGATGCAGCGTGTTTGGAAAAAGATGATAAGCGATGATGCACAACAGCCCGCCGACAAGTCCACCTGTGAAGTTGCCCATCAAACGCGACATGCGCGGTCCAACGAAAGTCATAAAGGTACCGAGCCACAGGCCACAGACAAAAGTCGCCGCTGCATCACGAAAGCTACCGCCAAAGATGATGCAAAAGGCAGCAACTCCGAAGGCTGTGCCGAGAATCAGTTCCCACCAGGGTTTGCCCTTGGCCATGCGGACGGCTTGGAGGCGGTCCTCCAACTCGTCAAGTGGCATGGAGCGGGCGCTCAAGTCACGGGAAATCTGATTCACTTCAACCACACGGCTGAGTTGCATACCTTTGATTGGGATATGCTCGGCACGGGCAAAGTTCTTTCCCGATGAGATAATGCCATTGCTGAGAACGAAGAAATTCTCGCCCTCAACGCCATACGCCTCAGCAATGTGCTGCATGGTGTTCTCCACACGGCTAATCTCAGCCCCGTTTTCTAGCAGTATATGTCCGGCCTCGGTAGCCAGTTTCAATGCACGTTCTTGGTCTTCCATGGGTTTTTGTCAAAAAATTCTGTCGCCATTTTTTACCGCTTGTGTTGGGCGCAGGAGCACAACACCTTGTTCGGAGTCGCTACCGAGGATGCGCACCTCGCTCTTCACGCTTCCGATGTGCATCGGCTGGAGATTCACGCAGCAGATGACCTGCTTGCCGAGGAGCTCCTCGGGTGTATAGAGTGTGGTGATCTGCGCCGACGACTTCTTCAAACCTATTTCGGGGCCGAAGTCGATGGTAACAGCGTAGGCCGGATGCCGCGCTTTGCGGTTCTCTTTGACCTCCACCACGGTGCCCACACGCACCTCTACTTTGTCAAAATCTGTTACGTCTATCATCGTTTTTATATTTTTGAATTAAAAGCCATTTTCAATTTGCAAAGGTACAAAGAAATTTTGGATTAGCGGAAAATCATCATTTCTGGGGATTGCGGGGACGGTGAAGAGCAGAACAAAAAACCGCCGCAAAAGGTCACGAAAACCTTTGCGGCGGTTAAATTATAGAACATACTAAATCAATTCATCTCCGCCGCAAGCTGCATCGTGCGCTGCACGTCGGCATAGAGGCCGTCGCTCCCGACATAGTCTTTTCCTGTGGGTTTGGTCTCGTTCATATTCATTGTTCAACAACTCTTACCCATCTCATACGCCTCTTGCAACTTGGCGTTGCCCTCAATCTCTTTCGGGCCGCCAACGCCACCGCAGAAAAGGTGACCTTTGAGTTCGGACTTCTCGTAACAATCAATCCAGCCCATCAGACCGCTCTCAGTGCGTTTCGGGGTAAAATCCTCGTTTTCGGCCGCTGTCGTCAGCAGATAGACATCGCGGAAACGGTAGTCCTTCGGGTACATGGCGTTCATACGGTCGATGAGGGTCTTCATCTGGCCGCTCATCTCGTAGTAGTAGATGGGGGTGGCCCAACAGACCACATCGGCCTCCAGCACACGCTCCATAATGGCTGGCACATCGTCCTTGAAGACGCAGGCGCCCGTCGTCTGGCACGAGAGGCACCCGACGCAGAACCTGATTTCCTTGCCGCGTAGCGAGATGAGTTCCACTTCGTTGCCAGCGGTTTTTGCGCCTTCGGCAAACTGCTCCGCCAAAGCGTGGCTGTTCGAGCCCGGACGGAGACTGGTAGATATAACGATTACTTTTTTCATAATGGATTGGTTTGACGTGTTATTCTTTAACCCCTTTGAAATCGAATCCCGCTTGCTCCACGGCCTTGCGGATGTCGTTCTCCTGGGCGTTTCCCGTCACCGCAAGCGTGTTGGCGGCAGGGGTGGCTTCGCAGGATTTCACGCCTTTCAGCTTCCCGACGGCCTGCTCCACGGCGGCCTTGCAATGGTTGCAGTGCATACCTTCCACTGTGTAAATCACTGTCCCGGCGACAGCTTTCTGTTTCTTGAATTTGTCTAAAAATTTCATGGTTAATGCAGTTATTATGAATAGTAATAATAATACCGAACAGATGGCACGGAACACTCCGCCAGTTCCTTCAAAGGGTGAGGCCGACTCGACCGCGCAGCATGCTCCGTGGGCCTCGCTGCAAGTGGGCATGATGTCGGCCCCGATACCGATGGCATTGATAATCATTCCGAAGAGGATGGAAAATCCCACGATGGTGAGCAGGTAAATCCACGTAAAGCGGCGGCCCATCGACTTGCGCACCACGAGGATGGAGGCGATGTTGACCGCCGGGCCGGCCATCAGCATCACCAGCGCGGCGCCGGGCGAAAGGCCTTTCATCATCAGCGCCGCCGCCACGGGGATGCTGCCTGTGGAGCAGATGTACATCGGCACCGCCACCACGAGGATGACCAGCATCTGGAGCAAAGGCTGCTTGCCGAAGGAAAGGAAGAACTCTTCAGGAACGGCCACATTGATGAGGGCGGCCACAAGTAGACCGATGGCTAACCGCAGGCCGATGTCTTGAATCATGTCGAAGTATGCATACTTCAGCACACGCCAGATTTTGAGTGGAAAGTTGAAAGTGGAAAGTTGAGAGTTATCGACTGTGCAAGCCGAATTTTCAATTTTCAATTTTGAATTTTCAATTTCCGCAAAGCGATTGACCAGAAAACCGCCACAAACACCGGTGACTAAAGCGGCGACGGGGCGCGTGATGGCGAAGCCGAGGCCCATCAGCGAGAAGGTGGCGAGGATGGAGTCGATGCCCGTCTGCGGAGTGGCTATGAGGAACGAGGCCACAGCTCCTTTCGACGCGCCCTCGTTCTTCAGCCCGACAGCGGTGGGAATGACGCCGCACGAGCAGAGTGGCAACGGCACACCCAGCAGGGCTGCCCACAGTACCGACCATTTGTTGTCGCGCGAGAGGTATTTGGCATAAAACCTTTTCGGCACGAATACGTGCAGCACCCCCGCGATGAGAAAGCCCAGCAGGAGATAAGGGCTCATCGCGCCCGTAACCTCAAGCAGTGCGTTTAGAATATCGTGCAAAGTCATGTTGGTCCCATTTTGTTATATGTCAAACGCCCAATCCCCGATTTTATTGTCCTCAAAACATCCTTCATATTTTTATCTTTTTGATTAATGACAAATCATTACTTGATAGGGCCTCGAAATTGGCATCAATCTTCTCTATGTCCCAATCCCACCATTTCAACTTCAACAGATAGGCGATGAACTCGTCGTCGAAACGCATCTTGACCACCCGGCAGGGGTTGCCCACGGCAACAGCGTAGGGAGGGATGTCGGAAGCCACTACCGAGTTGGCTCCGATGATGGCACCGTCACCGATATGAACGCCCGGCATGATGGTTACATTTTGTCCAATCCAAACATCATTGCCCACAACGGTGTCGCCCTTCAGAGGCAATTCATCTTTCACAGGTGCGATGGCGCTGCCCCAGTCGCCACCCATGATGTAGAACGGATAGGTGGTCACGCCGTCCATGCGGTGATTGGCTCCGTTCATCACAAACTCAATCCCTTTGGCAATGGCACAGAACTTGCCGATTATC
>JAILDR010000191.1 GCA_024689285.1 Bacteroidales bacterium | reverse complement strand
TGGCAACCTGAGCAACTCTCGCAGCTGCCTCCGCAGCTGCCGCTGAAGTCGTCGTCGGTCGACTCGCGCACGCTGAGAATTTCACCCGAGAAGCAGAGCGGCACTCCGGCCAAGTCGTGGTTAAAGTCCATCTTCACATGCTTGTCGCCGATTTCCATAACGACGCCCGCCATCGGCCCGTTGTAGGTCTGCATCATCAGCTGGGCACCTTCCTTCACGATTTCCATCAGCACGCCATTCTGCATGAAGATGTTCTTGTCCAAATCGACAATGTTCTTGTCGCTGCGCACACCGTAGCCCTCTTCGGGGGTCAGATAGAAGCAGTAATGGTCGCCTGGCTCCTTGCCCATCAGGTTCTCTTCAAACTTGGGCAGCACCTGCTGCATACCGCAGATGAAGGTGAAAGGGTTGTCTTTGGTGGTCTCCTGGATGAGGCGACCGTTTTCGTCTTTCTCGCGCAAGACGTAAGTCATTGTCACGACGGATTGATCTTGAATTTTCATAATGTACTAATATTTAAAGATTTCAGATTTCAGATTTCAAATTTCAGATTTCAAATTTCATAATTCCGCATTCCGCATTCCTAATTCATCATTCCTACCTCCTACTTCCTAATTCCGCATTCCGCATTCCGCATTAATTAATAGCTTCCGAACATCTTACGCAACACCCATTCCACTGCGGCCAAACCGATGAGGACGAAGAAAATCCACTTGGAATGAATCAGGTCCTCGAAACGGCTTTCGTGATGTTCCACAGAGGTGATGCGCGTGTCGTTGCGCAAATCCGCTGCAAGTTGGTCAAGTTGGCGGGCGGTATAACAGTTGCCGTTGGTTAGGCGGGCTAAAGTGCGCATCCGGTCGGCATCGGCAGTAAGCTGCTGTGCCTCAATACCGATAGCGACCACACTGAATGAGCCATTCACACCGACGTGCCGTTCACCCATCTGTGCCTGCACCTTAAATGTATAAAGGCCTTCGGGCAACAGACCGGCATTCAGCTCATAGTCGTGGTCTCGCTTCGAGAAGGCGTAGTCATAGGTCTCGCCCGTCAGTTTGTTCTCTATCTGAATGGTCATATCGGGGTCGGTCACCAACTCGTTGTTGGGATTGCGTAGTTCGACAGTAATCATCACAGGCTCATTGCTGTAATAGGTCTCCTTGGCGTAGACAGCCGAGCCGTCGTTGGCTGAAAGCAACAGGTATTTCAGCGACTTGGAAAACATCTCATCAAACACATCGTGGTTCTTCGACTGGTAATACTCAAACAGTCGCCAGCGCCAGATGTTGGTGCCAAACAGGAAGGCCATCTTGCGCCCATCGCGGGCAAAACTCAACAACGGCAACCCAGACTTAAGGCCCATCACTTCCTGCAACAGCAAGTCGTCATGCGACTTTAAGACGTTGATTTCGGTATGGGGCAGAGCCAAAGGCGGGTATTTCGAGATGATTTGTTCCGACTTCGCATCGAAGGTGAAGGTCGAGAAGGCCGTGTTCTGGTGGGCTTTGATATCCATCAGCGTATTGGTCGCTCCCGGCTGCAAAGCAAAGACATTCTGCAACTTATTCAGCATATCGCGGTCGGTGTCGTTGCCTACGATGAAGAAGAGAGGCAGCTTTACATTCTTGTCCAACTGCGTCTTCAAGGCGTTGAAATCTGTGCTTGCCGACGGCACCTGATGCAGAACGACCAGATCGTAGTTGCTGAACTCGGGCAGGGTTTCTTTACCGAAACAAAAGTCCACCTCGTAGTTGTCGTTGAGCACGCTGCGCAGAGCTGCCAAGTCGGGATGGGGCGAGGCTGCCACACACAGCAGTTTATACTTCTGGTCAAGCACCTCGATATAAATATGCCGCACATTGTTCAGCAGTTGCTCCTCCCCTTCTATTCCACTCACCTCAATATCAAGCGCCATCACGCCTTTCTTGGTGGCATCGAGCATGAAGTCGATTTCTTTGGAGAAACGGTTGGAGGGAATCTCGATGTCGCGCTTCTTAATAAGGTTTCCACTTTCCTTGAGGGTCAGTTGGGCTTTACGTCCGGCCAGGTCGCGGGCTGCCACCGTCACCCTGACGGGGAAAGTCGCACCAAGCGACACCACCTTATTATAATGCACATCGCGGACGGCCAAATCGGGATAGGCGATTGTGTCGCCCAAGACCACGGTATGAATAGGATACGGGAAATTCTCGGCCAGCAGTTCAGGTTCAAACCCACGATTATAGATGCCGTCAGAGAAGAGCAGCACCGCGCCCACGTTGCGCTTATAGTAGCGGCGGTTAAGGGCGCTCATGAGCGAGGAAAGGTCAGTAAGTTGGTCGGAGAAATCGATTCGGTCGAAATCGCGGACTTCTTCACCGAAGAGATATTCATCGGTCTGGAAATCAGCGTTCAATTCATTTCTGAAGGCTTCAAACTGCGTCTGATAGTCGTTCTTATAGAATGCCGAATCCTTGCAAAGGACGACGGACGACGAATTATCATGGGCCACAATAACGGTAGGCATCTCCACCGTGCTGAACTTCTGACGTATCAGCGGGTTAAAGAGCAGCAGAACCATCAGCCCAACGATCAAGGTTCGCAGCGCAAACAGAATGGCAGTCAATGCTTTGCCATAATGCTGCTTCTTGTTGCGGAGATACAGCACCGTAGCTGCCGCCAGACCAGCCAGCAGCGATAAAGCAATCATCCATATTGGGATTCCGATGGGCATAAAAGCGATTATAAGGGCGCAAAGATAGGAAAAATAATTGAGATTTCTGAAAGGATTGACACACCTGACCGTTTTTTTCAGCTGTCACGCTGTCATATTTATAGGCCATAGCGTTCGCGTATTTGTGCAAATCCTTCTTCGCCATCGATATAAGTGGCTTCGCCTGACTCCATTCGACGTATTCGATTGGCAACGATGGTTCTCATTTCGTCGGCAGTGTGTGCGTTGGGCGAGAGATTATGCGCCTGAATTACCATGTTGGCAATCAGTTCATCAACCTGTCGTTGCAGCCATTGGCTGATGCTTTCAATGTGACGGCGATTGATGCCGCAGGCTTGGGCTGACCGCGATGCCGACAACCACTACACCTTCATCGAGACCCTGCCCTCAACCAACGGCAAGCGCAACCCGCACGTCTTCATCGGCAAGTACATCACCATCACCCGCAGGGACGACGGCAGCCTGCGGCCCAACTTCAGACCTATGCCCATGGGGAAAAACTTCAATGTCGACAACTATGCCATCGGAGTGTGCAACGAACTTCGCCAGGCTTTGAAGGGCTTGGGAGAGGAAGTATGAGTAAAACACTCCGTCAGTCCGTCAATCCGTCAATTAAAAAAAGGATACCCTTTATTTTGAAATTCTTCTTTTATATTACTTATAACTTATTGATAATAAGATATATATAAATAAAGAAAAGAAAAACAACGATAGATAGGTACCCTTCAAAAAAACAACTGACGGACTGACGACTGACGGAAACAGTCAACCATGTTTCACCTAAAAAGCAAAATCACAATGAGTTACGACATTACAAAACCTACAGCACCTAAGATGCCTGCCCTTGGAAAAGGGACAGAATGCATCAAAATCCTGCTCTCTCAGACCTCAAAAGACATGCACGAACCCCTCGTTCCGATGCTTTTCCCCATACTTGGCGCACACATCAGCGGTTCGGAATTTCAATACCCCGACCTCAGTTGGAAGGAACTTTGCGGTCAAATGGCCAATCTCGTGGCCGAAAGTGGGGGTAATAAGGGCCAATTGTCACAACTGGTGGAAGCCCTTTGCCGCGATTTCCGCGAACACGACGATGCCGAGTTGAAGAAACTCGTCGAATGGCAGAAGCAGGTCAAGACCAAGAGTGCCAACAAGGAAAAACCCGCCCGTCCCGACGTGGCCTTCTGGTTTCCGCCCTCGGATGTCATCTCGGCGGCCTTCCTGCAAAACGCGATGGCTTGCGAGAGTTTGGGCGGACGCACACAATACCTCAACATGCCTGAGGTGGAGATGGCCGACCGCATGTGCGGAGGACACAAGCAGATCAGCCAGATGCTGCGCAACATCTATGACCGGCAGCGTGCCGGTGCCCTGCGTGCCACAGCCGACGGCATAACGGGCAATCCCGTCCTGCGCGCCAACCTGACGATTTCGTCGACACCCTTTGCCACGCGCAAGTTCTACAAGAACGACCTCTTCAACGGCACCTTCGGGCGTATGGTCTTCTCCTACAAGGCCCGCTCGAGCCGCGACGGACGCATCCCCCGACAAGGCACCCGCCCTCCGAAAAAAAGCCCCAAAATGCCCCGCTATCGCACGGCATCGTCGGCCATCGCCCGAGTGCCGGTTGGCGATGCCGTATTTTTGCATCGTCTTTTGAAAGCAGGCACGAGCGCCTGCATTTGCAGACTCCCCGAGCCTTCACGTGCACACTCCCGGGACCAACACGTGCAGACTCGCGAGGCGGCAAAACCGAGACAAAAAACAGAATCATTAACCAGACT
>JAILDR010000173.1 GCA_024689285.1 Bacteroidales bacterium | reverse complement strand
CCTTGTTTGCAATGGCACAAAATGGCCGCATCGATCTGCGGAGCACTTCAAGTGCTGAAATTACTTATAGCGACTTCAACTCGCTTCGCGCCACCTTCAGCTATGGCTCCATCGAGAGCATCGAGATAGCTACGGAGAGAGGCACCTTCTCTGAAATCGCCATCGAAGGCACATATGCCTCCGGCGAAATCGGTACGCCCGAGCTGCCTGCCTCACACCAACTGCTGGCTGTGCCTTTCGGAGCCACGCCGCATGTCAATGTAATCAACTATACGGCAACGGATTACCACCTGTCTGAATACGGCATCAATACGATAGTTCCCCGGCAACCTTCCGTTCGTAAGGACCAGAATTTTGATGAGGTTGAGTTTGTCTACAATGCCGCTGCCTATCAAACCCGTAGCCTTGCCTCGTTGCCTGAAGCCACTATTGAGGTGCAAGGCACCATGCGTGGTATCCGCATCGGTTCGCTTGTCATTAATCCCGTGAGCTATAACCCCGTTTCCAACACCTTGCGCGTGTTTAATAACATTGAGGTGGAGGTCAGCTTCGACGGCGCCGACTATGCCGAGACTGAACGTATGTTGTTGAACACTTATAGCCCTTATTTCGACATCGTCTATAAGCAGATGTTTAACTATCGCCAAATACTTGATGTCTATACCGACCATCCCGACCTGATGGCCTATCCCGTCCACATGATTGTGGTTGCCCCTGAAAACTATCTCACCGCTTTGCAACCTTGGCTCAACTGGAAAACTCAGAAGGGCTTTTATGTTAACGTGGTGACCACCGCGCAGGCTGGAGGCAACTACACCGCTATCCAAAGCTACGTGCAGAACCTCTACAACACGGGCGTCAATCAAGGCGCTACGCCAACTTTCCTCGTCCTTGTGGGTGACACGGGTCAGATCCCTGGAAAAACCACGGGTAACGCCACTCAAAAAGTGACCGATTTATATTACGGCTCAGTTGACAACGACTATTTCCCCGATATGTTCTACAGCCGTATGTCGGCAGAGAACGCCAATGAGGTCACAGCCATCGTCAACAAGATATTGCAATACGAACAATACACCATGCCCGATCCGAGCTATTTGGATAACGTGACCCTTATTGCGGGTTGGGATAGCTATTGGACCAATTACGTCGGCAAACCCACCATCCAATATGCGATGCAGTATTATTACAACACCGCACACGGTTTTACCAATGTTTATAATTGGTTAGGTCAACCCTATACCAACTGCTATGCCTCGTTGAGTTCGGGTACTGGTTTTGTCAACTATACCGCCCACGGCAGTGAAACCTCTTGGTCTGAGCCCCAACTGACCAAATCTCAGGTGAATGCCCTCACCAACACCAACAAATACTTCCTCGCCATGGGCAACTGCTGTTTGACGGGTAACTTCGGTTACAGTCAAGCCTGTTTCGGTGAAGCCATGCTTCGAGGCGAAAACAAGGCTGCCTATTCCTATATCGGTTCCTGCCCTGTAACCTATTGGTATGAAGACTATTACTTTGGTGTGGGTGCCACCAGCACCTTTGGCCAAATGCCCAATATCAACAATACGGCTACAGGTGTATACGACGGCATCTGGATGGACGATACCTATAACACCGTTTCTTCCATCGTCTTCCTCGGCAATTTGGCGGTTTGTTATGCTCATGCTGGCAACTACCAAACCAGTGCGAGTCCTATTTATTACTGGCAAGCATATCATGTGTTGGGCGACGGTTCCATCATGCCTTTCCGCGTGAATCCTTCTCCCAACACCGTCAGTCATGCCAGCACCTTCCCCGCTGGAGCCACTTCGTTCCAAGTGAGCGCACAAGAAGGCTCATACGTGGCCATCTCACAAAACAATGTGCTGAAGGGTGTGGCTTTGGTGCCAGCCTCGGGTACGGTCAATGTGCAGGTTGCCTCGGGCATCACTTCAGGACAGGTGCGTATCGTGGTGACCAAGCCGCAACGCCAGCCCTATATCCAAGACATTAACGTGGGTGGTGGTACGCAGTCCTATACGGTTAATGTGTCGGCCAACCCCACCAACGGTGGAACCGTCACAGGCGGCGGCACATATAACCAAGGTGCCAGCTGCACAGTCACGGCTTCTGCCAACGCTGGTTATACTTTCACCAATTGGACGGAAGGCGGCAACGTGGTCTCCACCCAAGCCAACTATACCTTTACCGTCACGGGCAATCGTACACTGGTGGCCAACTTCCAAGCTCAACCGCAGAATTACACTATTACTGTTTCGGCTAACCCCACTAACGGAGGAACAGTTGGAGGAGGTGGAACTTATCAGCAAGGGCAATCGTGTACTGTTACAGCCACACCTGCCAATGGGTATACCTTCCAGAGATGGACTGAAAACGGTAACTCTGTATCGACCAGCGCCAACTATACCTTCACGGTTACGGGCAACCGTACCTTGGTGGCTCAGTTCCAGCAACAGAACTACAACATCACCGTATCGGCCAACCCGGCCCTTGGCGGCACAGTGACGGGCGGTGGTGCGTTCCATTATGGCGATAATTGTACGGTAAGTGCTGCTCCCGCCAGCGGTTACACCTTCCAGAGATGGACGGAGAACGGACAGCAAGTCTCTACCAATGCAAGCTATAGCTTTACTGTCACGGGTAGCCGCACCCTTGTTGCCCAGTTCCAAGCCCAAAGTTATACCATTACAGCCTCAGCTGACCCGACCACGGGCGGTACGGTGAGTGGTGGCGGCACGTTTAACTATGGCCAAAGCTGCACTCTGACTGCTACACCTTCTTCGGGTTATGACTTTATTAATTGGACTAAGAATGGTCAGCAAGTCTCGACCAATGCAACCTATACCTTCAACGTGACAGAGTCAGCTGCT
The DNA here is from genome assembly GCA_024689285.1 of Bacteroidales bacterium. The sequence continues at coordinate 18,360 of JAILDR010000173.1, read as the reverse complement.
TATGTGGCGCATTTCCAGAGGCAGACTTTTACCGTCAGCCTTACCGCCAATCCGGAAGAGGGTGGCACGCTCACTGGTGATGGCACTTTTGAATATGGTCAGACGGCTTACATTTTCGCTTCGCCCAACACTGGTTACAATTTTGTCAATTGGACGGAGAATGGTGAAGTGTTTACTACCGACGAGGGCTTTTACGTTAACATATTCAGCGACCGTAACTTTGTGGCCAACTTCGAAGCACAAGCCGTTGATATTAAGGTCAACATTGAGCCTGCCGACGGTGGCGAGGTCGCAGGTGAAGGTGCCTACAGCTATGGCGACCAAGTCATACTGACCGTGACTCCTTACGAAAACTACGCTTTTGTCAACTGGACTGAAAACGGTGAGGTGGTTTGCGAAGAACCGACCTATACCTTTACCGCCACAACAACCCGTATGTTGACGGTCAATCTGATTAGCACCGAAGGCCTCGGCGAACTGAGTGGCAACTTCGTGATGTATCCCAACCCTGTCAGCGACAAGCTTGTTGTTGAAACTACGGAAACCATCGACCACTTGGAAATCTACAACCTGTTGGGGGCCTTGGTGTATAGCGACACCGATTGCGCTACGAAAGTCGAAATCTCGGTGAGTGATTTGCCAAGTGGAATGTATTTCGTGAGATTAAAGACAAACAACAACACGGAAACGCTGAAGTTCGTGAAGAAATAACGACAAGTGCGTTAATAGCCGACCTAAAAAGCAGGCGTGTGTTTATGTTCAGAATTGGAAGTAAATAAACGCCTGCAAGTCGGCGGTGATGAACTGATAGACGATAAACACCAATGCAACGCAGGCCAATACCATCAGTGGCAAAGGCATCTTGGCGAAACACAGACGGTAACGACGTTTTAGGTTTTCCGGCAACCAGTGGATTATCATTCCTAACACGATGAGGATAAATACGTTGTGGTAATGGTAGGCGATGTCGGGAATCTGTTCCAAACGCCAGTGGCTACCTATCTGGTTGACCATGTTCTTGGCTGTATTCCATGCTGTTTCGTTGGCTTCGGCAGGATTAAGGTTGGAGCCGCTACGGAAGAATAATCGCGTAAACGTGATGAAAGTAAAGGTCTGCAATATGGCCCAGGCATCCTGTAGCCATTGCCACGCCTTCTTGCCGCCGAAGAGGTTGTAAAGCATGCGGATCATATTGCCGGCAAGGGTGATGAGGCACCACACAAAGAGTAAATTGAACACGGGTTGCGGCACCAAGATGCACAATATTCTCAAACCAAATGTAATGGCCATTATGAATAACGTGCGACCATAGATGCTCCAATTATTCCAGAAACGGAAGAACAACATTCCGATGCCGTTCAAGCCACCCCAAATCATAAAGTTCCACGAAGCGCCGTGCCATAAGCCGCCCAAAAGCATCGTGTCCATGCGGTTGATTTCGGTTGTGATGGTTTTCCTTGCATTGGGCCTGAAAATGGCCAACAACGCAACAATCAAGGCAACAATGCCCACACCTAAAGCCACCCACAAACTACCTGAGAGGAAAACAGCGATGGCGGCAATCATAATAATGATGCAGAACGAACCGAAAGTGGCGTTGCGGTTGCCACCCAAAGGGATATAAAGATAGTCTTGCAGCCAGCGCGACAACGAGATGTGCCAGCGTTTCCAGAACTCGGCAGGGTTTTTGGCTTTGTAGGGTGAGTTGAAGTTTTTTGGCAGATAGAAACCCATCAGCATGGCCACGCCGATGGCGATGTCGGTGTAGCCTGAGAAATCTGCATAGACCTGCAACGAATAGCCAAACAAGGCCGCAAGGTTCTCAAAGCCGGTGTAAAGCAACGGATTGTCGAATACGCGGTCGATGAAATTGACGGCGATATAGTCGCTTAAGACGATTTTTTTCACCAAGCCGTTCATAATCCAGAACACGGCGATGCCAAACTGCTTGCGTCCGAGGAAATACTTCTTGTGAAGCTGCGGGATGAATTCGTTGGCTCTCACGATAGGGCCTGCCACCAATTGCGGGAAGAAACTGACGTAGAAGCCGAAATCGAAGAGGTTGTGGACGGGAGTGATACGTTGGCGATACACATCCATAATATAGCTGATGGCTTGGAACGTGTAGAACGAGATGCCCACGGGTAGCAGGATCTCGTCAACACTGAAGCGGTTGGAACCTGTGATTTCGTTGCCCATCCACGAGAATACGTCAAACACCTTGCAATCGAGGCCGAAAAGGTTGTTGACGACATCGATGAGGAAGTAGGCGTATTTGAAATAGAACAGGATTGACAGGTTGACAACGACGCTAAGCGCGAGGACGAAATTCCGGCTCCCGCTTTTCTTGCGGGTATGCATCCACTTAGCCGCAAAGAAGTTGTATAAAGTGATGAAAACCAGAATTAAGGTAAAGAGCCCGCTGGTTTTGTAATAGAAGAACAAGCTGACGAAAAACAAGTAAGTGTTGCGGAGCAGGACCTTGTTCTTGAAGATGCAGAAAAAGGCGAACACAAAGGCGAAAAAGGCCCAGAAATAAAACTGCGTGAACAGCAGCGGGTGCGCCTTGTCGAAGGAGAAAAGGTTACGGAGGAAATCCAATGCTATTTCAGGCAGTTGTGTCATATCAATTCTCCTTGTTTGCTTCGGTGTGTTCTATATATCGCTCTATAAATGCGTTGAAAAGCAAGTCGCCCATGAGGATGTAACCGCTTGGGGTGAAATGAACTTTATCACGTTGGGCCAAACCTTCCTTTTGCCAGTCTTGCATTGAGCGGAGACCGCCCATAATGTCGAACTGGTTCCACACAGCGGCGTTATATTCTTTGGCTAATTCCATGAAAGCTTGTTCCACAACCTTGCCATTGGTATTGACCTCATAAATGCGTTTTTTCTTCCTCCCGCGTCGGCATTTGAAGCTGTCGTTGTTGGTGAGGAAGAGCAAAGCGCAGTCGGGGTTGACATCCTGCATGATACCAATCAACTCGCGGTAGCTCTGTTTGAAAGCCTCTACCTCAAAATCTTTTTCAGTCGCATCATTGATGCCAATGCCGAAGATGATGAGGTCGGGCTTAATCAGCGCGAGGTCGCGCTCAAAGTCTTCGCAACGCAGGTAAGATGGCACGCTGGCTCCGTTGACGCCTACGCCATGCACGCTGATACCCGGACGATTGTTCTCAAGCAACACACCTGTCAAGGTGAACTCACCCGGAACGGAGTCGAACAGGATGCAAATGGAGTCGGTATAGTCGGGCAGGTTGAAGATGTAAGCCGACCTTTCTTCGTCAAACTCGCCATGTAGCGTGTCGTCTTCGTAGCTTAGGGCGGGTATAACGTTTTCGGTTTCCGAGAAACCTAATAGGGTCACCTTGTTGAAGTCATAATAAGGCGGTATTTCTGAAGGGTAGCGTTCGCGGGTGACGATTTGTATTGTAGCGGTAGAGTCGCTGGTGGTGACAGCGGCACCAGCTAATCCCATGCGTTTGTCGGTTTCGCGTTGGACTGCATTGCGGCAATATTGCCATTTACCCGTAGCGTGAATGATGTAGTGTGAAGGGTTGTTGGTGCCGCCGGCCGTGAAGGGAAAGACGAAATAGGAGCTTCCCATCAGGTCGTCGCCGATATTGAGTAAGTTGTCGCGAAACTGTTGTGTAAAGGTGCCTGCTTGCACATGCGAACCTCCGATGTGCAGGATATTGACATTGCCGATGCCATAGTTGATGACGGAATCCATTTTTGTAAAAAAGTGTTCCATCGCCATGCTGTCGCCCGAAGGATAGACAATCTTGTTGCGCTTGAAGTGGGCAAAGTCGTAATCGGGAAGGGGACGCAGCATGATTTCACCTTGACCGAAAAGACAGGCACAGGCCAACATCAAACCTATGAAAACAGACCATCTTTTCATTGTCAAAAGTTTTTGTAGGGTTGGTGTTTGGGCATTCGCATCCAATAGGGGGCGTGTTCCATATCTTTGCTCGCGTCGCGGTTGATGAAATCAATCACTTCTTGGCTGGGCACGTGTTGGCGTAGCTTGTAGAAGTCGTAATAGGTGGTGAACGACTTGGCCAGGTCGCTGCCGATGGCTTGAGCGCCACGGAAGGTGAAATGGATATAATCGGGGCCGGCCATAGGTGGTTTGTGTCTCACCCATTGTGCCATCGAGCCTTCACCGCCCATCACGTTGAACATGTCCCAATAGGCCACATGGTTACGCAAGGCCATAGCGCGGAGCGAGTCGTTCAGCTCGGGCAGACCATGCCATGTACCTATCTTGCCGTTGTAGCTGCGACCCATGTCGGCGGGACCGATGAAGAGGAGCGTGGCTTGGGGAGCTACCCGCTTCATGTAGTCGATTTGGCGCTCCAGCTCTTTCATGTAGGAGGAGATGTTTTTGCTTCCTGCTATGCCAGGCATACGGTTGCCTCCAAATTGCAGGATGATGAGCTTGGTGTCAAGCAAGTCGAATGACTGCCGCATGGTTTGCTCATCAATGCGGGTGAAGATAGTGCCAGAGCAACCACGTAAAGCCACATTGTCGATGGCCACGCCGGGATCGCCGTCAAGAAGAACGGCGTAGATTTCGGCATCGCCTTGGAAACTGATGGTGCCTCGTTTCACATTGACGGGCAGGTCCCATGTGATGAGGGAGACATTGTCATTGGCAGCAAGTACTTTGGGCTCTATGACAAGGCTGTCGCAATGCAGGGAGGCTTTGAAGTTATTACTGTTGTGGCCTAAAAGCACTGACACAGATGAAATGTCTTTGGCGTTGTCGAAAGCCTGTGAATGTGATGTTTGCGTAAACGAAATGCTGCCTTCACCCGTCACTTGGCTGAATTGTGACATCACGCCATAACGTTTGTGCGTGGCGCGCCTTGTGGTGGAATCTCCGTAAAGGGTGAAACGCTTGAGGCCATTGCTGCGTTGTGAGACCGAGATGGTCGGAACGGTTTGAATGGCGGGAATCATGTTGGGGCCCGAACCTCCAAACAGCTCTTGCAGCTTTTGGCGCAATACCGACGAAATGCGGTCCATCTCGATTTGGGAGTCTCCATAGTGCATGACCCGATAGGTGTGACCCGTACCTTCGGTTTGCTCCAGAAGTCCGAAAAGACTATCAAAATAGGTGTAGTCGTCGTTGGGCAGGTAGATGCGGTTGGGGTTATGCTTTAAATAGTCGCGGAAAAAACCAAGGCTATCGTACATCGTCTCCGAACAGGTCATCTCAAAGCTTTGGCTCACTTTGTTCAGCACCGCGTCGACGTCAACTTCTTCTTTTTCTTCTTTTTGACTCTCGGCATACGAGGGGAAATGTAGTGCGAAATCTCCCGCCTTTATTCCTTCGGCGGGAAAGAAATACCAACCTACGCCCAAGATGAGCATGATGGAAAGGATGAAGGAAAATATTGTTATCGGTCTCATTTTCAATTTATTGCATCTATCCGCACCTTTTTTTACAAGAGGTGCGGATTTTGGGCTGCAAAAATACGAATTTTTACTTTATCTGAAACCTTACACCTAAATAAGCGCGAATACCTGACAACGGTCCCCAAACCATCGAGGCATCGAAGTCTTCGCCGAATGGATTGTTGGCGGCAATGATGGGGTTGGTTTGCTTATAGTTGGTGAGGTTCTCGCCTCCGGCGTAAATTTCCCAATATTTGCCTAACTTCTTGGTAATTTGTGCGTTCATGATAACATAGAAAGGCGAGCGTTTGATGTCTTGACCGTTTGCCACCGCAGTGGCATTGCCACTCAAGTCGGGAACGCGGCTGTCGCCGTTGAACTGGGTCGTGAAATCAAATTGCCAAGTGCCTGGCGCGTACGACATCGTTACCAATCCTTTGTAACGGTTGACGAATGGTTTTTCGTGCAAAGAGTCGTTGATGGTCATTTTCACGTCGTTGTAACGGAAAGCCAGCGTTAGGTCGAAGTCCTTGAAAATCTCACAATTGACTTCGATTTGGGCGCAGTTGGAGTAGGACTTGCCGTTGAGATTGTAGATGCGGATTTCGTGCGCATTGGCGTCACGGTCGAGGACGATTTGGTTGATGAAGTCTGTACGGTAGAAGTCGGCCTGAATCGTTATTTCGCGCCATCCTATGTCGATGCCTTTGGTCAGATTGATACCATAATTCCAGGCTTCTTCCATCTTGGGTGTGTTGAGGAAAGAAATCCGTCGGGCCGAAGCCATCATTGTTGCGTTTTCGGCCAGTACGTTGGGCGAGCGGTAGCCTTTGCCTGCCGAGAGGCGTATGGCAAACTCGTCATGCGTTTTGAAGCGCACATGCAGGCGAGGGGTGTAGAGCATTTTTTGGTAATAACTGTTGTAGTCGGCGCGGAAGCCTGCGATAATGTTCCAGTGGTGATCGTCGCTAAAATTATATTCAGCAAACACTCCCGGGACTTGCTCAACCCGAGTGAAAGTGCTGTCGTTCAGCTGTTCGTTATATTTGTCGAAGGTGTAGCTCATGCCCACAGAATAGTTGTGGTGGTCGTTGAAGAGATAGGAGTCAAACAACAGGTTGCCGTAATAGGAGAGTTGGGAGGCATTGTAGTCGGTGAGGCCGTAATAGGAGTTCATTTTGTGGTAGGTCACCTGGTGCTGTGTGCCGAGGCTGGTGTCTTTGCGGTCGAAATGGTAGCCGCCCTTGGCAAAGGCTTCGTAACGCTCAGTGTTGATGCCGATGCCGTATAGGTTGTAGCCTTCGTCCAAGCGGTGTTTTGGGTCAAAGTCCATCTGTCCGCCAAGGCGGGTTTCTTTTAGTGCCTTGATGCCTAACTTGCAGCCAAACTTACCGACATGGGGATGGTTGTAACGCAAAAAGACATTATATTGTGTAGTCATGGGGTCGTCCATGAAGGAATCGCCATTGCTGTCCATTTTCATGAAATTGTGGCTGACATGCCCGAAAAGCATGATACCATCGTTTTTTCCCACTTTGACACGCCCGTTGAAATTGAAGTCGGTCATTAACATGGAGTTGCCGTAAAGGTTGAAAAACAGTTTTTCGCTCTTGTCATTCACGGGTTCTTTGTAGTCTACGTTGATTTGACCTGTGATGGATTCGTAACCATTTCTGACCGAGGAAGTTCCTTTTGAAACTTGAATGCCGTTCATCCAGGTGCCAGGCACGTAGCTCAGGCCAAAAGCTGAGGCCAAACCGCGGAAATTGGGGATGATTTCGGTCATCATTTGGGTGTAGATGCCACTTAAACCGAGCAATTGGATTTGTTTGGCCCCCGTGACGGCATCGCTGTAAGCCACGTCCACCGAAGCATTGTTTTCAAAGCTCCCCGCGAGGGTGCAGCAAGCTGCGCGCTTTAGATTTTCGGAAGTGATTTCTTGCACGGCAATCGCTTTCATTGGGTTGATGTAGGAGGCTTTTTGTCGTGCCGCGATTTCCACTTCGTTCAGCATGTGAGTGGAGTGGAACACATGGTCGTAATGAGCAGGCTCCACCATGTGGTGGATGGTGTCGTTCTCGTATGAAATGCAACTGAACACAAGGCAACCGATGCGCTCATGGAGCGGGATTTTATAATGTCCGTTGGCATCGGTCACCACGCCCTCGTTGACGATTTTCCAGTATACGTTTACGCCGGGCAGGGGAGTTTTTTCGTCTTTTTCGTTTTGTTCGTAAACGGTGCCTTCGATGAATCCCTGTGCGAAAGCGGTGGAGGCGAAGGCCATTAATAATATTGATATAAGGATTGTTTTGTTGGCTTTCATGATGTTGAATTGTTGGTTTTGTTGAAAATGGAATGAATTAATCAGTTGGGTGATGTCATTGCGAGCGAAGCGTGGCAATCTGGAGTGCGGTTTTGGATTGCTTCATTGCGTTCGCAATGACGCCAAGCGGTAGTATCAGAAAACCAAAGGATTCAGTTTTAGCGAGGAGAAACTGACAATCCGTTCCCGACCGGAAAGATACTTAAGTGTCTTTCGTGGAGAATGGTTGTTGAAGGCCACACTCACCTGCGTGTTCAACTTCGTCAAGTCGAGATGGGGTAGGAAGAAGGGCTGAAGGTCGACAATCAGATGTTTTTCGGGCGAAAAAACGTAGTTGTCGGTGAATTGGATGAGGCTCTCGAAATCCTCGCAGCAACATTTGGCGTTGAACTGCAGGTCGTGGTGCTGTACAAAATGAGCCTCATGTTCGTGTTCGTGGGCGAGGCAATGCATACACGATTCTGCCGCATCGACGAAGCTGCCGGTCAGATGATGGTCTTCGGTGCAATAGTGGAACTTTACGTCCCAACTCATGGAGACGAAAAGCACCACAAACGCGATGACAATGGAACCGACCTGCAGGACTCGTTTTTTCATGCCGCAAAATTACAAAAAAACTCACTCCGATGCCGCAAACCGTTTCAAAGCGGTTTCGTCGAGACGCTGCACGGTCCATTCGTCCATGGGGATGGCACCAATGCTGCGGTAAACCTTCAGCGCGGGTTGGTTCCAGTCGAGGCAAATCCACTCCATGCGACCGCAATGGCGTTCTTCGGCGAGGCGGGCAAGGTATTTCAGCAGGGCTTTGCCATAGCCCCTGCCGCGTTTCTCGGGAAGGATGAAGAGGTCTTCAAGATAGAGCCCCTTGCGGCCAACAAAGGTTGAGAAATTGTGGAAAAACAAGGCAAAGCCAATAACCACACCGTCTTCTTCGGCAAAAACGACCTCGGCGGAATGTTCTTCAAACAGTGAGTGATGCAAGGTGGCTTCATCGGCAACCACCTCATGGGCACATTTTTCGTAAACAGCGAGTTTCTTGATGAACTCAAGGACCAGACCAACCTCTTCGGGCTGTGCCGGACGGATATTGAAATTGTTGTTCATGGGCGCAAAATTACAAAGTTTTCTTATCTTTGCGAAAATTTGAAACACATATATTATGGCAGACGGATATTTGGAAAAACGTTATGAGGAAGTCTTCGGCCAGGGAGCCAAGAAGACCGTGGTGAAACACACTTCGATTGACACGCTGTTTGAGAAAAACCGCAGCTATCGGGGCTATCAAAAGGATTTTGTCGTAAAACGCGAGATGCTGGAGCGCATCGTGGCGGTGAACACCAAAATCGCCTCAGCAAAGAACCAGCAGGTGCTGCGCTTCAAGCTGGTGACCCAAGAGACGGGAGCCGACATCATCGTGCAGAACATGAAACTGGGCGGCCTGCTGCCTGAGTTGCATCTCCCCTTTGCCGGTACCGAGCCTGAGGCGTTCATCATCATTTGTAGCACAATCCCTGAAAACAAGTTTGTTGACATCGACCTCGGCATCGCCGCACAAAGCATGTTGCTGAAAGCCACCGAGATGGGTTTGAACGGCATCATGATTGGAGCTTTCAACAAGGCGAAAATCACAGAGGCGTTCCAGTTGCCTTGCGAGCCGCTGCTGATATTGGCCATCGGCAAGGGCAACGAGAAAATCAAGTTGCAACCTGTGGATGCTGGCGACAAATTGGCGTATTATCGCGACAAAGACGGCATGCAGTTCGTCCCAAAGATTCGGTGGGAACAGTTGATCCTTAATTGATCCTTCATTGATCCTTCTTGTTACCTATTGGGTGTGTCGTAGTTACCTTGGAGTTGCCCAAAAGGGGGACAATAGGGGGACAATAGGGGAGTAAAACCAATAGACTGTAATGCATTGATAATGAAGCTACACCAAAACTCCTAAAAATGCCCAAAATGGCACTGTCCCATTGTCCCACTGTCCCTGGGGCCGTTGGCTTGGGACAAACTCTGACTCAACTCATACAGGGCTGCCGTGATACGGCAGCCCTATAGCCCTATGAATCGGATTATTTCCTGAATTTGAATACAATGGGAAGGTTAAAATAAACCTTCACGGGTTTGCTTTCTATCTTGCCCGGTTCCCAGTTCGGCATTGACTTCACCACTCGGATAGCCTCTTCGTCCAGGTCCTTGAACTCGGCTGACTTCTTGAGCAACTGAATGTCAGAAATCGAGCCGTCTTTGTTGACCACAAACTTGACAAACGTACGGTATTCGGCCAAACTTGGGTTTTCATCAGTGTTGCCTTTGTATTTCTCAGGCATGATCAGATTCTTCTGGAGATATACCATCAAGGCTTTGTCGTCGCCGGGGAATCGTGGCATTTCCTCTGCGATTTGATAGACGCCGTTTTTGTCGGGCTGCATGTCGCCTTTATTGTTGGGTTGTGGAGTTTGGTCATCCAGCTTGAAGAAGATGGGCAAGGTGTATAATACGCGGACGGCTTTTCCAGCCTGTTGTCCAGGAGTCCATTTTGGCATTGACTTTACCACACGGATGCCTTCTTCGTCGCAACCGCCTCCTATGCCGCGCAGCAGTTTCACTTCGCCAACGCTGCCGTCTTTCTCAACGACAAACTGTATGAACACACGACCTTGAATGCCTTCATCCTTGGCTTTCTGTGGATATTTGACGTTTTTGCAGATAAATTCCATCATGGCTTTTTCTCCACCGGGGAACTGAGGCATCTGGTCAACGATGTCATAAATGGTGTCGTTCTTGTTTTCCAAAGCCCAAGCGAGGTTTTCTTCCGTTGTTTGGATAAGGAGTCTGAATTTGTCAGCATCGAGAGTGAATGGCTCGACGGTATACATCGTTGTGTCGCCGTGCTTCTCTATCGCGTTGAGGGTGAGCTTGATGTTCTTGTTGGGTGTTCCGTCGGCATTGCGGCAAGTGACTGTGATTTTGTTGTGCATCTCGCCTGTAATGGGGTCGGATGCCTCTGTAGTCTTAAACTGGACGTATGAGCCATCTTCGTTGTAGATGATGGTATCCGTCAGATTCATCGGGTTGCCGTTGTCGTCAAAGATTTCGAACTGGTTGATTTCGACATTAATTTGTTGTTTGTCGGGCTGTTGTTCCTGTGCCGTCACTTTGGTGTTGGCAATCATTAGGATAGCCAGCACCGGCAATGTTGCCAAGAGCCTCCACCAGAAGCCCTTGGCCTTTTCATTTCTTGTAATCATCTTGATACGTTTTTTGGTAAGGATTAAACTGAAGTTATTGCTCATTCCGCTGAAATCGGCAGCCGTGCACTGCTGCAGAATCAGCATCATGTAGTCTCTTTTGTCAACGCCGGTGGCCACCACATCGCGGTCGGCCTGGTATTCGTGAAGGCTCTGCAACTCCTTTTTGTACTTGTAGACGAAGGGGTTGAACCATTGCAGAATCATCATCACTTCGGCAAAGAGAATATCCCAGGAATGATGATGGGCGATATGGCTCAGCTCGTGCCGCACGATGTCGGGCGCAACGTTTTCGTCGGGGAAGAAGGCGTAGCGGAAGAAGGAGAAAGAGCCTTGTGCCTTGCCCGTAAACACCGCTGTGTAGCCCTCGCGTTTTTCTTTCGGCGAGCGGACGATGAGTACCACGAGTTTCCCCACCTTGATGAGGAAGAGGAGCAACATTGCCGCTACACCTATAATATAAACACCGCCTACAAACTGCCAGATACCCAGTTGGACACGAGGTTGTGATGCTGTTTCAGTGGTGGCTTCGGCCTCAGGCAGCGCCGTTTGTCCTTCAGGCGTGACGATGATTTCGTTGAGGAATGCGCCGCCAAACAGGTCTTGCTTTAGGCTCACCATTTGCGGCGAGCTCTGACCCATCTGCATCCCAATGAAGGGTAATGCCAGTGAGAACAGCAGAGCTGTCAGTAGATAGATACGGTTGAACTTCAGGCGATTGCTGTTGTTGAACAGCACCTGATAGGCCAACCACAGCACGATGATGCCTGTAGTGACGGGAACCAGTTGGTTGATGATGAGTTGCTGTGCGTCCATGTTTTATTTCCTTTCTTCGGTTAAGGCTTCGTCGATGACCTTTTTCAGGGCTTCCAGCTCTTCGAGGCTGAAGTTTTCCTTTTTGGCGAAAGCCGAAACGAGGTCGAAATACGAATTGTTGAAATAGCGCTCCACTACGCTGCCGAGGTAATGCTGCGAGTACTCTTCCTTGCTGATGGCTGGCGAATAGCGGTTGGCGCGGCAGAAGGTCTCATGCTTCACGAAGCCCTTGTTCTCCAATATCTTGATGACGGTGAGCACGGTGTTGTAGGCCGGTTTGGGCTCAGGGAAAGCCGCCATAATCTCGTTGGCGAAACCCTGTCCTATACTCCAGATGACTTGCATCACTTGTTCTTCTCCTTTGGTCAATTCTTTCATATTCAACGTTTTTATTGTTTTCAATACACTATATTAATCGTCTCGCTCAGTTCACGAAGACGCTTTCTGTCTTCATTCGACAAGATGAAGTCATTCTCACGCAAAATCAGCATTTCCATACCGGGTTTCTCGGCAAGCTCCCAAGGGAAGCGTTCCAGCAGATTATGCTCACAGTCGAGTTCCTTCAGCGACTTCATCTTTGAAAGGTCGGGTAACTCCAGCAGGTGGTTGTGGCTTACGCCTAATCGCTCTATCGAGTCCATTTCGGTAATCCATTCGGGCAGGAAATGCAGCTCGTTGTGGTGGATATAGACGTATTTCAGCCGTTTTAGGTTACGCAATGTGTCTGGAATGACCTTGATGTGGTTGAACGCTATGAACAGTTGCTGCAAGCTGTCTATATTGCCTACAAAATCAGGTATTTCCGTGAGTTGGTTCTTATAGAAATCCAGATGTTTCAAGTTCTTGAAACCAGCCAGTTCTTCGGGAATTTCCTCAAAATCATTCTCATAGAAAATCAGGCTCTTGAGTTGTGTCAGGTTGGCGAATGATTGAGGTAAAGCGTGTAGATTGTTTTTGCCGAGATTCAGGCTCTCGCAATGCAGTTGACCGATGTTTTTGGGTAGTTTCTCAAGACCGTTGCCGCCAATGAGAATTTGTTTGGCCTTCGAGAGATGTCGAATATCCGACGGACGAAGTTTCAGCTGGTTGAAGTTCAGGTTGACTTCTTCCAAACTGTCCAGTTCCGTAATCCATCTGGGAACATGCTTGATGCGGTTCCTCTCAAGACAAAGCCGTTTAAGACCTTTATAATATCTGACACTATCGGGGATGCGGTCAAGATTGCAGTTGTAGAAGTCGAGATATTTCGTCGTATAGTCGTAGTGATGCTGTGTGGCGCACGAGGTAAATGCCACAAGACCAATCAAGACCGCAACTAAATATTTCGACTTTCTCATTTTTCTGACCTTTTAGACGCAGCAAAGATAGATAATAATTTGAATATACAACTAAAAAGTTAGTTATATTATTGTGTTTTTAATCAAAAAAATTGTAAGTCGCTAAAAAACAAAAAGAACGGTAAGGCTTTTGAAGGCTTGTCAGTTTACTTTATTCCTTAATCCACTTTCCCGTTTCCACATTCTTGCCTTTGGCAATCACCTTCCAAACATAAACGCCTTCAGCCCAATCCCCAGCATCAATTGCCGTTACCTGTTCCGTGAGGGCTTGGCTGTAAACCAGTCTGCCGTTGATGTCGTAAACCTCCACGCTGGCATTCTGCAAGGCCGAGCTGATGTTGAGAGTGTTGTTACCAGGATTGGGATAAGTGATAATATCGCAGTAGCTTTCTTCGTCCACCCCATCCACCGACCAATATACCCGCACGAAATACTCAAATTCGCTGTATTTTGAGCGTGCCGGAGCAGAATAGCAGTCGATGTCTTGGTAATAGGCCACCACTTTGTAAAGATAGAAGGTCTCATTCTCCAATGGAGCGTTGTCGGTATAGGAAGTGGAGCTGGCATTCAATGTCTTGATTTTTTGCCAGTTCAAGTCGGCCTCTTTGGAACGGTAGACGAAATAGCCCGAAAGTCCGTCATGAGGTTGGGGCGCTACCCATGTGAGTTTTATCTTGTTGTTGCTGGTCATCTCATACCACAGGTTAGTGGCAGGCTGGCAGTCGTCGCCAATGGTGGCACAAGCCTCGTTGGTTGGGTCGCTTTCGCCCGAAGCGCAAAAAGCGGTCACAAAGTAGCAATGCCCACCATGTGTCGCTGTTTCATCGACAAAAGAAGCCGGGTTGTCTCTCACCGTCTGAAGCAGTTGCCCGTCACGATACACATTATAATCTGCTGACTCAATATAGGAAGTCCAAGCCAGAACGACATGTCCATCTTCGGCAAAAGTCCACAAATCGGTGGGTGCATCGCAATCCGTGCCGTTGCCGCAACTGTTATTGGTTTGCAGGAAAACACCGTCATCGATGCCTTCCAAAGCACCCGAATACGAATAAACGACTTGATTGTCAGCATCTTTAACGACAAAACTTACATCGCTAACCGTACTGCTTCCTTTGGACCAAGCAAACGAGACATGACCCAGGGGCACCGCAACAGAGAGTGTCTCGCTGCTTGAGTGCGCCGTGACCGACTCCATCACCTGCATTGCGTTGTTAATCACTTGTATGGAAGCGCCCTGCCATCCGTTGAAGAAGGTGGTGCCTGCCATGATAGTCCAAGTGCAGGAAGGCCCGAAGCGCACACCGCTTTCGGTGGCAATCCTTCCGTGGAGGCCGTTGTTCACTGCATAGACCTGATAATCATGCAAACCATAAAACGGCACTTCGTCGGTGATTTCCATGGACGCGCCTGGAATCACATCGTCTTGGGTATAAACTACCCTACCGTCACGCTTGACAACGATTTGGTCGATATGAGTCAAATTGCTATTGTTCAATGACTTTGTTGGATTGTTCCAATGCACGGTACAGGTGTAAGAATCATCGGAAAGCGGCTGTACGCTCAAGTTAGTTGGTTCTTTGGGCGTAGCATTGTAGACACCGGAAGGAATGGCATCGGCAATCATCTTTTGTGCCAGGTTCCAAGTCTGGTTGTAGGTTTGCAGGTTGTCGATGCTGAACCAGCCATCGAGGGAACCGCCCCAACTCCAGTTGATGTGAAACAGGCCGTTATCGTCATAGCCATCGCAGATGAACGAATGACCCTGGCTTCCTCCATCGGTACCTGCATACAAGATGGGGATACCCATGTCCAAGGCATCACGCATCATGGCTACCCATTCATCGTAGGGATAATCGTCCCTAAACAGATTGTGTGAAGTGCCATAACCGAAATAGGAACTCATGGCCGAAGGGATGCTTTGGTGCAATGCACCGCTAGCCATAGCTCCATAATTCATGTCAACGCTTACCCCGCAATGATAAATAAGGATGGCAACATGTTGATTGTTATCGTTTAGCGACTCTGGCATTTCCTCCCATTGGTAAGTGGTTTCGCCGAAATTTGCAGAGAGGGTACCGTAAAGGTAACTGTTGTATGAATGGGAGCCTGTGCCGTGTTCAGGATAGTCCCAATACTTCATCACCTGTGCCATCGATGTGGCCACGCAACCTGCCAAAGCGCAATTACATGGACCTTCATTGTCTTTGGGGCAGTACGCATTATAATAGCAGTCTTGGTCCCAATGCGTGGCAATCAAAGGTTGGACGACCACCGATTTCAAGGCTTGCGTTTTGCCACAGTGTTCAAGGTTCTCCCATTCCTGAGCAATCACAAAATCGGCTTTTTGCAAGTTTTCCTCTGCAAAATCAACGGATTGTCCATAGCCATTGAGGAAGTAGGCCAATCCATCAGGGATGTTTTCCGTGTTGAAAGCGCCTGTTTCGGCATAGCCGAGAATGGGGCTGGTGAGGTCGCTGGCCGAGACGATGACAAAACCGCCCGAAATGCCATTGAAAACATGGAACGAAGCCTTGCCGTTTTCTGTGACGGCGGTGTAGACCCATTCCAATTGTGTGTTATTCTTGAAATTGGCCTCGACAAACTTGGCACCCAAGGCCTTGGCGCGCTCCACGCCAACCGTTCCACCAAACAATGGTGCCGAAGCCATCAGCAGAACGGCAAGCAAACTGTAAAATCTGTTGGTTCTCATTTCTATTCTGTTTTTAATTAGTTTTCTGTTTGTTATTTTTCGCTTTTCGTCACTGCGAGGAACGAAGCAGTCCAGACACTTTGTTTTACTGGATTGCTTCACTACGTTCGCAATGACGCGAAGCGACGCAACGTATAACGCAAATTGTTCATTCTTTTATCCATTTTCCAGTTTTAATGAGTGCCGTTGAGTAGATTTCCAAAAAATACATCCCCGAAGGCCAATTCTCCGTAATGATACTCGTTGAATTGCCCTGAATTTGTCGCTCAAACATCTTTCTGCCGTTGAGGTCATAAACCACTACAGAAACATCCTCCTCGTCCGTCATGATATGCAGCACATCTTTGCCGGGATTGGGATAGACACTGTTATTGGCGGCTTGTTCCTCCGCCGCATCCCAATCGGGGGCTTCGATGGCACCGAGGTCGATACGCCCATTGATTACACGAGGATTGCCGGCAAAATCGGTTTCGGGATAATACTGGTTCATATTGGTAGCACCCACATTGAGGCAGGGGGAGTTTTCAAGCAACGCCCAATGAGCAGCCGATGTTGAATGGTCGTATTCAGGGCCTAAGCCTGTGGTTGGGTTGAAAAATTGAGGATTGCCAAAGACATCTCCAGAGCCTGGAATTGTGCCGTTGCAGTTGTTGAAAACGGTCGGGTCGGGATGGGTCGGGTCCATTCGCTCGAACCAAACGCCTGTATTGCCGTAAAAGATGTTGTTGTAGATTTTCTGTTGCCCATTCGTCCAAATCCCTGACCCATAACCATGAATATGCCCTTCGCTTTGGTTGTTTGCAATTGTGTTGTTATAATAATGGGAATAATTGGGTGCCGTAGTACCCAGCACTGGGGAATAGCCATCGTTGTTGACGATGATGTTGTCGTGGAAACGCCCCACGCCTTCCCAACCGAGATAAGCTGTATTACCATGATTACCATGAATATAGTTGTTGTAGACCTGGGGGCCAGGAGCCGAAAGCGACAATTCGCCCACATGCATGTCGAGAGCGGTGCCGTAATGCCCGGAATTGTTGTAGAACTCGCAATTGCGCACCGTGAAATGTCGCAAGCCGCCCATCGTAATACTTGCGCCCCACCATGCATAATTGTCGTGAAAAACGCAATGCTCCACAAGGATTGTTCCGGGGTTAAGCACGTACATGCCGCCGCCACCTCCACCGGTCGTAGGCGAATTGCCATTGTGTTCTGAGCGGTTTTGCGAGAAAATGCAGTGCGCAAAATAACAATAGTTCTTGTTTTTCACCTCAACGCCAGCGCCAAACCTCTCACCCTCTGGTGCACCCGTGATAATCTTTCCATACTTGACCTTACAGAACTCCATAATCACACTGTCTTGGGTACTGCTTTGGTCGGAAATCAGGTGGATACCGTGCCACCCTGTTTCCATCGTAGGGTTATAAAAGTCGGTGGTGTCGCGTGCAGTGAAGGTAACGGGAACCTTATCCACACCCAAGGCATAAAACGATCCGTTGTGGACTGTGATGCGGTAATAGCCTTCAGCAATCACCCAAGTTCCACGCTCAATGGTGAGGCGCGCCGTGCCTTCAGCATCAGGCTCTATAACGACATCACCCACAAGTTTGACGGTATCGGCATCCCAAAGCACATTGCCTTGGTAACCGCCCGAAACCTCGATGGTTTGTGCCGAAAGCGGGGCTGCCAGCAAAGCCATCCAAATGACAAAAAACAAACTTTTTTTCATGGCATAAAACGATTAAGTTGTTACTAATTTGTTTCATGCCAACAAAACTATAACAAAAATCCGCTAAAAAACCAAGATTTGAGCAAAGTACAGATTTTTGTTTTTAACTCAACCTGATAATCAATGTGTTGCAAGAAAAAAGTACAGGTTTTTCTCAGTCGGTAAGAATGGAAATCGAGTCAAAATCAACTTTTTTGTTGAGCTTGGAGCGGTATTTCATCACCGTGTTTTCGCTCAGGTTAAGGATGTCTGCCTCTTCCTTGATGCGGAAGCCGAGGAACGATAGAACCACGAGATTGCGTTCCGTCTTGGTAAGGTCGGGATAGGCCGATTTCATTTTCTCAACACCTTGAGGATAGGCGGTCTCGAAGGCCTCCATGATGTGCTGCAAGCGGTCTTTCTGCCCAGCCTGGTAAATCGCCATCACCTGCTGCTGCAGCATGTCGCGCTGCTGGGTGGTGAGTTGTTCCAACTCTGCTTGCAGTTGGCGTTGCGCATCGCGGAGACGATGGGTTTCGTTCTCTTTGTTGCGCCTATAAAAATAGACAAAGACAACCAACAGTAGCAAGCCGACCAACAGCAAGGCCAATAGCCAATAAAGCCTTCTGCTTTTCTGTTGATGCAACGTTTCCTGTTGTTGGAGTTCCTCTTGCTTTTCGAATTCCTCCTGCACTTTCACCATGTCTTTCATGTGCTTTTCGGGATGCTCCATGGCTTGCATCATATCGGCATAGGCAACAGCCTTTTTCTCGTCGCCCAACGCCTTGCATGCCTCATAAAGATGA
>JAILDR010000155.1 GCA_024689285.1 Bacteroidales bacterium | reverse complement strand
GTCCGTAACTACGAAGATTTTAAGCAGTTCTGGGCCCGCAAACAACGAGGGGAACTTGCTGTGAAGTAGTTAAGCCGATAGTACGTGACGTCTCGAAGTCTCGACGACTCGAAGTCTTGAAGTCTCGACGACTCGAAGTCTTGA
The DNA here is from genome assembly GCA_024689285.1 of Bacteroidales bacterium. The sequence continues at coordinate 4,538 of JAILDR010000155.1, read as the reverse complement.
CGACTCGAAGTCTCGATGTCTTTTTATGTCACACAGATTTCACAGATTACACAGATTTTTCGCTCCGCGGTTTGGCTCCCGCCCCACTTGTTGACTCGTTGTCTCGTTGACTTGTTGACTTTTTATGTCACACAGTTTTAAGGGGGTATTTGGAGAATTTTTAAAATTATTTGCAGGTCAAGTGGTTAGATATGGATAAAATGTAGTATATTTGCCTTGAAAGTTTAAAATGAGGCGGTTAGTAAGAACCAATTTTAAGAACAGAAAAAACGATGGAAAAACAAACTTTTGTCAAGGAAATCACCGCCCATTTCAACCTTCGTGAGAGAAACATCGAGCGACCCACAAACCTTTATATGGTCATCAACGTGGACGGCAAACAAATCAAAATCCCTACCGGTGTCAAGGTCTATCCTCACCATTGGAACGGAAAGAAGCAAATGCCCCTTGTTTCGACGGCTCTCTCCGAGAATGACAATAGAAATAATGAAATTATAATCAAAAGATTAAAGAAAATGAAGAGAGAATTTGACAATTTCAAAGAACATCTGAACGACAACCCAAACGACATTGAGAGGGCAAAGGAGTTGGCGGTGGAAATCATCTCGCCGAAAGCAAAGAAGGCTGCGGTAGTTATGCCAATGGCAGTATTGAGAAAGTGTATAATGCAATCGCTTACCATCAAGGACAGCACAAAACAACAGCACATTTCGAGTGTAAAAGTCTTTGAGCAGTTTCTGAATGATAGGAACATTTCGCTAACAAGCTTTGATATGATTACTTTGGAACTAACAACGGACTATCAAAAGTGGCTTCAAACAGAACACATCAACCCCAAGGGAAAGAAGAACGCTGTTTGGACCATCAACAAGCAAGTACGAGGACTTAAAAGCCTTTTCAATGTGTTTTTGGTGCCACAGTATATGTCAAAAACTACAGTAGAGGATGTTTTCAGCATCAAACAACTTAAGAACAAGGTAGACCGTAGAAGCAACGAAATCGCCCTCCGTGACGATGAAATAATGCAGTTGTACGACTACAGACCTACCACCGTACAAGATGAACAGATACGCGATATGTTTGTGTTAAACTGCTTGACCGGACAAAGGATAAGCGACCTCGCCAAATTGGACTTACATATTGATAGTTCGTTGGGATTCGACACGGTCAGCGTGGTACAGCAGAAAACCGATACAAAGGTGGAGTTTGAATTTGTCTTTGAATTGGCTCGCCAAATCCTTATGGATAAATACAACGGCACAATACCCATCAAAGAACACCTCGACCGTCTTATCCGAAACAATATCCAACGCATAGCCAAGGAAGCCGGTATCTGCGGAACGGTGACAAGGCAGGAGCAGCGAGGGACAGATACATCAACGCAAACCATCACGATGGAGCGTTGGGAGTGTATCAAAACCCACACGGCACGTCGCACATTCATTTCGTTGCTCAAAGTCCGTGGATGGGATGATACGCGTATAATGAACTATTCGGGTCATCGCGACGAGAAGATGGTGGACTATTACTGCAAACTATCTCCCAAGGACTACAAGGCATTTGAACGGCTGAATCGCGAACAACCGGAGAAGGTGCTTCGGTTTGTCAAGGACTACACCACCGAACCGACAACCCAAGCCACCACTGTAGCCGTACCGTCAAACCTCGGTGAAGAAATACGCATCGGATCCAGCATATATGTATGGGTGCATCGTTGCGAGAGGCTAAACAAGATCGCTGAATTATATGAACGTGTATATCACTTTGAGAAGATAGACGAGGTACAGGGAGACTATCAACTATTGAAGTTTACAGAGGATTTTACACGGTAGACAATAGAAAAAGGGCGGTTTGAGGTCGCCCTTATTATCTATTGCTCGTGCTCTGTTAATAGGGGATACCAGACCCTCCGTTCATTTCCAACCCCTTGTTGTATCCCTTCTTATACTCAAGTTCATAATCGTGGAAAAGGTTTCTCTCTTCAACCGTCTCCGGAACTCCATAGCGATTTACATATACATCCTTTTGCCAATGCCATCCAAATTGATTTGAATAACCGTGCTTTTTCCCTGTCTCATAAGCTTCTTTAAGTCTCCTTTCGCTTTCGGACACTTGAGGTTGTGCTGATGGTTGTGGTGTGGATGTGGTGGTTGTAATGGTGGTGCTCGGTTGGACAGAATTAGATGAAGCATCCTTTTTTTCAGTACTGTTATTGTTACACGAGCTTGCTAAAACTAAAACGGCTGCCCCCAATAGGCATACTGCCAAATGATTATTTTTCATTTCAAAACTGTTAATTGTTACTAATTGTGTTTTTCATCGGTTAAAATGGTTTGGCCTTCCTTGGGCTGATGAGGCCTCTCGTCAATGTAAGGCGGCTTTTCGGGCGTGTTTGGTTCGACAGGATGCTTGTCATACAACATCTCGGTCATTTTTCTGTTTAATCGTTCTGCATACTGCATAGGGATATAATATTGTTCTCGGCTCGGAGAGTGTAAAACCAAATGAAGAAGTGGAGCCATCCATTTTACCCTATCTCAATTGGTTGGGCTTGGACTCCCTTTGAAAGATGCAGATATGGAATTTGAATTACTCCACTTGTGGTATCGTATGGATATACGAATACACTCCAAGTAAGCAATCATTTTCTCTAATTCCTGCATCTTCTTTGTGAAGTGTCCAAGTTCACCAATTGCAGAATCAAGCGAAAACGCGCTTTCTTCACGTCTTTCCATTCTGTCGAAAAGACTTTGCAAAAATACACATCTTTTTGATACTGACCAAATTTTTTTTCAAACCGCAGCAAAAACAGTACCCCCCACGTATCCTTGCGCGTGATTAATCAAAGATTTGAGCCTTAATGACCCATCAATATGATATACCCTATTCCCGAACCGGAAATGTATTCTTGGGCTATCAACAGACAGCCCACCAATGCACGTTTAGACCTCGGAGAGGATAGGCTCCAACACTGATGTACTCTTGCGTTTCCTCGACACCCTCACAAGGCTGTTGAGTGCTACGCGGAAGAGGTCTATCAATGTTCTCTCATTCTGTAAGTGCGCGTACAGGTCGCCATCTGTCAATCCCAACCGATCCAATACCTTCTTAACAACCTTATGGCATCCAAGCGACACCTCGATACGATATAACCTCTTGAAGCCCGCACTCTCGCGAATGTAGTCTTTATGACTTTCCTCGTCTATCTCTCTACCCTTGTCATAGGCTCGCATCAGCATATTGCCGTCAGCATTCCTGATGACGGGTGTATGCCGTGCGAAGGGGCGTTTTCTTGTTGTGTTCCCTGCTATATGCACCACATCCGGAACAACGGATTGAATGTCCTTTACCTTGACACCGTTTATGATGAGGTCGTAGTCGGGGTTCTTGAACACCCGATAGAAACGGTTTACTACATTGAAGCTGAAGTCCACTGCAACATCAAGTTTGCTAACACGCATAAACTCCAATCCGAGTGCATCCTCAATATAGAAACGCGAAGCCAACAGATACTCGCTGTACAGGGCCGCATTCTCGAATACGAAATAGATAAACTGACGGTTTGGGTTAGGGCTTCCAAAACGCAAATGCCCCATCGGACGTTCAATCTCTCCCTGCGTTTCGTCATAGTCAGAACCTAACACAAGAAATTCGTGTGTGTAGTATCTGCTTTTTTCTCGGACCAAACGCAGAGCGTCAATCTTCACATCATCTTTGATGTCCGACAACATCTGTTGCAACGGCTCATTAGCCTTGTAGGTTATTTCTAACCTATCTACGTTGATAGTAAATCTATAAACCATAGTACGATAATATTTATAGATAAGTATAATGATAGTTCAAAAGGGAAACAAGTCAGATGGCAAAGAAAAGAGTAAGACGAGCATTAAGCACCGCAACCAAATACAAGATGTCGATAGCGAAGCAAGGCAACAAGAACCCACGCTACGGGGTTCACTTGACTGAGGCTCAAAAACAACGTATCTCGGCAAGTATGAAACGCTATTGGCAGTCCATTTTACCATAGACCACCCACCCTATAACTCGAAAACCGATAGTAAGACAATATTTCACGCACCGCAGCATCGTATCACATTGAAACCGATAGTGCTGCGGTGTTTTATTGTTCAATAGGGAAGTCCACCTGAACGGCTAATTACGCCAATAGAACCGTGTGGCGTGTCGTTCCACAAACTTTTTTTCAAAAATATTTGGCCGGTTCGGAAAGAAACGTTAAATTTGCAAATTGAAATCAAAGAGCAAAAAAAGAACGCCCCATAAGAACTACAAGGCATTCATTTGATTTTCAGATAGGTTTAAAAGTTTACCAGATTTCACAGATTTTCCGCTCCGCGGTTTGGCTCCCGCCCCAATCTCTCGACACTCGACTCTCGACATTAATCCCAAATCGGTCGTTAGGATTTATGTCAGATTGGTATTTGTTTCGAGCAGATTGGCCGCATCACTGTCGAAGGCGTAGCGGGCTACGTCGAGACAGGGATGTAGACAAGATGCCGAAAGAAATGCTGATATGGCAT
>JAILDR010000121.1 GCA_024689285.1 Bacteroidales bacterium | reverse complement strand
CTCCCTACGCGTCAGCGTAAGCGACCTCTTCGACAACAACCGTTACCTCGAGACCGTCAACGCACCCACCGTCGCCACCACCGAGGCGCGTCACTCCGTATCCCGCTTCGTCACCTTCGCACTCACCTGGCGCATTGGCAAACTCGACCTTGAGTGGCAGGCGCGCGGCGGTGCTGCGGGTCAGTGAGCATTTTTTGAAAAAGAGTTTTCAACATCTGTAAGATTTGACCACCTTTGTGCGTATATTATAGTAGAACAACTCGAAATGTATAACGACCAAGAATAATCGCCATGAAATTATCAACCTCATTCCTCAGCAGCGGCACGGGTCTTACCATTGTGTCCATCATCATTGTGCTGGCAATTATTGGCGGCATTGCGCTGCTCATCAGAATAGCCCGCCGTAAGCACAAAAAAAGCTTTGCCTATTATCTCATCCTGTTTGCCGTCTTCACGATGAATTTCTTCCTCTGTGCTTTGCTGATAGACAAGCAGGTGTTGCTGTATTCAGTCATCAGCGGTCTCATCCACGGTGTTGTCGTCACCCTGATCTGGTGGTTCTTCGACCAAGGCCACGAGCAAATCAAGGCTGCATCTAAAGAGGACGAGGCGATACTTAAAAGAAAAGTATAGAACAACATACTTTTTTAGAGTGTAGCTATCTCCTCGACCGCCAGACCGTTTTACACGACTGCAAGAGTGTTTTGCAATGATGCGAGGCGAAACTGCACGGAAACGGCAAATTTCCGCCGCCCTGCGGGCAATAAAAACCGCAGGGCGGCGTTATATTAGGTCTGAAACCTTCAAAACATTATTATTTTCAAGCTTATGAAGAAGATTTTAAGAACAACATTTCTGTTTGTAATTATCAGTTTTCAACTTTCGTTTTTTAATTTGGGTTATGCCCAAGGGTGTTATTGGGTTGTGCTGAAGGACAAAGCGGGTACGACGTTCGACCCGTATAGTTATTTTGATGCCAAGGCCATAGAACGATACCGGCTGGTTGGGGCAGACCTTTATGATGTAAGCAACTATCCTCTGAATCAGGAATATGTGCTTCAGATTAATGCTATAGCCAGCGAGGAGGTGGGACAAAGCAGATGGCTGAATGCGGTAGCTGTGATGGCCAGTGGTGTGCAGGTGGCGGCAATAGAGAAGTTGCCATTTGTGGAGAGAGTCGACATGATAGCCTCCTCGATGGAGGTGGCGTCGGCCAAAGAGGTCACGAATGACTGCAAGGCCCAAAAAGATTCGAAGCTGTCGAACGAAGAGGGCATGATGGTCACGGCAGATTACCAGATTACAGACCAATTGTTGAGGATGCAGGGAGAACAGTTCGTTGAAAAGGGTATTGACGGCACGGGAGTCAGGATTGCCGTTTTCGACGGAGGATTCCATGCAGTAAACACACATCAGGCATTTAAGCATCTGAGAGACAACAGACTGATAAAAGCCACGTGGGACTTCACGAAGAAACAGGAGTTTGTCTATGACAATCATACCCATGGCACCATGGTGCTTAGCTGCATAGCAGGCAGGCTGGGAAACAAATTGTTGGGTTTGGCCACTGGTGCGGAGTTCTTGCTGGCCAAGACCGAGGTGGAGCCCGAGCCATTCAAGGAAGAAGTATGGTGGGCCCAGGCGGCTGAGTGGGCTGACAAGAACGGAGCCGACATTATCAACAGCTCATTAGGCTACACGAAGGATCGTCACTACACATGGGAGATGGACGGCCGTAGCTATGTCGCCAAGGCTGCCAACATGGCAGCCGGCAAAGGCATTTTGGTATGCAATTCGGCTGGCAACTCGGGCAGTGACGACAATTGGAAGATAATCGGAACACCGGCTGATGCTGACAGCATCCTCTCGGTGGGAGGCATCGCACCGTCTCTTACAACTTACCAGCATATCAGTTTCAGTAGCTATGGCCCCACCTCTGACGGCAGAATGAAACCCAATGTCTCTGCCTTCGGCTATGCCGAATGTGCAGACCCTCACAATGACACCGCCACAGAATTTGCTGCAGGCACATCTTTCTCGTCGCCATTGACGGCAGGCTTCTGCGCCTGTGCGTGGCAGCTGATGAAAGGCAAACTAAGGAATGCCCAGCAGATGAAACATTATGTCGAGAAGAGCAGCGACCTCTATCCTTATTACGACTATGCTTTCGGCTTTGGAGTTCCGCAGGCTTCTTATTTCCTTGACGAGTCAAAGCAAATGACAGAACCGGCCGCTACATTCCTGTTTGAAGACAGAGGTAAGTTTGTCTTGATTCACCCCACTGCATTGCGAAAGAATACATCTCTACAGCTTGATTTTCAAACCAAAGAGCTAAAGGATGAGGGTCAGGAGAATGTGGTTATGTTCAAGATACAAGACCGAAAAGGGCTGGTGGAAAGGTATGTCAATCTTGGAAGCAGCAACTTTGATGAGTCGACCCGTATTGCTATTTCAAAGGCTGCCATATATGGTTATGAACTTGTAGTCCATGTCAATGGCTTTACCAACAGCTACCGTCTGTCTAAACTCGACAGCATCTATTATGCAGGAAAACAAGGAAACTTCGAATACTATGTCATCGATACTAATGGATTAATCAAGAACAACTACCGTCAGTATGGCAACCGTACTTTAAAGAGTAACAGTGTCTCCAATTGGGGTGTCGGGCAGAAATATAATGCCGAAGTTGCATTCCAGTTTGGTCTTTCTGTGGGTGACGACGATCAAATGAAGGGTGGCTTTGGAGCTCATATCTCGGTACGTTTTATGCGCAATTTCCGCAAGTGGTATGCTTTGGGAGTTGGTTTGGATTTTGGAGGACAGACCTTTTTCTACGACAAAGAGCAGCAGAATCGCTGGGATGCCTTACTCGGTTTGGGAACAGGTAGCAATGTGAAGAGAAAGGAGTTCGAATTGGTGTCGAGCAATATAGAACTGTTCCAGCGTATAAGAATTGTCAAAGACGGCAAGGTGGGAAAAGGGCTGCACTGGGATTTAGGTGTTTATGGAGGATTGCAGGGCAATAACTATTATGTCCTTTTCGATAAGAATGCAACCCCCAATGCCAATTCAAGCAGAATATCGTATGAAGATGTGAAGCCCGCAGACAAAGTCTTCAACTGGGGACTCACCACCCGGCTGGCATGGAATTGGATAGGAGTGTACGGGCGCTTCAGAATGAGCCAACCTGATTTAGGATTGCCACGTCTGGAACTAGGCCTCCAATTCGCCTTTTAATAGTTACATTGTTGATATGTTGATATGATTGAAACTTGAAATCTTTTAACGCTCAAATCTCCTCTGCGCGAGCCACAGGCTCTTGCACCCTGAAACCTGAAACCTGAAACTTGAAACTTGAAACTTGAAACTTGAAACCTGAAACCTGAAACCTGAAACTTGAAACCTGAAACCTGAAACTTGAAACTTGAAACCTGAAACTATAATGAAACAAATTATCCGTATCGTTTGCCTACTGGCAATTTTCAATTCTCAATTTTCAATTCTCAATTCCCAGACCTGCTATTGGGTCATGCTGACCGACAAGGCAGGCACAACGTTCGACCCTTATAGCTATTTCGATGCCAAGGCCATCGAGAGGTATCGTATCAATGAGGCAGACCTCTACGACATCAGCAACTATCCGCTTAACGAGAGCTATGTCCAACAAGTCAATGCCCTTGCCACCGAGGGGGTGGGGGAGAGCCGTTGGTTTAACGCTGCCGCCGTCATGGCCACACCCGAGCAGATTGCAGCCATCAGCAATCTTCCTTTCGTGAGGGAGGTGGTTGCCATAGAGGGTGACATGCAACAAACCAGTGGTAGCACTGCAGAGACATTTAACCTTGATGATCTAAGTAGTAAAAACCTCCATGACCAACTTGTCCGCATGGGTGGCAAATATTTCCGTGACAAAGGTATCAACGGCAAGGGCATCCGCATAGCCGTCTTCGACGGAGGATTTCCGCAGGTGAACACCCATGTCGCCTTCAAACATCTGCGCGACGAAGGCCGCATCATTAAGACCTGGAATTTTCCCAACAAGAAGGAGAACGTCTATGGCTGGAACAGTCATGGCCTCATGACCCTCAGTTGTATTGCTGCCCGTATGGGTGATATGGATCTTGGCATGGCTACAGGAGCTGAGTTTCTGCTTGCCCGCACCGAGATTGAGGCTGAACCATTCAAAGAGGAGGTATGGTGGCAGATGGCAGTGGAGTGGGCCGACAAGAATGGCGCCAATATCATAAGCTCTTCTCTTGGCTATGGCAAAGACCGCTATTATACCAAGGATATGAACGGACAAAGCTACGTTGCCAAGGCTGGCAATATGGCGGCTCGTAAGGGTATGCTGGTATGTAACAGTGCCGGCAACGAAGGCGACGACAAGAGCTGGTACACCATCATCACTCCTTCCGATGCCGACAGTGTGCTCTGCGTAGGAGGCATCATGCCTAGCCTGACCGATTATCAGCGTACTTCCTTCAGCAGCTACGGCCCCAGTGCCGACGGCCGCCAAAAACCCAATGTCTGTGCTTTTGCATACGCCTGGGCCGCCAATACAGGCTCGAGCAACGAGGAATACTTAATGGTTCCGGGCACAAGTTTCAGTTGTCCTTTGGTGGCAGGCTTTGCTGCATGTGCTATGCAGAGCCGCAAGGGCATCAAGACTATGGAGCTCTTCCATGAGATTGAGAAGTCTGGAGACTTGTATCCCTATTGTGACTACACCTATGGCTACGGAGTGCCGCAGGCCGACTATTTCACTGGCGACCGCAAGGAGATTAAGCCTACCTTTAAGTTCGAGGAGGTTAAGGGCACAGGGGCTGTTCGCATCATTCCGCTGGTAGAGAATAGAAAAGGCCGAATGTTCATCAAGAACAGCCTCGCCAATGGCGCCATAGTCGACTATCGTCAATTTGATGTTATGGATTTCAATCCTGGTTCATATATGGAGATTGCTGAAGGCACTGTGCTGACAGTCAATCTCAACGGATATACAGAGAGTTACCACTTCGCAAAACCAACCAATTCGAATAAGGAAATGGATATGACGATTTATGGTGACGATGGCAATCACTACATGATGTTCGGTGGTGAAGACAACACTCATTTCTCGACACGACTGAAAGAGAGTAAAGGATTGTGGGAATACTATTTAATGCTAGGCTTGGCTGTTAAGACTGCCAACAATGAGCAGGGGATTCAGATATGGTCGCCTGCCAAGCACCTCGGAATCCGTTATACTCATTATTTCGCAAAAGCATACGGATGGGGTATAGCAGTAGACTATGACCATACGGGATTCCGTTTTGATAAGGACGATGCCAACCATTTGGATTCATTGATAGCTATGGATGACAACATACGTTGGTTGGACAAGGAGGTCAGCAAGCACCGTGTGAACATCGGCCAGCTGGGCTTAGAACTCTACCAGCGTGTACGCCTTGTCCCTGGTGGCATCTTCCACAAGGGATGGCATTGGGATTTGGGTGTCTATGGCACTTTGGGATTCAATGTCTATAAACTGAAAGGTTCGCATAAGAACGACATAGCCGGAACCCGCAAAGAGGTAGTCCGCCAGCTTGATGCACTTGATGGTTACACCTGGAATTGGGGAGTGACAACGCGTATCTCTCGCGACTGGCTCGGCATCTATGCCCGTTACCGTCTCAACGGCATCGGCAAGGAGGTTCCAGCCGATAAGGTTCTATTGCCACGCTTCGAAGTCGGTCTGCAACTAGCCTTATAATTAGGTGACAATGTTGATATGTTGAAATCAGCTCTGCGCGAGCCTCAGGCTCTTGCACCCTGAAACCTGAAACTTGAAACCTGAAACTTGAAACTTGAAACCTGAAACCTGAAACTTGAAACTTGAAACCTGAAACTTGAAACCTGAAACCTGAAACCTGAAACCTGAAACCTGAAACCTGAAACTTGAAACTATACAATCCCACCTACTACAGGAGCCATAATAAAGTTTTTTTTCTAGATACATTTTTTTTTAGTACTTTTGCATTTTCAAATGGACAAGAAGTTGTATATAATAGGCGGCTGCAATGGGGCTGGAAAAACTACGGCCTCGTATACGGTATTGCCTGATATACTGAATTGTCGTGAGTTTGTCAATGCTGATGAA
>JAILDR010000118.1 GCA_024689285.1 Bacteroidales bacterium | reverse complement strand
CTGAAATCTGCAAATTCCATTGAGTAAAAGTTGCGAATAAGTTTGCGAACGCTCGAGCGTTAGCGCGGGCGTGGACTTATCAACTTTTACGGGCATTGCAGAGCCTCAGAGCGTGGATAAGAAAATGTTCCGCGCTTTTTTGTTAGAATGATAACAAGTTGCTATAAAACAACAAACTGAAAACTGCATTGTATAGTACAAAATAAAGAAAACAGAATTGACATGAAAAAAGACGATGACGATGGTTCAAAAGAAGGAATGGTTTATTTGTTTATCATCATTCTTGTGATATCATTTTTGCTAAATCTGTGCGCTGGAAACAAAAACAAATCAAGCCATTCGGGTTGGGATGATGACCCTTCTGAATGGATACGGCATTCTTGATTCAATAAAATCATGAAAATAAATACTTGAAAGAAAAGATGATCAAAATAAAAAAATGAAAGCGAAGAAATATAAAATCATGGAAATCCGAGATGCTAGCGACAGCAAGCATGGAAAAATTTGGATGATAAAAGCTAATCCCGTGGAAGAAAACCCTTTTAATGGAGCAAGATTCTTTACATCATATATTTACGAAGAGACAGAACTTTTTTTAATTCCATACAATAATCCCTTTGTTGATGAAATTGAGGATATTGCCCGTAGTGGGAAAATTTGGACTCCAAATAAAAATGATTGGCAAGAAGAGGTTTCTTTCAATGAAGACATTGGGCAAAAATGCGTTATTAACCGTTTCAAGGAAACCCATAAGGAAAATAGTAATAAAAGACTTGTTTTCTCAAACAAGAAAACTCTTAAGCAATTTGTATTAGAACAAAACGCTGAAGTAAAGACCTTTAAAAGTTCAAAAAGCGATAAACTCTTTTTTGAGTGTGGTAAGATTCGAGGGTATGTTTCGCCCGCAGCAGCGGAAAGACTAAAAGATCCGAATTGCTCAATAGATGATTTCAACTTTGCTATGGTCGCAAAAGAAGGAGAAGAGCCCATCCCTTGCATTATAATAGCAAATAAACACTTTGAAGGCTCAATTGAGCAACAAAAGCTTTCTCCAAAAGATCAATTTGCCACAACTTACCAAACTTTGTTAAAAACAATCGAAGAGAACTATGCCATTGAGAACACTGATGATTTCGACATGATCGATGCTTCATTTGTTTTTGATGTCTTAGACTTGTTGCAAATACAACATGGAAAAACTTTAGGTTTTTACCGTCGACAAGATGATATTGTAGACCGTTCTTTTGTTGCCTCTCCTTATGTACACAATACTAATGCCGACAAAGTGTACAATCCAATTATTATACCGAAAAAGAAAACGTTATTTCAACGGTTAGGTATGTCTTCTGAACCCTATAAAGAAGGAGATTTTACTATTTCGGAATCATATTCTACTGAATATCTGTTGCGTGGAATTGTTGACCGTCGTGTTTTAAAAGATATTTATGGAGGTAGCAACCTTAGAATAGACCAGTACATAAGCCTTCCAATTAAAGAGGAAGCTGTATGGCAGATGTTTTTATTGGACAACATTGAATACTTTCTTCCAAAATTTGACCATGGGGTGTATAAAGACCGAAAATTAATATTCACATCTAACGATACTAAAGACCTACCAGCATCAATTCAACAATATGTGCAGCGAAATGACAATAAAATCAATCCAATAATTCAAATAAACGAAGCCGAAGAGCTTGCAAGTGTTCAATGCACTTATTTCAACAAGTGGAGAGGCCTTGTTAAATGGACATGTTACTACCACTTGTTTGGAGGTCACGATAAAAGTCTTATTCGAATGTCACACATTAAGCACATGGAAACCAATGATATATTGGTAAAATACGATTGTGGAATAAGATACTAGCAACAAAAACCATGCTTACAGAAGAAGAATACAACCACTTGAAAGCAAATACATGGGCAGGGGCATTGACAGGCTTTTCATCTAAACGTTGGGAATATGCGAAATACTTCTTGCTGAAAGACCCTAGATGCGACTATAAGCATTACAGAATGGGCATCACTCTATTGAAACAGGCAGCGATGCAGGGAAATGCTTTTGCTCAGGGTGATTTGGCGCACATTCTTTATTATGGAAAAGGCATTGACAAGGACGAGAAAAAAGCATTGGAATGGTGCGAGAAAGCACTTGAAAAATGGAAGCATCCACAATGGTTGCGACTTCGTGAAGTAATCACAAAGCCCAAAAACATCATGCTTTCCAATGCTCAAATGGCATTGTACCGTGCTTTTCTTCATCATGACATTAATTATATCGAACCCAGACTTGATGAAAATGTGATACTTTCCGACCTTATGCGTTATCCAACGCCTGGCAAAAAGGATGTTATGGAGTGGTTGGAAGAAGGTGTTTCCAGAAAGGAATTGCAACCATCTTTAGTGTCTACAGAGCGTTTTGGGATGGTAACGGAAACATATATTCCAGGCAATAAGCGTACCATAGTACGCTCGCTGTATTTTATCCGCACAAATGAGGAGAACAAGATTGACCGCATAGCCAGACAACCTATAGTTTGGAGCGAATATTGTTTTGATGCTGGTAGTACGCCTTTCAGTTGGGAAGAAATTGAGCCTTGCCTAAATGATGTTGATACCAAATTCAATAGGGGTTTCATGTTTTGCATGAATTGTGGAAAATTAAGTCATGAATTGAAATGGATTCGCTTCCACTCAAACCCTGATTTGCATGGTGGTTATTCATACATTGGACGGATGTCTGTCTGTCCTGATTGCCACCAACAAGTTGAATTTCATTGTGAATACTGTAAAAAAATGAAATAGCAGATAATCCACCAGCATTTTGTGTAAAACAATCCGCAATCCAGGCAAGGGCTTAGATTGCGGATTTTTCAATTCAAGTCTTATTTCCCCAAATACTCGCTAGGCGTGAGGCCGGTCATCTTCTTGAAGAGGCGGGTGAAATGATGGGGAAAATCGAAGCCGAGGAGACGCGAGGTCTCGCTGATGTTGTGACCGTTCATGAGCAGGCTCTTGGCTTGGTTGATGACGTAGTTGTGGATGTAGCCGATGGCCGTTCCACCTGTGGCCTTGTGGACGATGTCACCGAAATAACGAGGCGAATAAGCCAGCTCTGAGGCGCAATAGGCAACGGTGGGCAGGCCTTGCGACAGTTGCCGATTCTTGCGGAAATACTCTTGAAGCAGGTCGTGAAAACGTTTCAAGAGGTCGCTACCGCCATTGTCTTCCTCGGAGAGTTGTCGCAGGTAGATTCGGTTGCAGTATTCCAGTATCAGGTGCAGATAGCCCAACAGGATGCTTCTGAGCGAGGGCGAATCGTCGTGAGTTATCAGCTCTTGCCGCATCTGAGAAAGCAGTTGCGTGATGCTGAGCCATTCATCAGGCTCCATCCGCAGCGAGCCGGTGAAGAAATAAGAGAAATACTGGTAGCGTTCTATTTGGTGTTCCAGTTCAGAGCCGTGCAGCAGCTCAGGCGACCACAATAGCACCCATCCGCTCAGCGAAATGCGCTCCCCGTTGTCTTCCAAGCCGCCAATCTGTCCTGGCTCTACGGCAATAATCGAGGCATCGCTCGCCTGCACGGTTTTCATGCCATACGAGAGATCTTTTGGAAACTGGCGTTGGATAAAGAGTCCATAGACACCATAGTTGTTCAGGCTGTGGCGGAAAGGAGCCAGTTCGTCATAGTGGATAATACTGACCAATGGGTGCAACTCGGGAGCATCCACAAATCGGGCATAATCGTTGGGGGTATCTATTTTCAGAATCTTCTTCATTGCGAGGCAAAGGTACAAAGAATATGAATAATGAGATAAAAATGGTACTTTTTTACATGATAATTATATATTTTCTGCGAAATTGGTAAATATTTAGCCAATTTGTGTAATACCTTTTTTAAGTAACTAGTGTACTTTTGCAAACGAAAATAAGTATTTGACCGAAATGAAAAAGATTCTTGGCTGTCAGCTATCAGCTCTCAGCCGTCAGCTACCAAGCTGATAGCTGACGGCTGACTGCTTACAGCCAATATAAATATTGAAAAGTTACTTATTATGAAAAAGATTCTCATCTTTGCAGCAGTGGTAGCACTTATGACCGCCTGCAACAGTCAACCGCAAACAACAGAAACAACAGAAACTAAAAAAGAAGAAATGAAACAAGAACTGAACCTCACGCAAGAGTGGGACAAGGTGTTCCCGCTGAGCAACAAAGTGAACCACCGCAAGGTGACATTCGAAACCCAATACGGTCTGACTTTGGCAGCAGACCTCTATACACCAAAGGACGCTGAAGGCAAATTGGCGGCTATTGCCGTGAGTGGACCCTTTGGTGCCGTCAAGGAGCAATCAAGCGGCCTCTATGCCATGCGGATGGCAGAGCGCGGATTCGTGGCACTGGCTTTCGACCCATCGTATACTGGAGAGAGTGGGGGAGAGCCTCGCCGCACAGCCTCGCCCGACATCAACACGGAAGACTTCATGGCCGCTGTTGATTTCCTGTCGAAGCAAGACAACGTAGATGCCGAACGCATCGGCATCATCGGTATCTGTGGCTGGGGTGGCATCGCGCTCAACGCTGCCGCCGCCGACACCCGCATCAAAGCCACCATTGCCTCGACAATGTACGACATGACCCGTGTCAGCGGCAATGGCTATTTCGACAGCGAAGACAAAGAAGAGTCGCGCCACACTGTCCGCGAGGCCATGGGCAAGCAACGCCTCTCCGACCCAATGGCCATGGCTGGCGGTGTCATCGACCCGCTGCCCGATGAGGTCCCGCAGTTTGTGAAAGATTACCATGCTTATTACAAGACCCCACGCGGCTATCATGCTCGCTCTGGCAACTCGAACGACGGCTGGCGCGTCATCGGAACACAGGCCTACGCCAACAGCCGTTTCCTCTATTATATCAACGAGATCCGCTCTGCCGTCCTCGTGATGCATGGCTCGGAAGCCCACTCCCGTTATTTCGGCGAGGCCGCTTACAAATACATGGTTGAAGGCCAGGCAGAAGGCTATCACTTCATCGGCACGCCTAATCCCAACCCCGAAAACAAAGAGTTGCTCATCATCCCCGGTGCCTCCCACTGCGACCTTTACGACGGTGGCGTGGGCAATTACATTCCGTGGGATACATTGGCGGAGTTTTTCACCGAAAACCTGAAATAATTAGAATGATCAAATAAGAGATGAAATGAAACGATGAAATCCGTAATCCAGGCGAAAGGTTTGGATTGCGGATTTTTTATAACTTTGCATCGTGGAACTCAACGAGCGAAATATCATCATCGACGATAGTCTCAATCGCATCGCGGAGGCGGGTATGGAAAGCTATATCACCCATGCCTACTGCTCGGCGGGCGAGTGCGAAGTGTGGTACGGC
>JAILDR010000113.1 GCA_024689285.1 Bacteroidales bacterium | reverse complement strand
GAAATTTTGGTTTTTGGTTCGATATCGCATCGAAAAAGGGTTGTTGTCAGGATGTCAAGGAGCGGTTGTCGTTCGAACGACGCTGCAAAACTACAACCGCGAAATTGCGCTCTACGAATTTTTCGGCAAGTTTTTTTCGGGGGAGAGAAAATTTTTTCTGCTGGTGTCACGGTGTCACGGTGTCACGGTGTCAAAGTCGTTTTCGAGAGTGTCAAAGGGTCCACTATATATAAATAATTAATTATTTATATATAGTGAGCCGTTTTCGGGAATCCGAACTGAGTTTGACACTTTGACACTTTGACACTTTGACACCCAAAATTGTCTTTCCTGATTTTAGTTTGATGATTTCCCGAAAATCACTATCTTTGCGGCAGAATACATCCCGAAATACCAACCTAACACGATAAGGAAATTGTGACTTTGGACAATGGCGATAATCCTTCAAGATCACAAAATGTGACCTTGGTTCCCACTGCTAATTCTTCTAGGTCGCAATTTGCGACCTTAATGACCTTGCTAAGCACAATGCCCAATATCAACCCATCGAGGTGAAGACTTTTGATAAAGTCCACGACCGTTTCCTCTGCATCGACAACACAGTCTACCATATCGGCGCCTCGTTGAAAGACCTCGGCAAGAAATGGTTCGCCTTCTCGAAAATGGAGATGAAGACGAAAGAGCTGATGTCCAATATGAAATAGATTTCGTACTTTTGCAGAACAAAACAACAAGATGCTTTTAACCATTTTTTGAGGTAACAAATTGTGACCTCAAAACCCCACTTGCGCCGTAGGCTCTTTCCAAGTGTCCCTCAAAGCCACGATGTAAACGCCTCGCTTCTTCCAGATTTTTATTCACTTGTGATTATTTCAGCAGCCTAAGAATCTCTTCTGGAGAGATTGTCATTTCTGTGACTGCACAAAGTCCTGTACCGATGTCCTTCAAGCTGGCTCCCAACAGATAGACCCTGTCGTCAACAATCAAAAAACGATCATGGTTTCGGTGAGGGAGTTGGACGAACTGGACTTCCGGATACTGTGCGTTGTGCTTCTTCAGGTCGGTGAGGAATTGCTGGGAATAACGTGTGTGGATGGTGGCCGTCACGCTTTCAGCACGTTTGGTAAGCATGGATAGAACACGGTCGTCAACGAAATTGTCGACCAATACAACTCTTTTCGTGGCGCTTCTTACCAAATCGGAAATGTAAGCCCACGCATCCCACACGCAGCCGGTCTGAAAGACTTGTTCGGGAAGGAGTTTTGGGGATATTACCTCGATTTTCTCGATGATGGCATCAATCTTTTCATCTGTCTCCTGTTGATGTTGCTCAATATTAAATATCCGCTGTATGACCTGCGCGTTATGGTTGACGATTTGTGGTATCGATGTGAACGCACGCATAATAAGGATGTTCACTCCAATGGCCGTTTCCGAACGAAGGACGCTGCTGAGCATTGCGATGCCGTTGCGAGTGAAAGCATAAGGCATTTTTCTTGTACCACCCCAACTTGAAGTCGCAAATTGCGACTTCAAGTTATCCGATCCTCGTTTTGAGGACGCAATTTGCGACCTTAAACAATGGTACTCTTCTTTCGTGAGTTGGAACATAAAATCAGAAGGGAATCTTGTTATGTTGCGTTTTACCTGTTCGTTAAGACGCTTGTTTTCAACGCCATAAAGCATTGCCAAATCAGAATCAAGCATAACCTGCTGACCTCGTATGACTTGAATCATAGATTCGATGTTGATACTCTTGATGTCGCATATTGCGACTTCATCGGCGCTTTTGATGGGTTTCTGTGTTTCCATAATGTTACTTCTTTTGATAATAATGCTGCAAAGTAACAACACTTGTCAAGAATTATCCGTTGATTAAACGTTTGTAGTCGACAGTAGTCGTTTGTTGTCGTTTGCTGTCGGATATATTTTTGGTTTTCAGTGTGTTCTAAATTATGATGATTTCAAAGAAGTACATCTGTTGATAACTTTTTCCAAAAAATTCCACTTCGCATTTAAAAATACCCCTATCTTTGAGGCTAACAATCCGGAAGACATTTTAAACCCTTAACCCTTTGATTTCCTTGATGAAAGATTTTTGACTCCAGGAGAGAACGGCTTGGGCTGGTGTCTGCCGGAACCCAAACAACCGATTACCCAACACACAACAAAAGGAGTCATTATGGACACGATGGATTATCAAGAGATGGTGCGCGATGCACGACGCGAGCTCGAACGCGAGCAGGAGAGACTGACTGAAAAGATGGAGCAACTGGACGCCCGACTGAGGCTGATGGATGGCATAGACAGGCTGCTCACTGAGAACCAAGAACTGAAAGATGAGATTGAGGCACTGCAACAACAACTGACCGAAGAGAAGAAACGCAATGCCGATTTGGAGATGAAACTGGCCGAAATGGGTAAACTGTCGGCAGGCGTAGCTAAGAAGGCTTCGGAAGAGGCTATGCTGAAAGCGTTGCGCACCTTCGTTAACCGCTCAAAACGCAAGACACTCGACAAACGGGCTTTCGCCAAAACCGCGACTTTGGAAATCGCCAATGCCAACGGCCTTACCCTTCCTGAAGACTTGGCAATAACCATCGACAGCCTCGATGACGAGCAGGCCGATCCCAAGACGGTGTCGGTAACGGTCAACGGCAACTATAACGACATTCATGACAACGGGGGCGTAACTTTAAACAGGAAATAACTATGGCGGGAAATACAGTTTACGTGCGTGGAAATTATGTGGACGTTCACGACAACCAGGAAGTGAATCTTTACATCGACAAAGCAACGGTACAGGTGGGGGACGAAGTGAAGACGGAAAAACCAGAAGTTGATGACCGCCTTACCTCACTTGCGGCCATGAAATACTGGAAGCGGTTGGAGGAACAGGGCTTCGTGGGACATGACTGCCAGCTGCTGCCCGAGACTTCAAGAAGGCAGGCTATGTATATTGCCGACCTGTTCTCGGACAAGTTAGGGCTGAAAGCGAAATGGAAGCCTTTCGAAAGCCTCTGGGGCATCAGCAACCTGGCGCAGGAGAAATACAAGATGCAGGAAACGGGGTCTATGCCCAAGCGATATAGGGATATAGACAAGGTGTTTGCCGACTGATATAACTTACTGATACACAATATTGAGACCTCCTATATAGCTCCTATATAGGGGGTCTTTTTCGTTTGACTTTGCCGATTTTTGCAGCACGGTTCACGCAGAACCTGAGAAGCGTGAGGCCGTGCAAAACGGAAGTATCGATTCTAAAAATAGCAAAGACAAATGAACAACTCAATCCAAATCTTCAACAACAAAGACTTCGGCACCATCCGCACGATGGTGAACGAGAACGGTGAGACCTTCTTCGTGGCTAAGGATGTGGCTACGGCGTTGGGCTACACCAAGACCCGTAACGCGGTGGCGGCTCACGTCAGCAAAGAAGACAGAGCTACCGCCCTGATTCAGGGCCCCACCTCCGACCACGCCTCCAACACGGTGGTCATCAACGAGAGCGGCCTCTACGCCCTCATCTTCGGCTCAAAGCTGCCATCAGCCCAAGCCTTCAAACGCTGGGTGACCTCTGAGGTGCTTCCCCAGATTCGTCGCACGGGCGGGTATATTCCTACTAAGGATTCACGCACGGGGGAGGCACTTTCGGAAACGCAAATCATCAAAGTCGCAGAGAACATCATGCAGAAGACCATCGCACAAGAGAACCGAATCGCTGACGGCTGCTTCTCGGCTACCGAGGTCGCCAAGACGCTCGAACTCGAAGTGAAGGAGATGAACCTGATGCTGGTCGGCGCTGGCGTCATCTTCTGGAACGGCAGCCGATATAAGCTCTGCCAAAAGTACGCCGAACGTGGACTGGCTCAAGACCGCAATTTCCACTACTACGGTCTGGGCGGCGTGAAGAAACAACGTCCCTACCTCGTGTGGACTGCTGCCGGTGTCGATTTCATAAAAGAACTATTGTCAAACAATTAAAACCATCACAACAATGCAAACAAAAATCTGCAAAGTGATTGCCCAGACGGAAGCTGTCTATGTGCAATCGAAGAAGAGTGAGAACGGCCAATTGGCCAAATCGTACATCCGCCTGCGCGAATTGGGCGGCGACTACGAGGACGAGTACCAATGCACCCTGCTGGGCAACATAGCCCTCTGCCGATTCCAGCCGGGGACAACGGTGGCCGCCAGCCTCCGCTTCTCCACCCGCGAGAACAACGGTGCCTGGTATCAGGACATTATCGCTAACGATATTATTAAAATCGGTTAAACTACGGATTTGACGGATTCTACAGATAAATCCAATTCGTTTAATCCGTGTAATCCGTAGTTCCATTTAATTATTAACCCGAGTGACGTGAGCGAAGAGAGTCTTGCAAGTGAAAATGGATCCAATT
>JAILDR010000150.1 GCA_024689285.1 Bacteroidales bacterium | reverse complement strand
GTGTATAAATATGATAGGAAGAAGGCAGACCCAATCAGAATCATTATGCGTACTTTAGGCCATGAGGACGCTGTTGCTGTTCTAACGGCATGGATTGACGAAAAGGAAGACGAATTGGCTAAGGCATTAGAGAAATTGAAGATACAAATCCGCAACATCACCATGACAGGCAACGATGCGACTTATAATGAGTACAACGATAACGATAAAGACGAATAAACGATATGGCAAGAAAGATTATCATGACTGGCGATGAAGCGCAGTACATAGAACGTCGTGGAGCAAACTCTGTGGATGACGACAGAGAAATACGTATGGAGGGAAAACACGCACGATATGAGGAGAACGGTGGCGCACAGTCTACCCACTTCCCGCATCAGGGCAGTGAGGAGGCGGGCAGACAATGGTTTGAGTTTCTTATCGGCAGAGGTTTTATAGCCCCCGATACGGAGCAGGACTGTTGGCTCTTCCAGATGGGATTCTCTGTGAACCAGCCTGCTGAGGTGAGACCCGTAGAGTGGCTCAAGACGGTAGAGACGGCACGGCTAATGCTCTATAAAGTGTGTGATGGCCTGCTTGCATCCGGCAGCATCACCAAGTCGCGCATTGGCGAACTGGCCTCCAAGTGTTTTACCAAACAGGGCGAGCCGCTGAAGCTGGCAAAACCTAGGAAGGAGAATTCTATAGATGTTGATGCCATAGAGCAGTTCTTGCCGATGGATTAGCCAAAAATCTTCCGACCATTTCCGACCTATAGCAAAAGCCCTTTGTAGACTGGTTTTTGCCTGATTTCTCCCGACCATTTCCGACCTGAAATGGTCGGGAGAAACCGTATAAACACTTGATATTCAATAAGATAATTTTTATACCTTTGCACTGTCAACGAATGGAAACAGGGATTGACAGTGCTCATTGACTTATTGATACAACGAAATACAGGAAACGGAAATCGTTTCCCGAATCACATACTGATGTTCTGTTTCATTTTCTGAATTTTTGTGAGATGAAGGTTGGTTAATGAAATAAAGAAAGGATTTAGCAATGACAACAAAAGAAAAAATGACGATGCAGGTGAACTCAGAGTTTGTCTGCAACATGATGAAGCAACGTAATGCAGGAACTGAAGACTGCATGACATCCTCTGAACTGGCACGTGAAATCGGCATCCACGTGACTGACATGCACGACATTCTCATTGAGAATAAGGTGCTCTGCCGACAACATCGGGAGTTGCGACTCACTCTGAGATATCAGGAGCGAGGGTATGAGAAGTACCGCAGCTGCTTCCGATACAAGAAGACCGGTGAACTGATAGAAATCGTTTATCCGGTTTGGACGGAAAAAGGACAACGCATGATCAAGGCTGCGGTCAAGCGAGAGCAAAGCCATACTTGTTTGAGCTTTGCCGAGCGAAAGCAGGCTCGACCGTAGATCAAGGAAAAGGTAAACGGAAAAAGAAACTAAACGAATTGTTTTATGGAAAGAATTGTTAGAATTCTGAATCAGAGTCCATTGGCTACACGCCAGTACATGGACCGAAAGACAGGTGAGCAGAAGGTTATCAACTCTGTTACCCTGAAGTTGACGGATGGCATTGACACCTTTCTTGGTGAAATTACTGGAGAGCGTGCCGTGAACTGTCCGAAGTACGACCCGCAGTACATCTACAGCGTACAGTGCTCGATGGTGGTGCGTGAGTGGAACTCCCAGCAGACCGGCGAGGCCATGCAGGCCACGACAATCTATGTGGATAAAATCAACATGATGTAGTATGACTTTAGAGTATCTTGAAGTTATGGAAGATATAGTAAAGGTTAAGGGTGAAGGGTTAAAGGTTAACGATGACCCTATACGGAAAGGTTCCTCAAGGAGGAAACTGCAGAAGTCGTTTAAGTCGAACACCAGAATCTATGATGACGGTTCGATTGAGGTTGACCCACAGGCTCAGGGCGAGCCAAGCCAGAAGGACGTGAAGAAGGTGGGTAAGAGTAAGCGGTACATTACCTCGGGTAAGAACCCGCTGACGTGTGTGGAACTGAAGTGTCCGGAGGATGTGGCTGACAAGGCTGCCTACTTCCGAAAGGAGCTGGATAAGCTGACGAAGGACATTCAGATTGAGAAGCCCGAAATGCCAGAAGGAGAGTTCCTTTTGAATAAGGATAACGTGAAGGTGCGCTTTGCGGCAAAGGAAGGCAAGGTTACTGCCTGGCTGACATTCGAGACGAAAGGATTGTTGGAAGTAAGGAGAGAGCTGTACTCATTAACAAGCGAGATTGACAAATGTTTTGTTATCAACAGCGATTCGATTTGCCCACAGCAATAGTGACTGCTGCAAGCTTCAATCAGTTGGTGGACAGTGCACAAACCAAGTGGCTTACGAACGAACATCGTAATCTCAGGGAGGCACTGCCCTCCATTTTGGAAGGAGATGCTGAGTTGCTTAATCAATGGGCCAACGACGAGAATTTCATCAAGTTCTGCCAAGGGCAGGAAGCGAGTAGAAAGAAAGCGGCTGGAGGGAAAACCAAGGGTGAGGTGTTTAAGGCACTCACCATTGAGAAGAAGCTTCAGACGTACTGCGACAACCTCAAGAAGTCGCTGCCTTTTGTCATCTTTATTGCAACCTATATTGAAACCGCTTCGGCGAGTGGAAAGTTGGGGTGCTGGAGGAAGCAGGCGGCGTGTCGTTTGAATGGTTTGTGTGTAATTGACTTCGACCATGTGGATGAAAGCCTCACCCCCAGCCCCTCTCCAAAGGGCGAGGGGAGTAAT
>JAILDR010000098.1 GCA_024689285.1 Bacteroidales bacterium | reverse complement strand
CTAAGTCAAGCATCTAAACAAGGATATATTGAGGCTTGCTTCTTCATCAACGATATTCGGTGCAAGGAGAAACAAAAGCTGAAGGATTGACACTAAGGACGGATATTTTTGTCAGCGACAAACATGGCTTAAAACCATACTTTTTCTCCAGTTTTTTACAAGAAAAAGTATATTTTCAAGCTTTATTTTGAAAAATAGTGTACTTTTGCACCTTAGTTTAATTAAAAGTGCAGACAAAATGGGAAACAGCAAGATAATAGGCAGACAAAGGGAAATGGCGGAATTGAAACGTTGCCTCGATTCCAATCGATCGGAACTTGTTATAGTTTACGGGCGCAGGCGTGTGGGCAAAACGTTTCTGGTTGACCAGTTCTTTCACGGCTCTTTTGACTTCACATACGTTGGTGGCCATAATCTGCCTCAGCGCGTTCAATTGCGTAACTTCGCCAAGGCGTTGAAACAGGCTGCGGGGCAACGAAAGGCTTCCGTGTTTGTCGATTGGTTCGACGCATTCGATGCGCTGGAGGAATACTTGTCTTCGTTGCCGGAAAACCGAAAAAAAGTGGTGTTCGTGGACGAAATGCCGTGGATCGACTCTCTCCGCTCCAATTTCACGGAGGCTTTCGAGAACTTCTGGAATGGCTGGGCGGCACGTCGGAACGATATCTTGTTCATCGCCAGCGGTTCGGCAACCTCGTGGATGATCGACAATCTTGTGGAGAACCAAGGGGGCCTTCACGCCCGAATAACCTGCCAAATCTATCTGCGGCCGTTTACATTATCAGAGACCGAACAATACTTGAAAAGCCGTGGCTGCCCGTGGGATAGGTTTCAGATGGCACAGTGTTATATGTTTTTCGGAGGCATCCCGTTCTATCTCAGCCTGATTGACCCCAAACACAGTTTAACCCAAAATGTGGACGATCTCTGCTTTGCGCGTGGAGGTGCGCTGAGGATGGAATTCGACGAATTGTATAATGCTTTGTTCACCCATGCCGAGAAATATCTCGCAGTGGTCAGGCTGCTGGCCGAACATCACAACGGGATGACGAATCAGGACATAGCAACCTCAACGGGCATTGACGGAAAACGCCTTACGACGGTGTTGAACAACCTTGAACGTTGCGACTTCATCATGAAGTTCAGATATTACGGCAAAAAGAGCCAAGACCGGATCTACAAGTTGACCGATTTCTACACCTTGTTCTATCTGAAATACATAGAGCCCAACAAGGACTCATTCGACGATGTGTGGTGGCAGCATCATGCCGCTTCACACAGCGTGGAGTCATGGCAAGGGTTGACCTTTGAATTGCTTTGCTTGATGCACATTTCTCGGATACGCCAAGCCTTGAGCATAGGTGGCGTGGCAACTGAGGTTTCCGCTTGGTTCGACAAGGCAGACCAACAAAAGGCCACTAAAGGCAGCCAAATCGACCTTATCATAGAGCGAGCCGACAGAATCATCCACCTATGCGAAATGAAATTCAGCCAAGGGGAATACCGAATCACGGCGGAATACGAAAAGAAACTCCGCGACAGGATGGAGCTGTTTCGCGAAAAGACTCATAGCAAGAAATCATTGGTACATACTTTCGTCACTACTTTTGGCGTGTCCAATGGCGCACATTCGGGCATTGTCCATAGCGAGGTTTTATTGGATGACTTATTTAAGGAATAAATGAACATATTTACGGAACAAAATGAGCCAAAAACGCATTTCATCTAATTACATCACGCAACTTGCACCCAATGAAGTATTTGTCTTCGGAAGCAATTTGCAAGGTATGCATGGCGGTGGTGCCGCTAGGCTTGCCTATCGGGAATTTGGCGCTGAATGGGGCCAAGGCGCATGTAGGGCCGAATGAGGGGCGAAGTATAATCGTAGTATAATCGAAGTATAATCCTACCGTAAACCTCCTTTGGTCCTCCTTTACCCCTCCTTTAGTGCTCCTTTGGTGTCTTTGCTTAACGGTTTTGCCTTGGGTTTCGTTTCTTTGTCGATGACCTTTCTCAGTCGCTCAATGTCTTCGGGATTGAGAATGATTTCCTCAAATGCACCGTATTTGCTTTTCTTGCCGAAGATGTATTTCAATCCTATCATGAGCCTTCTGAAAAAGCTGGCATCCGATAAATGCATCTCAATATAAAACTGCGGCTCGTCTTCAAACTTTGAAATAACAAACTGGTGTTCGACATCACCACAGGCACACACAAATAACTCACGTTCTAATTTCACTTCCATGTTTCGATGTGTTTTAACGTTTTTGATTACCACCACTTTTTATCTTTTCCAGGGCGATGGAATGTTTTCACCGAGTCATCGTCCATCCACGAACGATAGCCTGGATGTTTGCGCTCTTTGCGCGTTTCCTTGATGGCCAAAATGAAGGCTACTATAACTATGATAATCCAATACATAGGCTTACATTCTTTATAACACAACTATAATGCCAAACCAAATCATTCTATTTGTCTTTTGTTTTTGATGAACCGTGCAAATTTCCGTTCTCGTCCCAGGTTTCAGGATGTTGTTTCTTGTATTTAGCAAAGAACTCATTGAATCTGGCGACTTCCTCTTCCTTCTGGCGCAAGTGCTCTTCCCAATCACGTTCAGCACGACGTTTCCTCACGATGGCAATGATGGCCACGATGACGATAATCGCTATCGCTACCCAGACTTCAATCGGTGTCAATTCTACCAAATACATCGTTTCATTTTCCTTCCCTCGCTGTATAATCATTTCAAAAACCCATATTCATACACCTTCGGCTCGATGCGCTTGGCCAGCAACTTCATCTTCTCGCGCAGGTTGGCGATGAATTCGGTATAGGTCGCGTCGTCGCTCTTGGCGTTCATGCTGCCTTTGTCGTTGGTGCCTTGGAAGTGCAGACGGATGTCGTAGAACGAGGCATCGGCAATGGCGTTGGGCTGACTGTGGTAATAACGCCACAAGGCAAGCCCCGCGTCGTAAACGGCTTGCGCTTCAGGCGACAAGTTTTGCAGAGAAGGCGTACACACAGAATCTGTCCCAAACAGCCCCGTGTCTGTAGAAGGTGTGATTTTCCCTCTGAGATAATTCGACATGAAGGTCGATTTGAAGGTCTTGCGGCACCCCACTTGCTCACGGGTGAAGGGAATCCAATGGTTGACGCCTTGTTGCGATGATATGCGGTTCTGTCCGTGGAATAAAGTAAAAATCAGGCAGTCCGTATGGAACTCCATGTCCTTACTCCAGCCATCGTTAGGATAGAGGAATTGGTCGCGGTCGTTGAGCCAATTGGCTTCAATGGAGTGTCGGACGGCAAAATAAACACTACACGGAATAAAATTATTCACACTTATTTTTGCGACTCGAGATTCTCGAATGTCACTATCTTTTGCTTCGGTTACAAAAAATACTCCTCTGTTGTTTTGGAAATCATTTGGAACAAAACGAATCCAACCTATTTGTAATCCGCTATTATCATAGTTTTGACTGAGCCAACGATTAATAACTATGCTATTTGAATACGGAATTAGTGTCTTTGTTCCAATAAATTCTCCTTTTGCATCATACACATCTGCTTCAGCGTATGTAAAAAAGTCTTCTGTAGCTGTTCGCCAAATTTGGAAACCAATTGGGAATTGCCCTGTGACATTGTCGAAGGTATTAGCAGGCACCAAAAAAATTCGACCGAGCTTCGCTCGGAAATTTTTTCGGAAATCCGAGAAGTTTGGTGCTTGCAGTGTTTTCAACTTTGAAAACACTGCAAGCACGCAGGTAGGGATTTCACGTACAATTCTTGCGTAGAATTGCGCAAACAATTCATTTGCTGCTCTACCAAGTGAGTCTTTATATTTGGCTCTTATTACAGTATCAGACAGGCCAGCCCTATTTGCACCAGTTCCGCTCGATGTCCTTGCATTACTTGCCTCCGCATAAGGGGGATTGATATAAACCACTAACTTCTTCCGCTTTTCGGGGCTGTTGAGGATTGCCTGCAACTCCTCAGGGCATTGGGTGAAGTCGTCGTTGAGGAAGTCGAACTGAAACACATGGTTTTCAGCCATCGACCAACCGTTGTTGATGCGGTCCATCATCACGTCCACATCCTGCTTGTCGAGGGTGGAAGCCCACACGCGGTCGTAGTTGGTCAGGCCATTCAGCAGGTTGCCCGTGCCGGCACAGCAGTCCCAGATGTAGTACTCGTCCTGCCAAGTCTCGCCCAACACGTCGGCCAGGTATTGTTGGCTCTTTTCCACCCAAATCTGTGGTGTGAAGTAGGAGCCTTTGCGCTCTCGGATGTCCTGTGGCACTAACAGGTCGCGCCTCCCGATGATATAGTCCCAGTATTCCTCTTTCGGTGGACGCGAATAGATGCTCCAAAACTGCTTGTAGGCTTTCTGCTTGTCGTTGAAGCCTACCGATGAGGTGGAAACAAGCCCCATCTCGTCAATCTTCTTTGCCAGTTCGTATTTGGTCTTGCGCAATACCACGTAGAGAGAGTCCTTCAGCGACTCCTCATTGCTTGATAGCAGGTCAGCCAGAAAGAAGTCGGCAGAGATGATGCCCGCCTTGTTGGCTTTTGCCCAATCGACGCTGATGGTGGGGCGCACCTTCTCGCTCCATTTCTGGAAGACGAAGGTGAAGTTGTTTTTCGTCACAGATATCTTCTCTGTTGCCTCCTTGCCAGTCTTGAAATTCAGGCGGATAAACTCCTTGAACTCGTTGGCCTGGGTCTCAAAGTAGAACAGGATGGAGCTTTCTTCAAGCAAGTTTTGGCAAAGCGCATGGAGTTGTCGGAACTCTTTGGTCTCGTGGTTCGAAGGGGTCACGTTCCAGTTAAAGTCATTTTGGTAGAAAATATGCTGGATTTGGTGGTATTCGATGAAGGCGAACTTCTCGGCATCGAAGGCACCGATGTATTTGGGCGGCAGGTATTTCTCGAAGGTGCGTTCCTTGCCGATGGTGAGGATGAGCTGTACAAACGACTCGAAGATGTCGTGCGAGGTGCCTTGCTTGGCTTCGGCCCAAAGCAGCGACTTGAGTTCGTCGTTCTCAAACTCATCGAAGAGCGATGTTTGTCCTTTGTCGACAATGTTTTTGGCGATGACAAAGTCGATGTTGCCGAGTTGGGTGTATTTGTAGTTGTTGAAGAAGTCCTGCTGCACAGCGCTTTTCAGCGGTTCTTCCTTGAGTTTCTTGTAGTCCATAGCGATAGTTTGGGGCAAAGATAGGGTTTTTCTTTCTCCGTTTATTACAGGCAAACTTGTTTTTTTGCGACAGAATTTCTTTATCGTCAGTATTTCTTCTAACCTACGGCACTCATGGCTTGTTGCACATCCGACAAGATTAAAGTCTCCATCATTTCCTTGGTAAGTTGCGGCACGCTGGCAAGTCTGTTGGCCTGCATCTCTATTGTTTTCTCGAACAGGTTTCTTACGTAACGCGCATTACCAAAATCCTTGGTTTTCTGTGCAATCTTTGAAGCAAAGTGCTTTTTGAGGCAATCGCCCGCCTCTTCTGCCAACGTATAGTCATTTTTTTGTGTTTGTAGTTGAAAGATTTCAAGCAATTCCTCTGCGTTGTAATCAGGGAAACCAATGTATCGGTTGAATCGTGAACGAAGACCTGGATTGGAATTGATGAACTGCTCGATTTCATCGGTATAGCCGGCAAGGATGACCACCAGTCGGTCTCGATTATCCTCCATGCGTTTCAACAAAGTGGCAATGGCTTCTTTGCCATAATCCTCATTGCCGCCTTGGGCTAATGCATACGCCTCGTCGATAAACAGCACTCCGTCGAGGGCTTTGTCAATAATCTTGTTGGTTTTCACAGCAGTCTGCCCCACATATTCAGCCACTAACCCCGAGCGGTCAGTTTCAACAAGATGGCCTTTTTTGAGTACCCCGAGGTCTTTATAGACTCCTGCCAGAATACGAGCCACTGTCGTTTTGCCCGTACCCGGATTGCCAGTGAACACGCAATGATATGAAATAGATGGGGATTTCATACCTGATTCTTGCCTTTTCTTCATCATGTAGATGAAATTACTGAGCGAGTGTATGCTCGTCTTCACGGTCTCCAATCCAATCATCTCATCTAACCGGTCAATTGTAAGAGGCACAATGGTTTCTTGTTGAGGTGTAACCGCCTCATCTTGCTCGTCCTCCAATATCGTTGAAAGCCACTTGCTCTCTTCGACCGTGACCATGTCGTCGACTTTAGCCACAACTGAAGCAATCCTATGCATCATGATTCGGTAAAGTTGCTCATATTCCTTGCTATAACCATGAATGGCAAGACAAGCCTGAAAGTCCTCATGACCATCGGAAGCTTTAGCACTGACATCGGCATTCGCAAGGGTTTGTATAGTTTTTTGTCTGGTTTCCCTTAGGGATTCATGGAAACTGGTAGTACCAAGAATTTCATCTTTGAAGTTTTCGTATGTTGGAACGTCCTCTTTGCCAGTATTAATATTCAACATAATGGAGGCAAACTCATATAGATATTGCCCTTCTTTTATGTCCAAGTCAATAATGCATGGCTTTTCTCCAGTTTCTGGGTTGTAATTATTGACAAGGTGTCCGAGTTTTTCAAAAATGTAAATCACATCCTTGGCAAAGAAACACTTCATGCCAAACATGAGGTCTTCCTTCGCCGCAAGAGAGTCCGCCCCTTTGTTTATTCCCGACATATAATTCCTGAATTCTTTTTCTGAGCAGATGGTGTCAAGCAAAAGATAGGTTTTGCTCACTTCTTCAGAAAGAGCTTCATACTTCCCTTGCGACAGCAATACTAATTTTGAATATGTTTGCATAGCGTTTTGTGTTTGGTTGGTTTGTAATTCATTATTGGTGAGCGTGTTTTGAAGTGGAGTGTCTGGCAGCACATTATTGGTTGGCAGATTATTAAGTGCCTCATTGTACTTATTCAGGTTTTCTTTACTGAATACCATCTCGCCACCCACAATGAGACTTCCAAGAATAGCCACCCATAAAGCATTCAATGTTTAATAAGAGATAATAATGGTCAATGCAAAGCCGGCAAGAGCTCCCCAACACCCTAATGACATCTTTTCGGAGAAAGACTGAAGTTCTTTCCTTTCCTTTTTTCCATTCTTTTCGTTTACCCGAATCATATATATGGCCAAAGGTGTTGCCAAAACAAAAGCTATCAACAGCATTAGCCAGTTATGTGAGACCATAAATGAATTGGGACCCGCTATCAAGGCAATTATTTTGCATAGAGCATCCAACGACAAGAAGCAACCTAAGAAAATCAACAACCTTTGCATGATTTATTATTTGATCATTACTCATTAAACGTTTATGATGATGCAAAATTATAACATTACTGCGCCAAAAAGTGAACCACCTGGTGAATAATTTGTATTTTTCTTCAGCAAAGGCTCATTTTTCCAGCCAGAGATAGATTGTTTTGAACTGTCACGCTGTAACCCGGTGTCATTTTGGTCAAAGAGTCTTAGCCCGCGATGAGGGCTTGAGGCGACGACAGCACCTTAGAGGACTCAAGCGGAGTTGGCCAAAGGCCAAAAATCTGTGGAATCTGTGAAACTTGTCCTGAGCTGGCCGAAGGAGCTGTGAGAAAAAACGCATCGGTGAGAAATTATTTCCTGAGTTTATGGCGGTGTTTTGAATTTTGTTGTAATTTTGCAGGCAGAAAAGCCAGTCAGGGGCTGCGTTCCAAACTCTCAGTGCGGTAACGGATTACATGACTGGCTTTTTTGTTTTGTTTCGATTTTGTTGACACAGTATTGGACATGCTTTCCTCCCGTCTTAACTCCAATGGTTAGTTTGACGCGAAAATTCATGTATTCTTTTGCTTCGTCCTCAAAATCGTAATAAAGCAAAATCATGTTTTGGTATCCGTTACGTTTCTGGTCACCTTCTTTCCTTGAAACAAACATAGGGAGGTCGTCTATTGGCTTTGCCTCCTCGACAACTCTCCTCAAATATTTGACGGCATAGGTCGACTTCCAATTGTGCAGTGCTTCACGCGCCGTTTTCTTGTCACTTTCGTTCTTTACAATATAAACCTCAGCGCTCAGGAATTTGTTTTTTATGGAATTGGATTTGAACTCACGTTGAAGCTGTTTCCACAAACGTTCATAATAACCCATGATTAAGGCAAAACGTTCCTTGCTTCTCTTCTTCTCTGTCGGTATACCTTCAATGTATTCCGGTATCTCATTTTTTGCTGGCTTCGTCTCCTCAGGGACACTCTTGATGTTGTTGGTTGTTTCCATATTAGTGGGTTTTAAAAGTTTTACCCTGCAAAGATGCAAACCTTGTCAAGAATTATCCGTTGATTAAACGTTTGTAGTCGACAGTAAACGTTTGTTGTCGTTTGCTGTCGGATATTTAGTTGAGAGTGTAGAGTTTAGGGTTTAGAGTCAGTGGAAAGTTTAGCGTTGACAGTGGATGGTTTCTGGACTGCTTCGTTCCTCGCAGTGACGCAAAGCGGCAGACATAATGCCTAACCCTTCTCTTTGCCGTGCGCTTTTGACTAAATGACTAATGACTAAATGACTGAGCCGAATTACTATCCGTATTGGAACACGAGGATTTTTTTCACGCAGAATGCGCAGAAACCTGCCGGACGCCTTTTTCGCGTCGCTTTGCGCTTCCCATAGTTCTGCGTATTAACTTCGTTGAATCTTCGATTTCTGCGTGCCTTTGCTCTTTATGTTTTTAACTGCAACGCTGCAACGCGCAACGCCCATTCTGAACTGTAACACTGTAACGCTGTAACGCGGTCATTTTGGTCAAAGTCAAACTGGTCAAAGTCATGTTTTCGGTCTTAAAAACGAGTTTGACCACTTTGACCTTGACACTTTGACACCGTGACCTAGTGTTATTGACAATTGACAATGACAATTGACAAGATTTTCCGTTGTCATTGTCATTGTCGTTGTCAATAACAATCAAAATTTCTAACTCTAACCTAAGTCTAACCTAACTCTAACTTTTCGCTAACCTGAAAATAGGGTCGGGCAAGCGTTTGTAGTTCGCTGAATTTGGTTGTCACTTTTGTGTCTTGCGACTGATCCAAGTTGACGGGTTAATAATTTAGGACTGTTTTAAGTTGTCAGTCGTTTTGATTACGACTGGATTATGTTTACTCTGAATGCAGAACCAGAGC
>JAILDR010000096.1 GCA_024689285.1 Bacteroidales bacterium | reverse complement strand
TCAATTTCTTTCTGCCCATACTGAATCGCTTGTCAAATCAGTTGCCAAAGACACAAAAGGAGCACTAAAGGAGGGGTAAAGGAACACTAAAGGAGGATAAGACTACGATAAAGGTACGATAAGACTACGTTGAAGGTACGCGATGAAATTTTTCCATGGTTTATGGCGGCGTTTCGGATTTTGTTGTAATGGATATAGTCTTGCTTTTCAATGGCTTAAATAAGCCAGATTCTTTCCCTTCTCCGCATGATAATCAGCGTAGTTGTCGCAGCACCCTCGCACAATGTCGCCCGCCTGGGTCTCAGGATAACGCTCCATCACAGTCTTATAGTTGCTGAAACGCAGCTGGGCTTGGGCTGCATATTCGTCGTTGGTGAAAGTCGCAAAGGCCTCGCTGAAAAGCTTCTCCACCCGCTGCATGGCGTTCAAGCACTTCTCATCTTTTTGCCAATCATAGTGCCCAACATTCCCCCACAACCATCCATATTTGTATTGCGTCAATGCCCAGCAATAATCAAACGAGTTGCGCAAACCTATGCCGAAGTCAAGCATCAACAAGGCTTTTAGGTTGGGGTCGGTGGTGGCGACAATGTCCTGCTCCATGCGGTTCATCGTCTTGGCAAAGAACAACTTGGCCTCCATGCCGTGGCTCCATAGCCTGGGATTTAGACTAAACGGGTCTCGGTTCAAATAATCGTATTTGTAGACATTGGTACACAGGGAATAGTCCGACGACACTTTCATAAAGTATCGCTCCGCCTCGGCGTAACGCATTTCACGCAAACAATGTGTCCCTATGATTTCGTTGAGATAATCAAGATTGGTATAGGAATGGGCGTTAATGAACCGCTGGAACTCTGTTTGCGGCTTTTCCACCACACGGACATAGGCCATCAAATCGTTGGCCGACAAGGTGTCCATCATGGCAGCGAAATGACAGCTATAGTCATATTCGTTGAAGAAATGGCTTTTCCTATATTCCTCCAACGATATCGAGATATGTTGGCCGCCATATTTTTGGATAAGGTCATCGTCCCAACAGGTAATGCCTATTTCACCAATCGCGTTGAGCAGCGAATAGCTCGCCATATTGGCCAGCTGCAAAGCCAGAGAAGTTTTGCCGGCTTCCATCATCTTTGGGCATACTGTGCCCAAGAGGATGCAGCGCATGGCATCGTTCCAATAGTAATAGCTAAGACAGAATTTCAGGCAATAGACACTACTTGTCTCGCTGATGGTCTCGTCGTCAATATGGGCTTCCAACATGTCCTGCAACCAACGCAGTTGTGCAAAAAGCTTCTGCTCGTAGGCTTTGTCGTAGGTGCAGATTTGCGCGTCAATGTAAATGCGCATCACTTTGATGGCATCCGAAAGGTTCTGGTCTTTCACGGCTTTTTCAGCCGTCCTCAGATAACGGTCGGCCTTTTTGTCATCGCCTTGCAAGTGGGCAATGAAAGTGGCAGCGTATGCCCACAATGCTTTATCGGCAGGCAAATCGCCTTCAAGGATTTTGTCGCAGAGCAAGCCCAGTTGAATGACTTCATCTTTTTCAACAGGGGCATACCAATCCCACCAATTATCTGAATTGAGGTCGTGGTTAGGTTCTATCTGCCCCAATATTTCCCAAAGCTTCAGACGGAACGCAGGACAGTCAGGATAGTTTTCATAGAGGAGTTCCATCTGTTCAACGCGGCTCAATGTTCCACGATAGCGTGGGTCGCATTCCAGAAGGCCGATAATATCATCGGCCAAAATGTAATAGTGTTTGGCCTGCTCGATGTCGTCAAGATGGACGTAGGCACCAGCAACATACGACAAGACCATCTGGCGCAAAACGCCTTCAGGCACCCGTGCTTCCGTATCATTCCAAAAGCGAATGATTTCCTCATATTGTTTGAGCGAAGTCATAGCCCTGACTGCTTGCAAAGCATAGCGGTCGGCAAAACGCCCGTCCATCTTCTGCCTGGCCACCTCAACTAAATCATTAAGTGAATACCTCACCGGGTCGTCTTTTGAAGGATAATACCAAGGCGAAAGGCTCTCTCGACGCAGCCACTCGCAGTTTTTCGCCAGAATCAGGAAATCAAGTGCCTCTTGGTCATCATGCTCTACCAACCATTGCGCCATTTGATTGCCTTTCACTTCCTCTGGGATAATGTGCGATTTCAACCCATTAAGCGTTTCGATATCAAACTTGTAAACCAACCGATAGATGTCGTCCAACGGTATGCTGGCCGATGTTTGCTGCTGCCACAGCTGACAGTTCCTGTTGTTGTTCAAGTTGTAGTTCTCAGCGGGATTGTCTGGCAAGTCCACAAGGTGAAACAGGTAATATCCCGAAGGAGGATATATGTTAGGGCCACATGCAAATGCGCAGCCAACGGCAAAAACAAGGCTAATTGTAACGATAAATCTGGCGTATCTCATCGGTGCTGTAATTTGAAAGGTTAGCTGAATCAAGATGATAAAGTATAACAGACGCGCATTCTGACTTGTGGATTTTTATGTGCAAAAGGCTGTCCAAACTCCGAAGATCTTCAAAACTCACGCGCTCTTCGCGTAATGTATCACATTCGTCAAGTTCTCCAGTAGGCATTTCGTGAAACAGACCTCTGTATGCACCATTGTGAAACCACACATACCAGTTGAAAGCAGGATAGGCAAAATCCAACGGTAAGTCGTAATCGTTGCCCTTCAAATGGGATTTCACATCATCAAGGTCGAGAATAGAATTCTGGGTATCAGGGCTGGTGACATTTCCCGTGTTGTACAACATCAGCACGCCACGGTCAACTGGGGGACAGGCACAAGCCAGTTGCCACAGTCTGATGGTACAGCTCAACTCAATGCCGTATGGTTCCAGCTTCTCTTTCACAGTCTTGCAGAGCGCAAAATAGCCGTCCTGCGTCCGCTGTGTCCAGTCGCAATCCAGCTGCACCTCGCTTATGTGACCCAAATCCTGAAAATCTGCAATGTTCATCACCCGTTCCACGATAAGCCCTGCATAGTCTTTATCCGAATTGACGATTTGCCTCAACGCGTCAATAGTGATATAAACCACGGGGATAATCTCGACATTCTCAGGGATGGAATTCTTGAACGCAATCGTGGCATTGGGTACTGCCTCAAAGTCAAAGGCGCTTTTCTCGCTTTTGTCGGCTGGCACCACATCGAAGAGACGTAGATAAAGCCTTTTCACATGATGTTCTTCAAGGAAGTTCCGCTCCGTCTCGTTGAGGTCAAAGACCGTCTTCCAATAATAGATGCCGTTGGCAGGAGCATGATGCTCGGTTTTTGCATGCTGCTTTTCAGCCTGCGGGGTCGGAGAGCATCCAACTCCGGCAAGCATCAGCAACGTAAGGAAAAAGTGTAGCGGTTTCATAATCATTATATCATTTTACATTATTATTATCAGCCTGACGAGGCAAAAGTAGCAACTTGTCGGGAATGCAAAAATAGCGATTTTTGTGAAATGTACGAAAAGGTTGGAAAAATGTATGAAATGATCGTGATTCGCCGTAACAGGTTCACTTTTGTGTCTTGCGACTGATTCCTATTGACAGGATGCACTTGGCCTATACTACGTCTACGCTACGCCTATCCTACGCCTATGGTACACGAATTTGTTTTCATTGTGGTTCACTTGACTCTTTTTTCCCGAACCTAGGTTCATCAGCCAATCCAGTTATGTTCATCGGCCAATCCAGTTATGTTCATCAGCCAATGAACATAGGTTCGTTTTTTGGCGGTGTTTTCGGCTGAACAGACGGAAAATGCGGCATTTTTCTACCAACCCCTTGCGGATTCATGGAAATGTTGTATTTTTGCAGGCAGTTGGTCGCGGAAACGGAGTGAAAAATGAATTGATTATCAAGACGTAAAGGGGCGGCCTTATGGATGCACCCTCCGCGATAACACCTACAGCCCCTCGTCAGAGGGGCTTTTTATTGCACGTTTGTACATAGTCTGGAATGCCAAACTCTTTTTCCCTGTCCTGATTTCTTCCACATAATAGTAGTTTAATCCTATCTGCTTCTCATAGACCAACAGATTCATTTCATGAAGCTTTGATTTTGATGACGAAATGTGTACTTTATCCCGATTCCGAATAATAAACGGGACTAGCAAGTAATCCTCTATTGACAACGGCTCTCTGTCCTTGCTTTGTTTTCCATGCCTATTCTCAGAATGCTGTATACCCGATGTTTCAATCACATGCTTATAGCCCGTCAGGTCAATGCCTTCCTTCCTGGCCAATGTCATCAGTTCCTCGTCAACCTCATTGTCGATAATAGCAAATTTGTAGTCGCATTTCTGGTTGATGAGTTCAATAAGATCTCCGAACGGAATCTTTGTCGTGTTTTCTTTGTCGAATGGCTTTTTGTTTGTCATACTCTTATGAATTAAGTTTTACCCTGCAAAGATGCAAACCTTGTCAAGACTAAGCCGTTGATTAAACGTTTGTAGTCAACTGTTGTCGTTTGTTGTCGTTTGCTGTCGGATATATTGCTGGAAATAAGATGATTGGAATTTTTCAAAAAGCAGGCACATACTAACTAAACTTAGACAAGCTCAGCAGCCGATTTGAGCCGTAGTACCCAAGGGGTGCCGTCTGCATAGGCCGAAAAAAAAACTGCAACAACTGCAACAACTGCAACAAAACGACTGAAATGAAAATGTATTTGATTGTGTATTAGTATATTGTAAAAAATTAGTTATATGTGCAAAAATTTTTGCCGTTTTATTCGTAAAGCGCAAAAACCATGTTCTATCTTTGCGGCACCAAAACCGAAAATCCAAACCCAAAAATTAACCAAATATGACCGCAAAATCCAAAATTTCCAACTCCGATGTAACTCCTACCTAACTCCTACTTTCCTCCTACCTAAAATTAACCCCAAAAATGAACCAAAAATGACCCAATTAACCTTTTAAAACCAAAAATCATGTTACCATTTCAAGAAAACTGCGGCATCGCTATGCCGCCCGAACTGCCCAACGAGCTGCCGGCCCTCATCGGCCTGCTCACCAAGAACGTCCCTTCCTACTACAAGCCCGCTGTGGCTTCAGCCGTGTTCCCCGCCCTTGCGGCGCATCTGCACGGCGTGAAGTTCCGCTACTGGGACAACGTCCTTCACGAGGCCACCTTCATGAACGTGCTGGTCGGACGCCAGTCCGTCGGCAAGGGCTGCATCAAGAAGCCCGTCGAGCTCATCATGGAGGACATCCGCCTGCGCGACCTCCCCAACCGCGAGCGTGAGACGGAATGGAAACGGATGAACGCACAGATGAAGATGAAAATGCCGCGCCCGAAGGACATCTGCATCCAGATGCTTGGCGACGACCTCACCGACGCGGCCTTCAACCAGCGCGTCATCGACGCCAACAGCAACGGCGAGCGCTACCTCTACCTCCTCACTGACGAGATCGACGCACTTAAGAAGGTGACCTCGAAGCGAAGCCCCGACGAGGTGGGGCTGCTCATCCGCAAGGCCTTCGACAACGCGCTGGCCGGACAGGAGCGCGTGGGTGCCGACGCGGTCTCGGGCATCGCGCCCCTGCGCTGGAACTTCAACGCCTCCACCACACCGCCTAACGCCAAGCGCTTCTTCAGGAAGATGGTGAACGACGGCACCCTGAGCCGTCTTGACATCGCGACCATCATCCGCAACGATGACGACCACTCGGCACCAGTGTTCGGCGACTACGACGAGGCCTTCGCCGAGGAACTGAAACCTTACATCAACCGGTTGGAAGCCGCCAGCGGACTCATCCTTTGTCCGGAGGCCACAAAACTGTCCCTCGCCATGCGGGACGAGAACGAGGACCGCATCAGGCTCTATGAGTCGGAGGCCTACCGCGTGCTCAGCTATCGCGCCCATGTGATTGCCTGGCTCAAGAGTATGGTGCTCTATGTGGCCAACGGCTGCCAATGGGGCGAGACCTTCGATGAGTTCATCCGCTGGAGCGTGCAGTACGACCTCTGGTGCAAGATGCTCTACTTCGGCCAGCAGCTGGAGGACGAACTGAACGAGGAGGTGGCGATGCAGCGCCAGCGCGGTCCGCAAAACCTGCTCAACCTGCTGCCCGACAGCTTCACCCGCGAACAATACCGCAACATGAGGTTCAGCTGCGGAAAGCAGGGCGACGGCGAGTCGACCCTACGCAGCTGGATGAACCGCAAGTATATTGTTTTTGATGAAGAAAACCGAAACTTCTGCAAAACAGAGGATTACATGAAGAAAGTCAAACTCGCGAGCTAATTCTGTTGCAGTTGTTGCAGTTGTTGCAGTTAATTTTAGAGGGATCAAGGGGGGGTCTGCCTGATGGCGGCTCCCTTTTTTCCTTGTTGATTGGTTCTCGTATGGCTGTCTGGAATTGTAACAATTTAGGGCTTCGCTGTCCATGGGTAGTGACAGCAAAGCCCTAAAGATTGTTTTACTTAAGCCTTAAAGACCGTTTTACTTTTTAATAGCAGCAATACCTGGGAGTTCCTTGCCTTCGATGGCTTCGAGCAAAGCGCCGCCGCCTGTGGAGACGTAGCTCACTTGGTCGGCCAAACCGAACTTATTGATGCAGGCTACTGAGTCACCACCACCGATGAGGGAG
>JAILDR010000148.1 GCA_024689285.1 Bacteroidales bacterium | reverse complement strand
ACAGCTATGCATCGATTTCTACCTCAACCACACCCACTACATTAATAACTGGGACTTGGTAGACCTCTCCTGCTACGAACTGCTCGGCACCTGGCTCTTGGACAAAGACCGTACCCTGCTCTACGACCTGGCCCGCGACGGGAAGACCCTCTGGGAACAGCGCATCGGAATGGTGAGCACGATGCAGTTTATCAGACACGGGGAGCTGGATGACACCTACACCATTGCCGATATTTTCCTGACCAAACCCCTACCCCTCCACGACCTGCTGCAGAAGGCCGTAGGTTGGCTGCTGCGCGAAGCTGGCAAACGCGATGAACAACGGCTGAAAGACTGGTTATCGACACGATATGCGACAATGCCGCGCACAATGCTACGATATGCGATTGAGAAGTTCACGGAAGAAGAAAGAAAAAGATTCATGTGATTATGGACATCCAACTTCACTACACAGAACAAGGCTCAGGCTTTACGCTGATTCTCCTGCATGGCAACGGGGAGGACAGCAGCTATTTCGTGCATCAAATCGACCACTTCTCAAAGCAGTATCGCGTTATCGCCTTAGACACCCGCGGGCACGGCCAGTCCCCAAGGGGCGAGAAGCCCTTCTCCATCAAGCAGTTTGCTGAAGACCTTCACGACTTCATGAATGAAAAAGGCATCGATAAGGCCATCCTGCTCGGTTTCTCCGACGGCGGCAACATCGCCCTGACCCTTGCCCTAAAGCATCCCGAACGGGTGGAAAAGCTTATCCTTAACGGTGCCAACCTGTTCCCTAACGGCGTGAAGCCTCGTTACCAATGGCCCATCGTGATGGGGTATCATATTGCGAGATGCTTCACCAAGAAATCGGAAGAGGCGAAAAAAAATGCCGATTTACTTGCCTTGATGGTCAACGAGCCTCATATTGAGCCTTCTGAACTGTCGCAACTGACGATGCCCGTCTTGGTTATTGCCGGCACAAAGGATATGATTAAAGAGTCGCACACCAGACTCATTTACAACAGCCTGCCCAACGCAAAATTAGAGATTATCAAAGGCGACCACTTTGTGGCGAACAAGAATCACGAGGCCTTTAATGCTGCTGTGTCATCTTTTCTCCATACGTCTTAGCACAAGAATGCTCACTTCGTAGAGCAGGTACAAAGGAATGGTAACCAAGATTAACGTCATAAGGTCAGGAGGAGTGATGACAGCGGCCAACACCATGATGACGAGAAAAGCATACTTGCGGTATTGTGACAGCATCGTGGCGGTTACTATCTCGAGTTTCCCCAAGAAGAATGCGACAACAGGCAATTGGAACACCAATCCCATCACCAAAGTCAAAGTGGTGAAGGTGCTGATGTAAGATTTCAGGGTGATGTTGCTCTCCACCATTCCCGAGACGCTATAAGTGCCCAAGAACCTGAACGAGATGGGGAACAGGATGAAATATGACATCAATACGCCAATGATGAATAGCACATACATGATGGCGGCGACTTGGACGGAATACTTCTTCTCGTTCTCATACAGGGCTGGCGTGATGAAGTGGAACAACTCCACCAAGATGTAAGGCGAAGCCCCAAGCAGCCCAAGGTATAAGGCCGTTGAAATGTGCGTCATAAATTGGCTCGAAAGCTCGGTGGCAATCAAGTTGATGTGAAACTGGCTGAAATGGAAGCTGGAGCCAAGCCGATGCAGGAAGGCCTCAATATAGCGATAGGTGACGAAGTCCCACTGGCTGGGCGCGAGGAGGAACTCAAAGGTCTTGTCCTTGAAACAGAAGATGACAACTGCCAGCACCATCACCACAGCGATGATGCGGAACAACATCCGGCGGAGCACCTCAAGGTGTCCACCGAAGGTCATCATGTTCGGGTCGGAGTTATTGTCCGGCTCCTTCGTTTTCTTTGGGTTCGGCTTCTGCTTCATCCGTCACCTCTTGCGGCTTGTCTTCCTGTACAGGCTCGTTCATGCCTTGCTTAAAGCTCTGCACGCCTTTGCCTAAGCCCTTCATCAACTCTGGCACCTTCTTGCCACCGAAGATGAGCAAGGCCACGCCGACGATGAGCAGCAGCTCTGTTGTACCGATGAATAACAGCGTCATGATACGAGATAGATTTCGTTGGTTTCAAAGTTGATTTCCCAGTTGCCGTTTTCAGCGGATTCCCACTGGTATTTCTGCGACATGCGGTCCCACCAGTTCTGGAACTTGGTGCCCGTCTCACCCATGTCTTTGACGAGTTTCTCGTAAAGCTCGGTGTTGTCGGCGCTGAGGATTTTCGCCAGCTCGTTCAGGCCGTTTCTTCTTTCGAAGAGCTGCTGGATTTCATTCTTTTCTTCAGGAGTTACCTGACCTACTTTTTTCTTCATTGTATTGTGTGTGTTTGATTTGTGTGCTGCCACGGGTCGCGACCCGCGGTTATTGTAGTATCGCCCTTTCAGGGCTTGGTTTCCATGTCCTAAAACTCCTTCCTGACCTCAAACGGATCCAAGTAGTTGATTTCTTTGATGTCGATGTTGGGCATGAACTCACCCACTTTGCGGATGTCATTCAACAAGTCGCGGGAAGCGTTGCGCTCAATGTGCGCCATTACGCATTGCTGGTGCGAGGGTGTGTTGAGGTCCCATGTCAGCTTGCGGTTGAGCCAAATACAACGGCGGCATTGGTAGGCATCGCAGTTGCGGCACAAGGGCGCATGGTCGAGTTTCAGCAGTTGTGGATTAGGAATGTCCAAGCCGTTTTCCAAATCGCCAACAGCATTGTCCGAAGTCGGTTGATGATGGTTCAGTTGGTTGTCCACCTTAGTTTGTTCGTCGTAATAGAAGGCAGGGCAGAGGTAGAACTTCCCGTTCGGGGCAAGGGTGATGTTGCTCACACCAGCCTCGCAATTGTGCATCTTGTCGAGCATCATCCTGTCCGTCAAGAGGTTGAATTGCGGGGATTGGCTTTGCTTGTAAAGGTCGAGCAAAGAGGTGTTCCACTCGTTCAGAACCTGCTTGTACGTCTCAATCTGCCCGTCCGTGAATTGCTCCACATCGGTAATGCAAAGGTTGATTCTTGTACCTGAAGCGAACAGCTTGACAATTATATCCTTTTTCGCACACATCTCGCTGAAAGTAAGGCGAAGCACCAAGTTCTTGGCTTCCACTTCTTCAGGAACGGCATTGGCCACTTCCACATCAGTTTCTCCATCGTTTGCAATTCCCGTAATGGGCTTGCAACCAACGGGATAAATCTTCACGTTGTCAATGCTCTCGATGACTTCAGCATACTCTTTCGGGAGTTCGTAACCGGGGAAGACATATTGAATCATCAGGTTTTGCTTCATTCCGAAAAGAATGCCTTTCTTCAGGGTTTCAATCGGCATCAACCGTTTTTCCTTCAGCGGGTTGTCCGCATGGCAATAGGCCACGCTGGTGTCGTCTAATAATATAACAAGGTATTGCAGCATGGCTTAACAGATTTCAGGTTTCACTTCGCGTTTATTGGCTTCGTACTGCTCGCGCAGGTCCTCTAATTCGAGTTTGCGGTAGAGCTTGTTCCAGTAGTAGTTGTTGGCTCTCACCCTTGCCTTGTGCATGAGGCAGATGGCAGTGGCGCGTTCAAACACGGTGTGCGTCTGTGCCGCGTCGTAGTTTTCTCCTTGGCACCAGGCACAGCCGCTGGCCACCTCACAGCTGATACATTCCGGCTTGCTTTGGGTGGTTCTGTCCAAGGTGAGGAAAGGACGCAGTTTGTTCTTGTCGATGCCGTCCTTGATGTTGCCGATGGTCCAAGTCTCCTTGTCGCGGAGGGAGTATTGTGCAAAGCGGGTGCAAGGGTAGAGGTTCCCCGCTGCGTCCACACTAAGCATCTTGCCCGCGCCGCACCAGTTCTGGTTGTCGCGCTCGGGATCCATAGGCTTGCCGATATGCTCCGAGAAGAACGAGCATGCATAGTCCTGATAATAGCCACCGTCGATGATGGCATCGGCCAGTTGCATTAATTGATCCTCAAACTTGAGGTCGTCGCCTTCTTGCCAAACGTCCTCGAACACCACGTTGATGTTCACCTCGTGGATGCCAAGGCTGTAGAGATGCAACACACTCTCAGTGATATACGGAATGTCCGCAGAGGAGATGGTGACTTTGGTGCCGCCTCCAGGGAACTGTTCCAACCACAATGGGATGTTCTTCACTACATCCTTGTAGGAACCTTTTTCGGTAATCTTGTACACACGGTTCAAGTCGTGCTTCTTTTCCGTCCCGTCGATAGTGATGCCGATGGAAAGGTGCTCGCGGTTCTTCTTGATGAAGTCCTGCACGGCCTTCTCATGGTAGTTGATGCCATTGGTGGAGAAGGAGAAGCGGTACGAGTTGAACCAATGGTGATTCCGACTGTACAGCTCGACCTTGATGTAGTCGCAAATCTTGTCGATAAGCTCTATCTCCAAGAAAGGCTCGCCGCCGATGAAGTCCCACACCACCGACTCGTAAGCGAAATCGGGGTCGGTCTCATGGTCGAGCACATAGTCGATGAAGGTCTTGGCTACCTCCCAAGGCATCCGTTCCTTCACGTTCTTGCCCACAAGGTAGCAATATTTGCAGGCCAACTGGCAGTCCTTTGTGACGATGAAGGTGATGTTTTTCGCCATGCCGGACTGCCAGGAGTCAGCATTGTCTTTAATAATTGCCATATAAAGTTGATGAATTGTAATTACCGAATTATAAAAAAACTCAAAATGATTTAGTGTTGTTGCTCGCTCTCCACTTTGTATAATATAGTTTCATCTATAAGAGCTGGATTATTTTCAGGACCTATGTCTTGATTAATTATTTCGGCATCAATTCCATACGTTACATATTTATGCCATGAACCATTTACATAATGTAGTGTTCCCCCTTTGTATTCAACTTGAACCAATGTATAACTATCCAAAGCACCCCATCCCTTATTAGAGTACATCTCATCGTCTTTCTCGAAAACTGTGCGACTCTTGTGAAACCATCTCAAAATATTATCATCTTGTGAAATGTCATAACAATTTATCACATTCGGAGTAGAAGAATATTTATGCATTACTCCTGTTTCTCTAACTGACCAAGCACTATCAACATAGTCAATTGTTACTTCAACATCTATCCTACCATGAAAATAGTTGACATAAGACCCTTTCCATGTGCCAATTAGTTTATCGTTTTGCGCTGTCGCATGATTAAAGAAAGGTAAGGTCATCAATAGTAGGAAAAGAATTCTAT
Source organism: Bacteroidales bacterium (assembly GCA_024689285.1). The sequence goes on along the minus strand of JAILDR010000148.1, from coordinate 14,175 downwards.
AAGGAATTGACTTCATTTTATTAGGATTATCTATATTTATACTGAACTACCCGCGCAAGAATTAGAGCAACTTCCACTACAGGTGTTTTGACAACTGCCTTGGCAAGTACTTTGACAAGTTCCCATACAATCACCTTGGCAGTTACCTTGGCAATTACCTTGACAGTTACCTTGACAACTATTGCCACAGCCATCCGTACACGACAACTCACAGCGTCCATAACAGGATTGATAACAAGCATCTCGGCATGAATGGAGGCAATCTCCTGGGCAACCGGTTCTTTGTGAGGTAGTACTTGTGCAGTTATTTACGCATGAACTATAGCAACCTCTGCAGCTTGTCCCAGGTAGACTATTTCGTTGCCTTACTGGTGCGAAACGAGGTCTGTTACAGTCTCCACATCCAACTTCCATTACATTATTTGCACTTGAATAAAAGGGGATGCTCCCTAACAAGGCAGTACCAAAAATGGGCAAAACTTTTATCGCAGCTTGTTTAAAGAACTCTCTTCTGTTTTTAAGATTGTTTTGCATTGTTTTTTAATTTAACGGTTACTGTATCTGCAGGAACCTTTGCATGTATCTTTACATCCCCCTTGGCATCCTCGGCACGTTTCTTTACATGATTCCGAACATGATAGAGCGCAATGGTCAGCACACTTTCCACCACACCCTGTTTTACAACCTTCAACACAATAGTCTTGGCATCCATTGCATCCCATAGGTTCCCTTTCTACTGCTTTTGCAATCACAGGATTGCTTAATAGTGCCACGGCACCAAGAAACGGAAGGGTCTTTTTTGCAGCTTCTTTGAAGAAATCTCTTCTTCCCTGAAGATTTTTGTTTTCTCCGTTTTCCATTATTGTTTCTTTTTGTTTGCGTCCTCGGCTCTAAGGGCGGCATTATTCAATGGCAAACAGAGCGGAGCCTCCCAAACTTATCCTTATTTCTGGTTGTTGGGTCTGGACTCCCATGATGTATAAAATAATGGATACGGTAAAGCTCCACTGTTTATGTTAGGTGTTTAGGTACACAAACATTAAACAGTGAAAGCCTCATCATCTCATTATTCCCCTTACATCATGCGAATTGTCCAGATTCACAACCGAGGAACAAAGCGAAGAATGCGCTTTCTCTGGCCAGCCGATTTCTCCCGGCTTGGCGAGGCAAAGATACAAAGAAAATGGGAAATGCAAGGAATTCTCGGAAAAAATCAATTATTGCTGTGTAGGATTTGTAAATAATCCAAAAAACTGTCAATATCTATCACATTAACAACAGGATACTTAACCTTCCGCAACACATCATAATGATGGTCTTCGGTGACGATAAACCGTGCATTGGTTTTGAATGCACAATCCACAAATTTGTCATCATCTGGATCGGCCGTGATAAGTCTCAGATGGTAATAAACTTGAACCATCCGTGTGTTGGGCAAATCCAGGATGGCCTTAATCACATTGGAAGCAATATCAGGCCCTAACTTTTGAGTCAATATTTCTTCGTATTCTGTCAGTATTTCATTAGTGAAACACAAAGTGTACTTTCCGGAAACAAAATCGCGCCAAATGGGGTAATAACGTCCCCTGCGCGACAAGGACATCAAAAGGCAGTTGGTGTCGAGTACAATATTCATTGCTGAGTATATGGAGTCCGCATGTGTTCGTGTTTCCAGCCTTCAATCACTTCGTCGTTCAACTTACCTTCATCCCACAGACGGTCGATGGCATCTTCTGCCTGTTTGGCAAAATATTGTCCCAACAAACGGCGAATGTCGTCCATCTCTCCTTCGGAGTGGACACGTGAGACAAGTTCCAACATTTCAATCTGGAATGGCGAGAAGGGAGTTGTCTGTTCGGTCATGGTATCCATAATAATCTTGTTTTATGGCTGCAAAAATACTAATTTTATACAAATCTGCAAGCATAAATTTCACCGAGGAACAAAGCGAAGAATGCGCTTTCTCTGGCCAGCCGATTTCTCCCGGCTTGGCGAGGCAAAGATAGATAAAATTTGGATTGTGCAAGGGCTTTTCGGTAAAAATGTTTATTTTTGCGGCGAGAAAGGAGAAAAGCATCATGTCGTACAGCGAAATGGCTCAACTTGAGTTGATGAACGCCTTGAACAGCATCCACTCAGAAGCCGAACTGAATGAGTTCAAGGATTTATTGGCAAGGTATTTTGCAGAGAAGGCCCAAAAAGCAATTGACGCTTTATGGGACGAGGGTGTTATCAACGAGGAAACCATAGAGCAATGGGGCGCAGAGCACATGCGCACCCCTTATCGTCATGCGGCGCATCGTTCTTCTGGCCAGCCGATTTCTCCCGGCTTGGCGGGGTAAAGATAGCCAAAATCTGAAGTGAAAGCTGGAATGAACTGCCCCCCTGGGGACGGGAAACCATCAGACAGGGAGTCGGACACTGTCTCGCAGGGAGTTGTAAGCCGTTTCGCAGGGAGCCAGATGCCGTTTCGTTGGAGTTTTCTCAACCGCCAAAAAGGTTTTCGGCGGAGGCTGAAAAAAGTTTCGGCGTTGGGAGAAAATGTTTTCGGCGAATGCCGAAAACCTAACGATTATCCATTACTTGGAGCCGTAACGAAATAACACCACGAGCCACCTTCCTTGGAACGATACAGACGGGGCTTCTCGCCAAGGCAAAGACTGTCGAGGTAGCGCTTTGCCGATTGGTATTTCAAGCCACTAAAGACCATGAAAGCCTTAATCGTGGTGAAGCCACGTCCTGTGCAACGACGCAACGCCTCTTCCATCGCTTTGGGGTCGTACATCTGCCTGTTCCCCACAATCTTTTTCTCCAAGCGAAATCCGTGGCGCGAGCAGTTGGCTTTCTCAACGAACTCTTTTGACGGAATGAACTCTACACCGCTATACTCGACATCACGCCCCTTCACCTTGTCGGCGTCGGTATGCCTGCCACGCAGCTTCAGTTTGGGGGCAAACGAACCGAATGGGGTCTCTACGCGATTGCCTTCCTTGAGCAATTGGATGGCAGCATCTTTGAACACCGAAAGGTAATACAGCATCTCGCCCTTGGTCCTGGTGTTTTCTTTGGCGCAATAGCTTGCAAAGGCATCGAGGTCATACTTGTACTTGACCACAGGCTTGGCATAGAGAAAGGGATTCCCCTCATCGTCTTTAATGGGACCCGGCTGTAGCTCAAAGGGTATTCCGTCGGTCTTGCGTGGCATGGTTTCGTTACTTTTTTCGAATTGCAAAAATAGTCTTTTTTTCCCAAAACAGCAAGCCTTTCTTTGGAATTCTTATCACAAAAAAGCGCAACAGGATTGAATATTTCGTATTTTTGCAGACGAACAACAACACAACTAATTCAATAACTAACCTAATTTCAAAGCGTTATGAAAACATGTAACAAGTTCTTTGCCGAATTGTTCGGCACTTTCGTCCTGGTCTTTGGAGGCTGCGGCACAGCCCTCTTCGGACATGTAGGTTTCTTGGGTGTCTCCATCGCCTTCGGTCTCACCGTGGTGGCTATGGCCTACGGCATTGGTCACATCTCGGGTGCTCACCTCAATCCTGCCGTCAGCTTCGGCGTCTTTGTCAACGGACGCATGAGCTTTAAGGAAATGCTGACCTATTGGGCAGCCCAATTCATTGGCGGCATCATTGCCGGCGCTCTGCTGCTCGTTGTCTTCAAGGCCATCGGCGGCGAAGCCACTGGTGTTTTTGCAGCCAACGGTTTTGGTACAGACTTCATGAAGGCTACTGGCAACAGCGACTATCAAGCCATTTCATGCGGTGGTGCCTTCCTTGTTGAGGCCCTGCTGACCTTCGTGTTCCTGATGGTCATCCTCGGTGTCACCGACAGCAGCCACGCCAACGGCAAGTTCGGCGGTCTGGCCATTGGTCTCACCCTCGTGCTCATCCACCTCATCAGCATCCCGCTGACCAACACTTCGGTTAACCCCGCCCGTTCGCTTGGCGTCGCCCTGTTCTCAAAGTGCGACAACTGGAGTGCTATGGGTCAGGTGTGGCTCTTCATCGTGGCCCCGCTGGTCGGTGCCTGCCTCGCCGGACTGGCCTACAAGTGCCTCGCCGGCTGCGAAAAGTGCAAGAAGAACTAATCCGTAGTCAAAAAACATGGAAAGTCCTGCGTCGCTGACGCGGGACTTTTCTTATTTTTGCAGCATGGCAGGTGTCTATATCCATATTCCTTTCTGCAAGTCGAAGTGTGGCTACTGCGGCTTCTACTCGCTTCCTTCCTTGAAGCTGAAAGACCGGTTCTTGGAGGCTTTGAAGGAAGAAATGGTCTTGAGAAAGGATTATCTCAGGCCTTCCGAAACCGTTGATACGATTTACTTTGGTGGCGGAACCCCTTCCTTGCTCAGCATTGAAGAAATCAAAGACCTGCTGCAACATATTCGCGACACCTATTCTATTCATCCCCAAGCCGAAATCACCCTTGAAGCCAACCCTGACACGCTGTCGCTTGAATATCTCCAAGGTCTGCGCACAATCGGCATCAACCGCCTCAGCATCGGCATACAGAGCTTCTTCGACAACGACTTGCAATATCTGGGTCGCAGGCACGATGCTCATCATGCACAGCAATGTTTAGACTGGGCCAAACTTGCAGGCTTCGAGAACATCAGCATCGACCTTATCTATGGCCTGCCTACCTCCAATGCTGAACAATGGAACCGCAATCTTGATGTTTTCTTCGCATACCATCTCCCCCACCTTTCGGCCTACGCCCTCACGCTGGAACCCAATTCCATCCTCACCAAGCAAATCGAATTGGGGAAAGCCCTACCTATCAATGACGACGATGCCTTGCGGGACTATGAAATCCTTTGCCGACGCACTCAGGAAAACGGCTATCTGCACTACGAAATCTCCAATTACTGCCGCCGGGGAATGCATTCCAGGCATAATGCCTCAAATTGGTTTGGAACGCCTTATCTCGGCCTTGGGCCTTCGGCACATTCTTTCGACAGAAAATCCAGACAATGGAACGTCTCCAATATAGAGCATTACTGCGATGCTTCATCTGCCGCATCGCGTCATTGCGAGGAGGCACGACGAAGCAATCCAGAGAACAAGTTTACAAACGATAATGAATGCCTAGATTGCTTCGTTCCTCGCAATGACGCAAAGCGTGTCCAAGAAAAAGAGCAACTCGCTCCCGAGCAGCAATACGACGAATACATTATGCTCCGGCTCCGTACCCACTGGGGCATCGACCTGAAATGGCTGAAACGCGAGATGGGCGAACGCTTCTCCAACTATTGCGAACAACAAGCCCAACCCCTCATCGCCCAAGGCCGCCTCTCTCAGACACGGGAATTCCTCTACCTCACCGACGAACAGATGCTCTTCGCCGACGGCGTGGCAGAGGAACTGTTTTGGGCATAATCTATAAATATTTACGCCTTTCTCCCCAACCAATCGTTTTCTTTCCTATTTTTGGACTCACAAACACGGTAAAGAGTCGAAATCTCAACAATTAAACGATCAAACAATCAACAATTCAACAAATAACATGTTAAAATTCAAATCACTACTACTGTCAGCCCTGCTGCTTCTCGGCTTCAATGCCGTAGCTCAGGAAGAAAAGGAAATGTTCGATGGTGCCTGCTGCACCAGCATCATGGTGGGCAAGAACGCCTCCACCGACGGCTCCGTCATCACCTCTCACACCTGCGATGGCCGCTACCGCACCTGGATGCGCTGGGAGCCCGCTGCCGATTACAAAATCTCAGAAACGCCTAAAGGCAAAAAGAAAAAAGGACAAGACATCGAACCCGTTGAGACCCACAAGGTTTACAAAGGCACCATGCACACCGAAGACCCCTTTGACAACCGCAATCTTGAACTGGCTGGCGAAATCCCTCAAGTGGCTCACACTTATGCATACCTCAACACGGCTTACCCTTGCCTCAACGAAAAACAACTGGCCATAGGTGAGACCACCTTCTCGGGGCCAGACACCTTGGTCAACAGCAAAGGTATGTTTTTGATTGAGGAACTGGAGCGTGTCGCCCTGATGCGCTGTGACAATGCCCGCGATGCCATTCAACTCATCGGTAGTCTTGTCAAGGAATATGGTTACGGCGACGGTGGTGAATGCATCACTATTGCTGACAAGAACGAGGTGTGGCAGATGGAAATCCTCGGCGAAGGTCCCGACAAAATCGGTGGCGTGTGGGCAGCCAAGCGCATTCCCGATGGTGAAGTAGGTGTCAGCGCCAATATTGCCCGTATAGGCAAGCTGGAACGCGGCAGCAAGGATTTCTACTGCTCCGACAACTGCGAGGCTGTAGCAAAAAAATATGGTCTCTGGGACGGTCAAGGCGACTTCATCTTCTGGAAAGCCTTCCGCAGCAGCTATGGCGGCGGCAAGAACTATAGCGACCGCGAGTTTTTCATCCTCAGTCACTTAGCTCCTTCTCTCAACCTTAATCGCGACATGCCGGAGCTGCCTTTCTCCGTAAAACCCGATGAAAAAGTAGACGTGATGGATGTCATCAACCTGTTCAAGAGCACCTACGAAGGCACCGACATGGACATGACACGCAACGTGAAGATGGTCGCCAAGAAGCGTCTTGACGACGGAACTATGGTCGACGACACCATCATCAGCCCTGTCGCGAATCCTTGGGTCAACGGCACAATGATGAACACAATTAATTATCTGGCTCCCGGCACCATCAACTTCCAGCGCACCGTTGCCGTGGCTTGGAGCAGTTATAACTTTGTCACCCAATGCCGCAGCTGGATGCCTGATGAGATTGGTGCCATTTGCTGGATGGCTTGCGACAACCCGGGCCAAAGCCCGCGTATCCCCATTTTCTCTGGTTCCACAACCCTGCCCGACGGTTTCGACAAATGTGGTCAACTGCGTTACCGTGAGGAAGCTTGGATTTGGCACTACCGCAAGGCCAACAAATTAGCTACCGTGCAATGGGGACGCACCAAAAGCTCCTTACTCGGTAACGTGACCCGCTTCGAGCAAAAGGCCTTGGACGAAATCCCAGCCGTGGAAAAGAGAGCCCAAACCCTCATCAACGACGGCAAGACCCAGGAAGCCACTTTGCTGCTTAACCAATATACTTCCGATTTTGCCGGAGCTACCCGACAAGCCTGGAAGGAAATGGAAGACAAGTTCTGGTACTGGTTCAGTATGGGATTCTGATACGAAAAGAGGCGAGCTGAGCTCGCCTCTTTTCGTTTTAATTCGACTGGGTCACTGGAATGACCAGACAGCCGCCGTAACCACCATAAATGCGTAATTCGGTACTACGCGATTGTGCCGAAGCCAATGGGGAGATTTTTATGAGGAACTCACCGTTGCCGCTGCCCGATGCCGGGATGCAGCTCACCCATTCCACATCCTTCTCAATACGCCAAGTCTGGTTGGCGGTAACAACGACGGTGTAACTGCCACCTTCGATAGGCGCATGGATTTCGGTGACATCCGTCTCCAGGATGCTCGGGCGTCCTTCCTGAACCACAACGACACTCTTCATCACAGAGAAATTGTGGATGATGTTAACCACCCCGATACGTTGTTCTTGGGAATTATTGCCATCGACAACAATACTAATATCACCGTCTCCGGTGCCTGATGTGGTCCTCAAGTCAATCCAGCTATCGGAAGTTGCCAGAGTCCAATTCGAATTGGCGGTAATGGAGAAATGCGCAAAACCACCCCCATGAGCCACATACAAGGTGTCGGGGCTGGCGGTTATTAAGACGGGCTCGCTGCCCGCTTCTTGCCTAATAGTGACATATTGCGACAACGAACCTGAGACGACATTGAGGGTCGTCACCCTCATCTCATTAATGGAGTTGGGCTCTGCGGTCAATGCAATTGAGCTATCGCCCGAGCCTGATGATGCCGACAGCGAAACCCAATTGGCCTGCACCGAAGCGGTCCAATCCTCATTGCAATGAATGGCGACCTCGACAACATCACCATCCTTGCCGAGTTCTATCGTCGTTGGGGTCACTTCCAGATAATGCGAATCAGGTGCGCCATCCTGTTTGATGACCAAGTTGACAGATTCTCCCGTTTCCGAGAGGAATTGGACTGCGCCCTCACGCGCATATAACTCCGTCTCGTTTTCAGTCACAGCCACAGTCAGCTCCATGTTGCCGCTGCCCGAGGTAGCACCAAGCATAATCCAATCGTCTTCGGTTGAAGCTGTCCAACTGCCTTCGCAGAGCACGTTGATCGTCTGCTCACCACTCATATAATCAAATGCCAACACGGTAGGATCTATTCCAATAGAGTAATGTATTGGCGCATGCTGCATCACACGAACCGCCAACAATAAGCTTTCGGAATTACTGAATATGATATTGACCTCACGCATTTCCACATCACCATCAATAGGAGTGATATTGACTGTTACCGTGCCGTTGCCTGTTCCGCTGATTGGATCGCAGCTAAGCCAGTTGGCAGCAGTATTTACAGACCAGTCACAGTTGGAATTCACCGTCAAGGTGAAAATGCCTCCTTCAGCGTTACAATCAATCATTTCCGGATTGACAATGATGAATCCTTTTTCCATAACCTCTTGCGACACCGTCAGGGTAGCCGAGTTGTCTTTAGTCGACACCTTCACTTCACCCGAACGGGCGGCATCGCTATTATTAATTGATGCGGTGAGTGTCAGAGTGGCATCACCATTGCCCGACGTGGGACTAACCGTCAACCATTCGGGATAAGTGTCGATAGTCCAGTCGCCATTGGAGGTCAGAGACACCTCAACACTCCCGCCTTCAGCAGCGATGCTAAGGGTTGAAGTACCAAAAGCGACATCCACTTTTTTTCCACAGCCAGCCATCACGACGAGAGCGATAACGGCGGCCAACAAGCATTTCATTCTATTCATATCGTACTGTTTTATGATTATTCACAAACTCTATTGATAACGGCACTTGCCTGCATTTATTGCATTCCAAAAAAAGTGTGCCATTGAATAATGGCACACTCCCAATCGTTACTTAAAAATCTTATAACTCAAATTCAAATCAATCAATAGAACTTAATTCTGTTGTCCTCAATCTTGGCGTTGTTTTTGAGGGCACTGTAAATCGATCCACCCAACACTTTGTTATTGAATTGGCTGGTCTTTTCACGCAACACATCGCTATAGTCAGAGGTTTGAGCAGGAGCTACAAACTTCACATTCTTGATGATGAAGGCGCTGCTGTTGCCCGCAGTAGGGCCAACCTCTTCACCTTCCTTCATACCGAGGATTGTGCCCACGATGTCGGCTTCAACGCCGAAGTTGCCCAACACACGTGAATCGATGGTGATGTCGGAGACTGTGGTTGACTCAGCACCCAGCTCATTGACCATACGGTTGGTGTCGGTGCCGCAAGCTTTCATCTTGTCGACGGCCACTTCACCTTTCTTCTTGTTCAAGATCTGGTATTTGGATTGTTCTGCCACCACTTCAAGCGGAGCATAACCTTCGGGAACGATGTTGGTCAGAGCGGCAACAACAAACATATTGTCGAGATCGAAGATGGTGGAGATATCACCCACCTTAGTCTTCTCATCGAAAGCCCAGCGCACGATTTGGCGCGGATTCTCGATACCCGTAATCTGATAGGTAGCGGCATTCATTCGAGGCATGGTACGCTTGGTCAGGCCTTGAGACTCGATGGCAGCGTTAAACTGATCATAGGTCTTGTTCTCCGTCACAAACTTGTTGGCTTCGGCGAAGGTGTTCTGATAGGTCTTGGTGCTTGAGCTGATTTCGTGCGTCAGGTAAGCGAGACGGGCCTTGGGAAGGGCTTCGGTCTTATCCGTAACCTTGATGATATGGTAGCCAAAAGGCGTCTCCACGATGCCCACGGTACCCACGGGGTTGTTTACCACAAACTCGTTGAAGTCGTACACCATTCTGCCATCGGTGAACCAGTCGAGGTCGCCACCTTTGTCTTTCGAACCTGGGTCGGTGCTGTTGGCGGTGGCCAGTTCAGCAAACAGCTCGTCGTTGTTCTTGGCAGCGTTCAGCTGGGCAAGAAGCTCGCTGGCTTTAGCTTCAGCATCTTCCTTGCTGATGGTGTCCTGACTGTTGTAAGCACCCTTGTAGCTGATAAGGATATGGCTGGCGCGAAGAGAATCGGGACGATTTTGAAGTTCGACGATGCGAACAAGATTGAAAGCATCGTTGTCTTCATAAGGGCCATACACATAACCGACTTCTTTGTTCAAATCGAACACAGAGGCTTCCACAGCCTGAGGAACATCCTTGCGGCCCACCCAAGTGCTGTCGTAACGTTTGTCGGAATTGGCGTTGACAAAGTTGACCACATTGTCAGTATTGGTGAAGTCTTCCTTCATATTCTGAACGTACTTGAGCGCATCCTGACGGTCTTCCAATGACGGTTTGATCTCAAACACCACATACTCGATGTCGCGGCGCTCATCGGTCTCATAACGGTATTTGTTTTCCTCATAAAAAGCCTTGTTGTCTTTGTCGGTGACAACGATAGTCGAGTCCGGGATGGTAGCATAACGCAAAGCAATGACATCGGCTGAAGCCTTCGTGTTCTTGTTTTGGTAATACTTCTCGGCAAGAGCGGTAGGCACCATGTAGGAAGCCTTCACGAGGTTGTTAAATTTGTTCTCCAAGCGGTTTTCCTTAATGGCTTTCTCAAAATCCATCCAACGGACGCGGGCATCAGCGGGGAAATCGTTCAAGTTTTGGAGGTAATACTCCACCATTTCTTTGTTGAACGAACCATCCTGGTTGCTGAAGCTCTGCACGACCCACTGGTGAGGGTTTTCACCCATGAATTGGTCGTACAATTCGTCGGAGCCGACATTCATACCTACGGCATCATATTCCTTGGTCATGATGTTCTGCTTGATCATTTCGTCAAGCGTGCCGTTGTAGATGCTATAGGTCTCGGCAGAAGAGAGGTTGTTGGTGCTGCTGTTGTTTCTTCTGTTGTCGAGATTCTTTTCCCGCTGCGTTTCGTAGTCCTGATAGGGAATCTTTTCGCCGTCAACTACAGCGATGTTGAACTCACGGTTGCGACCCTGACTTTGAAAAAGGTCTTGTAACACAAACGCTAACAAAGCGATACCGATAATCGCGATCAACAATCCGGAATGTCTTCTGATTTTTTCAATTGCTGCCATAATTCTATTGACTATTTTTTACTACTATTAAACTTCTAATTTTGAGCCTGCAAAAATAGGAAACTTTTTGACGCGGAAACCAAAAACTCTTTATTTTATTTTTCAGGACTTACTTTTCAGTTCCACTTCGTCCAGTTTTGTGTCGGAAGCCTTTAGGATTTTCACGCGATAGCGGCCGATGTCCAGCTCCTCGCCCTGCTCCGGGATGCTTTCACAATAGTGCAAAACCATTCCCGCAAGGGTTTCATAATCGTCGCTGACGGGCAGGTCGAGCTTGTAGGTATCGTTGAGATAATCGATTTCGAGGCGGGCGGAAAAGACGAATGTGTCGCCATTGACCACTTTCTCCACCTCATCTTCCACGTCGTATTCATCGTCGATTTCGCCAAAAATCTCCTCCACCACGTCCTCCATTGTGACGATGCCAGCCGTACCGCCAAATTCATCAACGACAGCGGCCACCCCCTGATGTTTGGCGATAAAATGCTTCAGCAAACGGTCGGCTGTATATGTTTCGGGAAAGAAATCGATTTTTCGGACAATTTCCTTGAGCTGAGCCTCGCGCCCGTCGGCCACCACACGCACTACGTCGTTCAGATGCACATATCCCACGATATCGTCGATGCCCTCGCCGCAAACGATGAGCTTGGAGTGTTTTGTTTCCTCAAACTTGGCCTTGACATCGGCTATGCTATCGGTTAAACGCACACTTTCAATCTCGTTGCGTGGGGCCATGCACTCGCGAAGCTTCACCAAGCGGAATTCCATAGCATTCTGAAACAGCTGTATTTCCTGCTGCATGTCCTCGTCAACCTCCTCGGTGTCAGCATACTCGGCAATGTAGTCGCTCAAGTCAACGGTAGTGAACTTGTATTCCTCTTTGTCGACCTGCAGACGCAAGATATAACGGATAATGAACTCCGAAAGGGTGGTATAGATAAGGATCAAGGGATAGAACAGGCAATACAGTACAAATGTCGGGAATGCGAAAAACGACAGGATGGTATTGGGATTAATGCGGAACAGGGTTTTGGGGATAAACTCACCCACAAGCAAGATCAGCAAGGTAGCGATGATGGTCTGCACGAGCAGGATGGTGAAGTCGTTGCACATAGAGACGGCCTGCAACCATTGCGTGACGGGAGCCTCAAGAATCCGCGCCATGCTCATGCCGTAGATAATGAGTGCGATATTGTTTCCCAAAAGTAAGGAAGTGATGAATCGCGACTGGTCCTTAAGGAAAACACGGATAAGGCGTGCAGAAAAAGTGTTTTTTGTCAATTCCACCTCCAACTGCAGGCGGTTGATGCTGTTGAAGGCAATCTCCAGCCCCGAGCAAAGGGCGGAAAAGAACAGGGTGACGATAACGACAATCCAATTATTCATGGCTCATTCCTCGTCATCAACGTCGAGCAGGGCGCTGCCCGAATACATGGTATATTCCGAAAAATCTTCCTGTGCCACGAGGCTGTCTGCCTCAATGTCCTTGTCATTGGTGATGATGCGAACGTGGGAACGGGTGTATATCATCTTCTGTTTCTGATACCAGAAAAGCATGTCAGAATACATCACCTGGCCGTCCTCGCTGCGTCGCACCACCACGCTGTCGCGGGCTTCGAGCAACTCGTCGCCGTGACTCTTGCCATAGCCGGCAAGGAGTTCGGTGGTGAGCTGATGCTGCCTGTCGTACATGAACACATGGAAACCGAGCGGAAACTCCATCACGTCATCCTCGTTGTCCATACGCACGAAGCGCGGGGCGTAAAGCTCCATCCTGACCACCCCCGAGTCGCTGCGGAAGAAAGTGATGCTGTCGGCAATGACCCCCGACAGGGTGTCGTCGGAAGCCATCTCGCTGATGACAGCATCAGGATTGGCACACGAAAACAACATCACAGCCACGAGGGCCGTGATGTTGCTTAATAATCCTATTTTGAGGGCAGGTTTCAATTACTTTCTTGCTCTGATGGTCGTGGACTCGCCAATCCATCCGCCAACGTTGTAGCTCTGTCCCTCATTGTAGTCGTTGAAGAAGATGGTCTCCATCGAGGGATAGGCGGCGGAGTAGGCGCGAATCAGGCTGTTGGCTTTGTCGGCGATTGAGGGGTCGATGGCCTTGGCCCTGTTGCACTTGTCGACAGCGGCTGAGTAGACGGCACCTCTTTCAATCTCGTCGTTGAACTGCTTGGCGCTTTCGGCGTAGAGCATACCGATGAGGAGGTAAGGCTCTCCGTTGGTCGGGTCAACCTGGGCGGCTCTTCTGAAGGTTTCGCGAGCGCGCGACATATTGCCTGTGTTCTGGTAGCACATGCCCAAGTTGCGGTAGGCACGATACTTACGGTCGTTGTTTTCTGTATTGGTGGCCTGCTCAAAGAAAGTGGCGGCATCGCTGTATTTCTTGTCCTTGAAGAACTTGATACCCAAGCTGTAGGAAGCCTCGGGGCTGGGTTCCAGCTCGTTGAGGCGGACAGCGGCGTCGAGGAAGAGCTTGCTCTCGGTGCAGTCCTTCTTATCGAGGATGGTGGTGATGCGCTTGAGCAGCGTCACGTCGTCGGGCGTTTCAGCCATCTTGGCGCTGAACACCTTGATCAGGTCTTCGCAGGAGGCGAAGGGCTGGAACAGGTTGTCCAAGTTGCTCTTCACGCCTTTGTTGATGGTGATGCTCTTGGTGCTCTTGGCAAAACGCTTTCCAATCTCATTGTTCGAATCGAGATAGTTGTCTACACGACCATCCACAACATTGACAACTATTGCCCCATAGGTTAAGTGTTTTGAACTATATCCTTCTGACTCAAAATCCTCTACATTGTCGGGTCTGCCCCAAGCTTCAATCAGTTCCTCTTCGGTCAGGCCGATGGGGTCTGAAACCTCTTGCGAAGCGGCTTCGGCCAAGGCTTCGATGTTGTTATCGACCACTTCCGAAAGTTCCTGATAGACGTTGATGACGGTCATCTTCTCGGCTTTACCGTTGTTCACCATGTCGATGGTGGCCTTGAAGTAGGCGTCAATATAGGCACCCTGCATCTGCGAGGG
>JAILDR010000063.1 GCA_024689285.1 Bacteroidales bacterium | reverse complement strand
AAGATGGTTCGATTCAAGTCGCTAGAAAACAATGATTTGCTGACTCTTTCCAGTCATGCGCGTTCTTTCAAGAAACTCTATGCCATTTTTGTGGTATCATACGCAGTCTCGATTATCATCCTTTCTGTTGGCTGGCTAATGTCGGAAATCGGAAGTAACGGTTATCTGCCAAACTTTGGGGCCTTCATCATTGTGTTTTGTCTTGCGCTTGTGGCAATAGTGAGTTTGGGAATCGCCGAAATTCGCTATAAAACAAGGCCTTGCGATGAGATTATCCGTCAAATTGAAGCTTCTGACAATGAAATAACTAATAGGAAAACGGGTTTCGACAGGAAACACAAATGGTTCTGTATTGCCATGATTGTCGCTTTCATTGGCCTAGATGTTTGGGCATACACAATTGTCGGATCTCGTCTGAAATTGCCGCCGATGTGGCAAGCCAAGGAATATGTGCGGGCTGTGGACGACCTTACGACAGAAGGCAAACTGCAGTTTTGGGAAGTTTTTACCGATACTGTCGTTCCTGAAGGGAATGTTTCCGCTGTGATGAAACAATGGCAACAAAACGACTCCTTGGTGGTTATGGTGGCCAACGAAAGACCTACGACCTTAGGCCTTGATGAGACATCCATCCATGAATGGAAAGAAGAGGAAAAGCCTCAAACAAAGGTTTTTATGTTGGAAAAGACCACACCTGAAGGACCAGCTATCAGTTCGGCCATCATGGGTGGCAAACCTTTGGTGCAAAAGGTGGTGGTAAACCGCCCACGCAAGTACCCAACAAGTGAGTCCGTGCCGATCATTGTGAGCATGACACCTGAAGCCACCCAACTTTGGTATCAATTCACTACTGAATCGACAGGTCATCAAGCGGCACTTTCTTTGGATGGTGTAGTGTTTCAGGAATGGAAAATCCAGAGTGGAATTGAGAATGGCTGTTTCTTCATCATGAGGGAATGGTCGTCGAAGGAGGAACTGGAGGCGTTTTGTGAACAATTGATTCGCCAGTGAAACATTGTCGCTTTGCGTCATTGCGAGGCCTCATTCCGTGAGGACGGAAGAAGCAATCCAGAGAACAAGTTTACTTCGTGCTTGGATTGCTTCGCTTCGCTCGCAATGACGTACCCGTCGAAAAAAACAAAAAAATTCAACTTTTTTCTTGACAGTATCGAAAAAAGCCGTACTTTTGCAGTGTTATAGTGTACTAATACACTGAATATATTATTTGCCTGTTCAGATACGAAAAGAAACAAACCATAGTTAATACCTTATAAAAATGTATTGTCATGAGAAAACTAGTATTTTTATCTCTCATCGCTATTATCGCTTTTTCATCAACGGCTTTCGCCCAAAGCAAAATTACGGGAACCATCGTCGAGGAAACTAACGGCAAGGGCATTCCCTTCGTCAACATTGGGTTGTTCCGTCAGGCCGACAGCGTCTTTGTCAGCGGTGCCGCTTCCGACGACAAGGGCAAGTTCGAATTGTTGGCGCCCAATGGAGACTACCGCTTACAGGTGTCAGCCATTGGCTTCCAATCGTATGAGCAGGATATTTCTGTGAAAGATAACATGGACCTTGGTCAGCTGAAACTCAAGGAAGGCTCCACCAAACTCAACGAGGTTACCATCACCGAGAAGCGCCCCTTGTTTGCCGTGGAAGGGGAGAAGACCATGTATAACGTGGCCGAAGACCCGAGCATCCAGACGGGAACGGCTTCTGATGCCTTACAGAACGCGCCTGGCGTGGAGGTGGATGTAGAAGGTAACATTACCCTGCGTGGCACTTCGAGTGTGGAGGTTTGGATCAACGACAAACCTTCGCACATGACCGCCGAGAACCTCAAGACCTATATCCAAACCATGCCTGCCAACAGCATTGATCGCGTGGAGGTCATCACCAACCCTTCTGCGCGTTACGGCTCCAATGCCGACGGCATCATCAATATTGTGACCAATGCCAAAATCCAGAAGAACGAGTTCTTCAGCTTTGGCGTGAATGGCTCCACGAGACCTTCGGTAACGCCTTGGTTGTCATATGTTTGGTCGAACGACAAGCTGACTTTCAATGCCTATGTCAATGGCGGCTATTCCATTTGGAAAGGCAATAATAATGTTGAACAGTCGCTATTCAACGGGGCTCATCAGCTGGCCAACCATGAAATCGATACTTCGGTTTACGGCAACAAGAGTTATAACACAGGTGGCTATTTTAGCCTTGATTATGAGATAGATACGTCCAATAGCATCAACATTTGGCTTAGTGGATGGCCCAATTGGGGACGCAATACTAACAGCGAGTCATTGTTCCGCGAAGAGTTCCTTCCTGACACTTTGACAACCATTTTTACCGAAAACAGCACTGCCTGGAACAGGAACTATTTTGCCAATGGCGGCCTGTATTACATGCACAAGTTCGACAACAAAGGGCACAACCTTTCCGTCAGCGTCAACGGCATGGGCTGGGGAGGTGGCAACGGAGGTGAAGTGACGAGGGAATTCACATCGCCTTACGATTATCGCAAAATCATGCGTCAGGATAACAAATATAGTTCCTTCGGTTTGGAGAGCGAAATCATCTACAACCATCCCTATTCAGAGAACGGTGAGTTTTCAGTGGGCTACACGTTCGGCATCGACCCCGAAAAGCAGTATCTCATCACCGATACGGTAGTCAATCCTAATGCAGACGATGACGCATATATTTGGGACAAGGATGTTTATCGTTCCTATAGAGCCAGGTTCAACAAAATGAACAATGAGGCTTTCGTCACCGTACAACATAAGTTTGGTGGTTTCACTATAAAGCCAGGCATCCGTTTCGTCAGTGAGCTGGTCAGCGGCACCTATCCCGACTCGTCGCAATACGATTTCAGCAAGCATTTTCCCAGCCTAAGGCCTTCGCTGCACTTGTCATACAGAACCAAATCGATGCACAACTTCAAGTTGAGCTACACGCGTCGCATTGCTGCGCCTGGAGCTGAGTCATTGAGTGCCTTCCCGATATATCATGTGGACAGATACAGTTCGGGTAACCCTGACTTGGAGCGTATTTACACCAATTCCATCGAGGCCGGATGGACGAAATATTGGATGAGTTTCGGTTCGGTGGGATTGTCGGCCTACTATCGTGGCAAGTCGAACGAAGTCAACGAGATACAGGTCGCTTCAGATAGCAGCATGTATTGGCTTTACGGTCGTCCAGTGCCTTATACCTATCCTGTCAATGTGGGCAAGAGCCACAACGTGGGCTTTGAGGCCAATGTCATGTTTCGTCCGAGCGCTTTCTTCAACCTGCGTTTCTACGCCAACCTTTACAACAGCCACATTGAGACGGCTTTTGAAGGACAAGAATACACCTTCGACAGCTGGTCGTATAGCTTTAGCGCAAACTTGTGGGCAAAGCTGTGGAACAGGATAGAGGTGACGACTTCTGCCCGTTACAGTTCCCCGACGCAGACGCTGTTTAGCGAGTGGCATTCACGCTTTTCGGTCAACGCAGGCTTGAAAGCCGACTTCTTTGACCGTAAGATGTCGGTCTTCATTGACGCCAGTGACATTTTCAACACGAACCGCTGGGGTGAGTCGAACTATAGTCCATACGTGGTTTCCACATACGACGCCAAATACAACAGCCGTAGCATCTCCGTCGGCGTGACCTTCCGCTTCGGCAAGATGGAACTCGAACAGCGCGCCCGTCAAGGTGCCGACGACTCACAAGGAGCTCCTCAAGGTATGGGCGGGATGTAAAAACACCCCATGTTTTCGCCTAAAAAAGACGCGATTTTTCGCGTCTTTTTTGCTTTGTCTCGGGTTTTTCGCCACAAAAAAGCCCAGATTTCGCCACAAATGACCGATTTTCGCCACATTTGGCCCATTTTCGGCACATTTTCCCCGCGGCATCGTACGTTGCTGTACTTTTGCAGCGTTTTAATCAAAACAGAAATCGAATTTTAATTTTAATCGAAACACAAATGAAAATAATTGGAACTGGAAGCGCGTTGCCGTCCCTCACCGTCACCAACGATGACTTGGCGACTTTCTTGGACACCAACGACACTTGGATTTCGACCAGAACGGGTA
>JAILDR010000183.1 GCA_024689285.1 Bacteroidales bacterium | reverse complement strand
ATGCCGCCCACGGGAGTGCCATCGGTGAGGTTCTCTCTGTAGGTCTTCTCAAGGTCGTCCAGCGTGAGGACTTGTACCTTATTTTCAGTGAAATTCAGTTCTTTCATGTCAGAGTGGTTTTAACTGTCTAATTCGGAATGCTGAATGCTGAATATCGCGATGCGGCAGCTCATTCCGCATTAACTTCGTTGAATCTTCGATTTCATAATTCCGCATTTATCATACTGCACTAATCTTATCAATGTAAATCGTCGTGGCCTGTTGTGCCTCACCAGTCTGTTGCGAGTTCCACTCGCGCACCATCATCGTGCATTGCACGCGATAGAAGTACTGCGGGTCGTAGTGTGGGCAGTTCACGGCGCGTTCGCCGGTGATCTCGCCGATGAAGGTGTCGGTGCCGTTGGTGAGTTTCAGCGTGACGGTGTTCATCACTTTCTGCTCACCCGTTTTCTTGTCCTGATACTGACGCTGGGTCAGTGCTGATTGATTGATAATTCTTACTAAGGATTCCATGATTTGTTGTGATTTAAAGATTTAAAATTTCAAGATTTAAGATTCGTTCAAGCGACTCGCGTTCCCGGGATTGACGTGAATCGTGCTGCAAAGAAAAGGACAATAAAAAACCCCGGCAATTTCTGTCGGGGCTTAGAATCATTATCAGAATTTTTAGAACGATTTTCAGAACTTTCAGAACGCCAAAGGCTTGTTTTTCGTTTTTTCGGTTCCAGCTTTCAGAACTTTCAGAAAGCTACATCAAGCCGTTCAGCTCATTGACAAGCGCATTGGCCAACTTAACCAACTGACCTTGTGCGCCTTGCGCCTCCCATTTCTCAGGCAGACCTGACAGCATACCCGTGGCGATAGGCTTCTGAATGGCATCGTAATTGCACAAAAACGTGGTCTCAATGCCCCACTCCTCCACCTCGCGGGCAAACTGGGCGTAGCTTTTGCAGTAGCCTTTCATCTGGTAGACGCGATACACCACGGCCCATCCTCTGCTGCTTCCCCAGTAGCCTTGCTTCATGGTGGCCTGCACGGCCTGCTTCATCTGCTCGGTAGTGGGCAGGCCTTCAAAGCTTTCCTGCATTTCACCCTTGTCAGGGTTGCCGTTGGCATAGTTGTTTTCCACATACTCGTAATAGTGCATGATGGGGGCGTTGAAGTTGTTGGTGACGGTTTTGGTGATTCTTGGGGTCTTGTCGTCTTTGGCTTTCTTTTCCATGGTATGCTCTTTTGTTGTTGGTCTAAAAAGAGCGAGGGCGCGTATCCACAAACAGCGAAGACTCAGGACTCGACTCCTATCAACTGACTGAATGCGGCCGCTGCCCTCGCTGTGATGTAATCACGAGTAGCATTGGTCGCATGTCTTTAGTTGATTCATGCAAGCCATTTAGCCTGCAAATGTCGAGTAATTGAGTCTTCAAAGACAGCGATTGTACGCTATGATGTATGTTTTATTCTTCTCTTTTCCTATGACGGTCTTTTTACTGGTTCGTATATGATTGTTCAAGTCGCAAAAATACGACTTTCGCGTAAAACTGCAACTTTTTTCGAGTTGTTTAGTTACAAAGTTTTTGTTCTGCGTTAGGTATTCACAGTGCCGATGGGGGCGTTGAAGTGGTTGGTGATATTGATGTTGACCTGCGTTGACGGACTATTATACAGCATCTGCTGCATTCTCAAATAGAAGTCCCTGAACTGTTCGGGTTGCATGTTCAGTGTTTTCAAGGCATCGGATGCGGAATGGTACTTCATCTCCACAACAGCGTCCAAGCGGTCCAGCCCCAACTCCTTGAATCCGTTACGCACGTACAGACCCATCACATGATTGAGGAACTCGACCTGCGTTTTGGTGAACTGCTTCAGGGCTAGCTGACGTAGGATGTCAGCACGGCGTTGTCGGTCAATCGGCGTGGTGTTATAAGCCAGATAGGCCAGCACGTCCATCATGTCGCACTGTTCCAATTCCAAGAAGCGGCGTGTCAGTTCCAATTTGTCTTCGGGGAAACCGCTCTCTGCCAACACTTCGAGTAGTTTTTCACGTGTGTCAGGCTGCGACCAGCGTTTCCGCAAGTCGGCTTCTCCCGACAAGAAACTGGGTAAGGCACCAAACAGTCGCTTGATGTATTCCCCAATGCTCAGCAACTCGTCACCAAACTGGATGCGTTCCTCCCAATCGGTATGCAAGATTATTTCGCGTGAGGGCGACAGTGTCACCTTCACCGTCTTCTTGGGTCTCCCTCCAGGGCAGGTGCAGGGCAGGTGTCCACAAACGGGACAAGGCTCGGGGGGAGGCGGTGGCGGACACTCGCAGGGCGACTTGCCACAACGGGGACAAATCCTCGGCTTCTTATTACAAGTGCAGGGATAGTTGCCGCAGACAGGGCAGAAAGGATCACCATCCCAATCGGGGTCTTTGAAGCGTTTCGAGGCACCTACAAAATCATACAACGTGAAATAATACTTGCCGTCGAAGAGCCGCGTGCCGCGACCCAGAATCTGTTTGAACTCCACCATATTGTTCACAGGACGGAACAGCACGATGTTTCTCACATTGCGTGCATCCACACCCGTCGACAACTTTTGCGAAGTGGTGAGTATGGTGGGGCGTAGCAAATCGTTGTTCTGGAACAGCTTCAGCTGCTTCTCGCCCTCGGTTCCGTCGTTTGCCGTTACCCGCTCACAGTAGTTGTTGTCAGGTACCCGCTTGTGCTGGTTAATCATGGCGGCAATCTGCAAGGCATGGTTCTGCTTGGCGCAAAACACCAGCGTTTTGTCGTTGGGGTCAATCTGATTCAACAGCTCTATGACGCGATGTTCGTCGCGTTGGCGCATCTCGATGTTGCCGTTGTAGAAGTCTTGCTCGGTGTACACCTTGTCGGGGTCTATATCGCCCTCCACGTCGTCATCGGGGTCATATTGATAGGTGTCGATATTGCTTTCAGCAATCTTCACGCGGAAAGGCGTCA
This sequence comes from Bacteroidales bacterium, assembly GCA_024689285.1. The sequence continues at coordinate 4,986 of JAILDR010000183.1, read as the reverse complement.
GGAAGCCGTCCTCAATGCCTTGCTTCAGCGAGTAGGTGTAGACGGGCTCGCCAAAGTAGGCGTAGGTGTTGGCATTGATGGTGCGCCGCGGCGTTGCCGTCATGCCCAGCTGCACGGCAGGTTCAAACCAGTTCATCAGCTCGCGCCATTGGCTTTCGTCGTTGGCTCCCCCACGGTGGCACTCGTCGATGATGATGAGGTCGAAAAACTCCCTGTCCCATTGCTGATAGTAAGGCTTGCCCGTCCCGTCGTCACCCATCACCGTTTGGAAGATGGTGAAATACAGATGACGGGCGGTAGGCAGCCTGTTGTTATGCTTCCTGTCGTGAATCAGCTCGGGTGTGATGCGCTCCATGGCATCTTCGGGAAACTGCTCAAAGTCGTTCTTGGCTTGGTTGGCAAGGATGTTACGATCGGAGATGAAGAGAATGCGGGGCTTCTGATCCACGCCTCTGCGGTTCCAGTTGGTTTGGTATAGTTTCCAGCAGATTTGGAAAGCGGTGTAGGTCTTGCCCGTGCCAGTAGCCATCGTCAGCAGGATGCGATTCTTGTTGTTGGCAATGGCAGTGGTGACGTTCTCGATGGCGATTTCCTGATAATAGCGCGGTTCGCGTCCACCGCCTCGATTCATCGGGCAGAGGTTGAAGACGTCGCGCCAATGGTTTTGCTCTGGATAAGTCATCAGCCACAGCTCCTGTGGGCTGGGGAACTTCGTCACAAGGCCTTCCGTCGATGGGATGACGTAGTTTCCTTTCTCGTCCTTCACCCCCATATCAATCTGCCAAATCTCGTCGCCGTTGGTGGAGTAGGCAAAACGGATGTGGAGCAGCTCGGCATATTCCTTAGCCTGTGGGATGCCTACGTAGACGGTTTTCTCGTCGCTCTTGGCTTCCATCACCGCCAGTTTCTTCTTCCTGTACTCCAGCACGTAGTCGGCTTTCTTGGGATGGCGGTTCTGCGGCAGGGCCGACACCTGACCAGGGGTAATCTGATAAGCGCGTTGCTCGGTGAGGATTTCGCTCTCCGGCACCTGCTCCCAGCCTACCTCATACAGCTTGGGGTCTATCTTCTTCCTTCGGGTTGATGATTCGTCCATAGTTTTTTTCTAATTATCTTGTTGTTCAAATATTATGTTTACCTTTGCAGGCAGAAATAACTTCATTCGTTATGAATACTATGACAGGAACAGTACCAATGGATGCCATATTAGCCCTGCTGAATAGCATGAGCCTAAATGACCGCCGTTGGCTTGCGGAGCAGATGAACGCACAGCTTGAACTTGATGAGGCCAAGGCCGAGGAATCATGGAAAAACTTCATGAACAATCTCACCCCCATAGAGGATGACTCGGACGAAAGGCTCGACAGGGCTTTGGCCCGTTTCCATAAAGACTGGGGAGGCGACAAAGACCCGATGGAGATTGCAAAGGAGTTGAGGCAGGGAGAAGAAATGGTAAAAGACGTTGAAACATGGTAAGAATGCTGACACACGGGAAATACCTTCTCGACACCTGCACCTGTATTGCCTTGATCAAAGGGAAGCCCAACGTGGTGGAACACATCCGACAAGCGGGAGTTGACGAATGCAAGATTTCCGACATCACTTTGGCTGAGTTGTATTTCGGTGCCTTCAAGTCGGGACACAAGGAACACTTTGAAGACGTGACGGTGATTATGAATCTCTTTGACCAATACGCAATCAACTCCTTGAAGAAGTATGGCGAGATACGTTGGCAGCTTGAAAGCAAGGGCATGAAGATTGGCGATATGGATATGTTTATCGCCGCGACAGCCCTTGAAGAAGACCTCATCGTCGTAACTGGCAACACAGACCATTTCAGCCGTATACCTGGACTGAAAGTCGAGAACTGGATGCAGTAAAGGGCTTCTTCTCATAGTTTTTTATTCAAACACTTCTTTTAGCATCGCTTGTTTCAGTGCATCGCACTCTAATAAGGTCTTCCGCTGAAGCTCTTCCAACTTCCGCACATTCGCGGATAAGGCATCGAGACGGGAGACGATGGTTCTCTGGCTTGTTTCAGACGGAAAAGCTATTGAAATTTTCGCCATATCAGAGGGCTTTATTTCCATAACCTTAAAGCCATGAACATACTGCTCTTTTTCCTTTTGAAATCTAGCTGATTTCATGTAATACGAAACAAAAGTTGGATTCAATCTATGTTTGTAAATAGCAGCGTGTGCACCAACAGCAATATCGTAATCACCTAACCATGCAGTACATTTACATGAGGCTTCTACATCTTCACTTGTGATAGCTATGATAATATCGCCTTTAGATGCAAGCTTATCCATTCTCACAAGATTTTGAGGAATGCATGTTAGATGTTTATGTGTTACAACTCCAAGTTTTGTATGAATCTGCCCATAATGGATACAAGGGAAACCTTCCTCAATAAAATCATTTTTTAGAAAATTGATTCCACGTATGAATGTACCAACTTCACCAAACATCTTCTCCTCCCACCCCTCTTTCGGAGTCATTTCCTCCGTAAGGGCGCGGTTAAATAGGGCATGGGCTTCCGCTAACTGCCGCTCAGCATTGGCTTTCAAGGCATCTATCTTCGCAAAGGCTGCATCTAAACGGGAAACGATGGAACGTTGTTCGGCAAGAGAAGGAATAAAAAACGATTTTTCTTTCAGCAGTTTAAAATGTCTTGCATATCCCAAGGATCTAATAGGAGTAGCAAGCAAGTAATAATAAAAGAATTTCGTGTCTATGTCATCCTTCGGTGATAGTATTTGTGTGCCATCTGCCCCTACAACAAAATCAAAGTCGATGTATTTTATCTCTTTTGTGTGGTCGCCAAAGATGATAATCGGTTTGGAGTGTCGATATACAAAGCTTTCGTCATCCCAATAACCACTAATAAGTTCCTTTTCTTGGGAAACAATCGGGAAGCATCCATTAAGTTTATAATCCTTGGACTTTACCTGTTTCTGCTTTGGTATCTTGTTAATACACTCAGCAAAACTCTTATCTTTCCATCCCTCTTTCATCCCACCATCTCCTTAATTTCATTCAACAGATTAGCCGCTTCCCCATGCAGGTTCATTAGCGAGTTCACGATTTCCTTCACGCTGCGCTCATCCACCTCTTCCACTTTGTTGGGATTCTTCACGCTGAGGTCGCAATCTTCGCCAAGGGTGCTTACGTCGATGCTCCACGAGTTCTCGCTGTCGGCTTTGGTCTTTTGGAGCTTCACGAAGTCGGCCAAGTCGTCTTCATTCAGGGCGTTGGTCTTACCAAGGTTGCGTCCTGGGTTGAGCTGATAATACCAAATCTTCTTGGTGGGTGTGCCTTTGTCGAAAAACAGCACCACAGTCTTCACGCCTGCCCCTTGAAACACGCCTGAAGGCAGGTCCAAGACCGTGTGCAGGTTGCATTGCTCCAACAGCACCTTTCTCAATGCCGCCGCGTCACCATTCGACAGGAAGGTGTTCTTGATGACGATGCCGGCACGCCCCCCTGCCCTCAGCATCTTGATGAAGTGCTGCATGAACATGTAGGCCGTCTCGCTGGTGCGCAGGTCGAAGTTTTGCAGCACCTCGCCACGCTCCGAGCCGCCAAAAGGTGGATTGGCCAGAATGACATCCTTGCGGTCTTTTTCCTGTACCTGACTCATATTCTCCGCCAGCGTGTTGCCACGGATGATGTTGGGAGCCGCCACGCCATGGAAAATCATGTTCATCGTGGCGATGATGTAGGGCAACGGTTTCTTCTCCTTGCCAAAGAAGGTGCTTTCCTGCAGTATCTTACTGTCGTTGGTGCTTTTTATCTTCTGTTCCATGTAGGCAAAGGCCTCGCAGAGGAAGCCCGCGCTGCCGCAGGCAGGGTCGTAGACGGTCTCACCAATCTTTGGGTCGACCACCTTGACGATGGTGCGGATGAGTGGACGCGGGGTATAGTATTCGCCTCCATTGCGGCCCGCATTGCCCATACGCTGTATCTTGTCCTCGTAGAGTACCGTCATCTCATGCTTGTCTTCCGCGCTCTGGAAGTGGAGCGAGTCGATAAGGTCGATAATTTCACGCAGGTTGTATCCGCTGGTAATCTTGTTGCGCAGCTCGGCAAAGATTTCGCCTATCTTGTATTCCAAGGTGTTGGCACTGATGGCAGTCGTTTGAAACTTGCGCAGCTCGGGGAAGAGTCTTGTATCCACAAACGTCGTCAGGTCGGGACCTGTCATGCAATTGATGGTGTCAGGGGTGCCGTCTGCTTTCTTGGGTGCAGCCCACTGGCTCCAGCGCAGGAAGCCAGTGATGATACGCTTGTATTCCTTACCCGACATCAGGGCTTTCATCTCGCGCTCAGCCTCCAAGTCATCAAGGTATTTCAGGAAGAGCAGCCACGAGGTCTGCTCGATATAGTCCAGCTCGGTGCTGCATCCTGCTTCGTTGCGCAGGATATTGTCTATGGCGTTGAATGTGGATTCGTAGTGCATAGCTTCAGGGATTTAGGGGGATAATGGTGTCTCCCAACCAAGTGGTATCTATGGTGAAGCCGATAGAGGACGTGCCGTAGGGGTCTGAAGGGTTTGAAGGTGACTGAGCTTGTCGAAGCGGCTCCTTAGTGCAGCCGCATAGCACAAAGGCCAGCATCACCGCCACGAGGGCAGACACAAAAAAGCCACCGCGCAGGACATAAGTCCTATGCGATGGCGAAGATGTTGATTTTCTGAAACTTAGAAGACGACTTCTACCCCCCCCCATCAATATTAAAGTGCTGTATTTCAGCGAATTAGCTGAATACAAGCGGATTGGGGTATTATTGATGGTAGAATTATTCATTCTTCTAATGGTTTTAGACTGCAAAAATAGAGAGGTTTTTTCGGAAAAACAAAGTATGAACCTGTCATGTCTACTTCAAGATTTGCTTGACTTCCTCGCAATCCATCCCCACTCCCAAAGCTATTTGTTCAACAGGCAGCCCGATTTCGTGTAAGCGATGTATGGTGTCAATCTTTTC
>JAILDR010000143.1 GCA_024689285.1 Bacteroidales bacterium | reverse complement strand
TCATGTTTCGCACATCCCTAATGGGATGTTGGAGGTTGATAGTGCGTATTTTACCGAACGAAAATCCCTACGGGATTCCTCAATCTATACAAAAAGGATGCCGTTATACCCCGGAAGAAAACTGAAATTCCCGTAGGGAATCGCGTTCGGTTGAATTGTAAGATATTGTTTTTTAGTATCCTGTAAGGATGCACCCGAATTTGCGAAACTTGAATTACCTTATTATATATAGACTTCAAGCTTTGCAACAAACCTTGCGTTTTACATTTTACGTTTTACGATTTTTTTTCGCGGTTTTGTTCACGTTTTGACGAGGCAAGAGCGATTAAGTCGAGATTATTCCGTATTTTTGCAGGCGATAAACAAAGGAGACCTGTGTGAGGTTGAGGGTGGGGTCTCTGAAGATTACGAAATTAAATCATGTGTTTAATGAATATTATTTCAGTGGGTTCGATGACCCCGAAATCATCGATGCAGCTGACCAACGGTTATGTCAGCAGTTTTAAGAGAGAAGGTTTCAATATGGGCACAACAGCGCATACGGCCATCAGAATGTGCTACGAGCGCAGTTCGGTGACGCAGTTCGGCAAGAAACCCGGTTTCAATTGCTACATTTTCACCAAGAAAGAAAATGGCAAATATGAGATGAATTTGGACGAAAGCATCAATTTCATCAAAACACACTTCACCTGTACTCAGGCAGAGTCCATAGTAAGCTTGTTAACCTCGGATTTTGCCGAATCCGATGACCTGGACGGCCTCAAGAAAGTGACAAAAATGCACAATGCCATGCTGGAAGAGGAAAGAAAAGCCACACTCAGCGGCAGAAGGAAGAAGCCTGGATTTAAGTTGGCTCACAAGCCCCTTCCAAAGGAACTGGCCACCACAACCGCCATGAAATACTGGAAAAAACTGCAAAAAGCGAATTTCGTGGATGAGAACTACCTTTTGCTGCCCGAAGTCTCCAACAAACAAGCCATGTACATCGCCAAATTCTTCGCGGATCAATTGCTTCTTACAAAAAAATGGAAGCTTTTTGAAGAATTCTGGGGTCGCAGCTATTTTGCGCAAGAGTTTCAGAAAATGACAAAGGACCAAAGTTTTCCGCCCAGAAACGAAGAGATAGAAACCATCTTCGAGAATTGAGATAATCTTTTGATTATCAAACCATAAGCCCAATTATAGGTACTATATAGCCCCCTATAATTGGGCTTTCTTGCGTTTTTTTGTTATAATTTTGCATCGTCAATTTTCCGGATAATATAATGCAACAACAAAAAGATATAAAGATGAAAACAAAAAAGAATAACCCCTTGAATCCGCTGCGCGTCACCCTCGACGTGACGCTTGAAGAACTACGCGGCAGCTGCCGCCAACGCCGCATCAGCGACGCCCGCGCCCTGTTGTCAGCCTTGCTGAACCAATACTACCATTTGACCCAGAACGACATAGCACAACTGCTCCACACGCAGCAATGCTCCGTCAGCAAGATGCAACAACGCCACCGCGACCTGCTCGCCATCGACCCAGCCTATCGTAAAAAATGGGAGAAACTAAAGAACAAAATAACTGAAAACCAAGCCGCATGAACAACAACACTACACAAGCCCTCGTGGCAAACGACAACACCGACCTGATAACGCTGCTCGAAGCCACCGACGACAGCAACTGCACAGCCACGCGCTGTCCACTTCCTCCACTGATCCGTCAGGTGGCCGCCATTGCGCCCGACGACTTCGTCAGCACCTCAATTCTCTGCATGCTGCCTATGCTTGGCACCTTGGGCACCAAATTGCGTGCCGTGTATCTTGACGGACGGATGCATTCACCCTCATTCCAAGTCACCTTGGAAGCGCCCCAGGCCTCAGGAAAGAGCTTTATCACCCGCATCTCCGAAGCACTGCTGGCGCCCATCATCGCCCGCGACAAGGAAGCGTTGCGGCAAGAACGGGAGTACAACGACAGGATGGCCGAGCTCAACCGCTCACGCAAGAGCATCAAGCCCGAGGAACGCGAGGCGCTGCTGGGACAACGGCCCAACGGCATCGTCCGCTTCCTGCCCTCCACCACCAGCATCACCAAGCTGCTGATGCGCATGGAGAACGCCCGTGGGCTCCACCTGTTTGCCCTTGCCGAAGAGATTGACACGGTCACCAAGGCGTTCAAGAGGGGATTCTCTTCCTATGGCGACCTGCTGCGCGTGGCTTTCGACAACAGCCTGTATGGACAGGACTATGCCTCTGTTGACACCTACAGCGGCTTGGTCCATATCTATTACAACACCCTCTTCAGCGGCACACCCAAAGCCATCAAACGCTTCTATCCCGACGAAGAAGACGGTCTGGTCAGCCGCGTGTGTTTCGTCACCCTGCCCGACCAGTTTGGCAAGCCCATGCCCGTTTGGGGCAAGATGAACCAGAAAGACATTGAAGAAGTAAACCGCCAGGTCAACCGGCTCGACCAAGTCAGCATCATTGGCGACACCGTGCAGCCCGACCATGTGATGGACCTCACTTTTCTCAACCGCGACCTGGCCCTTTGGATTGAGGAGCAGCAGACGCAGGCCGTGAGGGAGAACGACCGCGCGCGCGACACGTTCTGCCGGCGTTCGGCAGTGGTGGGCTTCCGTGCCGGCATGTTGGCTTGGTTCCTGTATGGCGAGAGAGACACCACCAAGCACCGCAAAGACACCATCGCCTTCGCCCGTTGGGTGGCCAACCAGATGCTGATGCAGCACCTGCTGCGTTTCACGGTGAGCGACACTGGCGGCAACGTGCAGCGCTGGGATGCCCTCTATGCCCAGCTGCCCGACGAGTTCAGCCGCGACGAGCTGACTGCCGCCATGCAGGCCAACGGCATCAGCACCGGCGAGCGACAGGTCATCTACAACTGGAGCCACCTCAACCTCATCGAAACCCTTGCCACCCAAGGCAACAAAAGCATCCGCTTCCGCAAGCGTAAAACGTAAAACGTAAAATGTCAAGCTTCTTTCGTGCTTGCCATGTGTCAAGGAAATCCCTCGTCCCGCTCATAGATTAGCACTTGACAGAATGCGACGAGCTTTGGCCACCTGTTCCGAAGATTGTTATAAATTGAAGCTGAAAAGTGTGTCAAAGTCAGGAGCGACATTTTCGCAAGTTAGTCTCCTTCTCAGAGGTGCCTCGTTAAAACAAACTGACGCTACTCAGTTCTCTCCCGAGGGAAGTTATTCCCTCCTGGATGCGGGCCACTGTCTTGGCTGACGGTCAGCTTTGGCCCGTCACATAGTGGCTCAGTTGGTGGCGGTCTATTCCCGTCAACCGTTGCAGTCCCGCAAGGCTGATAATCTTGCTGTAGTATTGCAGGAAACTAACCGTGTCGTAACGGAAGGTGAATTCCAGTTCAGGCACTTCCTTGCCGTCTTGCGCCCAAATCTCTTTCTTGAACTTAATGATGGGCAAAAACACCACCAACGTATAACGTAAAAAACCTACAGATCCGTCTCCTTCTATACTTTTTTCCCTATTTTTGCAAAGTGTAGTTTGCAATTTTATGCAATTTTTGTTGATTACATTCGACAATTTTGTACCCTTGCAGGCGGAAACAATATCCCCTACAGATCCTTCTCCTTCCAAATCTGGCTGAACGACTTGGGCGCAAACTCGGGCAACGTGCGGCGATTGCCCCAGGTCTGGGGATTGATGAAACGCTTCAACTCCAACTTCTTCATGAACGAAGGGCTATCCATACGCTTGCGCGACTTGCAATGCCAAATCATCAGACGCAACATGGCATCGAGCCTCGAGTTGATGGCCTTTTCATCAATTACGAAATGGCGGTTTTCTATCATCAAGTCATTCAACGGTATCTTGACGGGACAAATCTCCGTGCAGCGGCCACACAAGGCACAAGCCGAGGTGAGATGGGCAAAATCAGGCAGACCGTTCATCAAGGGAGTAATCACCGTGCCCATCGGGCCGACATGAGGCGTGCCGTATGTATAACCACCAATATTCTTGTATACGGGACACACGTTGACGCAAGCGCCACAATGGATGCACGACATCACTTGGCGCTGATGCTCATGCTCAAGCACCTGCGAACGCCCATTGTCCAGCAAAATCACATACATAATCGAGGGACCGTTGCCTTTTTTGGCCGGACCGAAAGTGATGCTGTTGTAAGCCGCCATAGGTTGTCCGGTGGCATGAGACGACACCAAGGGCAACATCACACTCAAATCATCAAAGTTGGGAATGACTTTACCGATACCTGCCACCACAATGTGCACCTTAGCCTGCGAGCTGGCTTTCAAGGCATTGCCTTCGTTTTCGGTGAGCACCACGCCTCCGTAATCTGACAGGAGGAAGTTGGCCCCGGTAATGCAAATCATCGTGTCTTTCAAGGCATTGCCGACTTGGCAACGCACAAAGTTGACCATCTGCTTCGTGCTGCTGTCGGGCTTGATCTTGAAACGATTTGTTAGAATCGCATTGAATTCTTCTTTTGAGAGATGCATGGCCGGGGCAATGGGATGATAAGGCTTCTCCCCTGCCGACTGCAACACAAAACGCGCCGTGCTGGTCTCCACAAGGGGTATGTTCTTGCTGCCCAGAAAATCGTTCAAGCCAATCTCATCCAGCACCATCGAATTGGAACGCGACACACTGTTGGCCCGTTCCATAGTGACAATTTCATATATCAAGGAAAGCGCATCATTGGCATTGCGCGCCCAAAGCACCTTGCCGCCATTGGCATTGAAATGCGTCTCAAAGTCGATCAAAAGCTTCTCCAACTTCATCATCGACTTGTTACGCAAGGTGTAGGCACGCTGCTTCTCCAGGTCCATGTTGCGGTAGTTGACCTTGCCGTGAGCAAAACTGCTCTCGCAACAGCCTGTGCTGTAGTTGATTTTCTGCCAATGTTCTTCATCAAAGGCAATCTCGGCAGCTTCGTTGAATTGTATTGCGTTGTCTGTCATAAAACTCAAAATTGTTCTATTTTCTCCACTCTGCGCGTGTGTCTGCCGCCTTCAAAACCAGTTGAAAGAAAAGCCTGCACCATCTCCCACGCCAAGTCGTTGGTGATGAACCTGCCAGGCAAGGCCAGAATATTGGCATCATTATGCTGACGGGCCAGCTTGGCCAGTTCTACATTCCAACATAAGGCAGCACGCACATGGGTATGATGGTTGGCTGTCATCTGGGCCCCGTTGCCGCTGCCGCAAAGAATGATACCCAAAGGAAACTCACCTTTAGAAATGGCGGTCGCCAAGGGATGAATCATGTCGGGATAGTCGACGCTGTCGGCACTATGGGTGCCATAATCGCGGACTTCGTAGCCCGCAGCTTGAAGTTGGTTCACCAGAAACTGTTTCATCTGGAAGCCTCCGTGATCTGATGCTATAGGAATAATTCGGTTCATTTTTCACTTGTTCATAAATAATTTGCAAAGGTACATTTTTTCGTTGTTTACAAACTTACTATCCACTTATTTATGAGGATTTTGCATTTTGTCAACAAAGCTGAATTTTTTGGTTAATCATCATAAAATGAATGGATTATAGACTTATCAACAGGTTGGTTGTTGATAACTTTTTCTCAATGGTTCCTAAAATCACCCCTCTTGTCAATAAGTCGTCACAAGGCCCGTTTTTCAACTTTACGACACCGCAAAATGAACATCGTTTTTGAAAAACCAGCTTCATTTTACCTGTTGAATCAGATTTCAACGGATAAATGAAAAAAGACAAATAAGATTGAAAAAGAAACCTTTATTGGTTTTTTCGGCTTCGGTTCTTAAATTAAGAATGAATAATGCAAGAATTTTATTGAAAAGTTATCAACCAATTCACAGGGGTATAAACATCATCAAAGACTTTATAAAAAAATTGAATAATAAAATTGATAAAGATGATTTGGGCTGTTGAAAACTAAAGTAGGCGGTTTTCGTTTCCATTTGCTGCAAAATGTCTATCTTTGACCCGTTAAAAACAAGGCGAAAATGCAACATATACTTAAGGCCATAGGACTGACGATGATGCTTTTGTTATGTAGTTTGGGATTGTATTCGCAGACTGAATATCAGCAGTTTACTTATCCTAATGGTCAAGTGGCAAGTGAGGGTGTGCTTCGTGACGGCAAGCCTGACGGCTTGTGGAAGACTTACTATGAAAACGGTCAGTTGAAGTCGGTAGGCAAACGCACAGATTTCTTGTTGGACAGCACTTGGGTTTTCTTTACCGAAAACGGCGACACCAGTTTGGTCATCAATTATAAAAAGGACTTGAAAAACGGGCCGCGTTTCACGTATAGTGAAGCTGAAATGATCATGGAGCCTTACGTCAATGACGTGAGGCAAGGTGAGGGACAACGATTTGACAGAAAGGGTCGTTTGCTGCAAACGGTGATGTATAAGAACGGGCTTGAGGAAGGCATATCGCCTGTGTTTGACACAACGGGTTTGTTGCGTGAGATTGTGACTTACCGCAAGGGCTTCGTGATGACGCGCGAGGCTTTGAACCGCTATGACCGCGAGGGAAAGAAACATGGCTATTGGAAGACTTTCTTCGACGATTGGAGTCTGCACACCGAGTGTTATTATAAGCATGGTTTGCGTGAAGGTTTCTATAAGGAGTATGACCAGAAAGGCAACCTGAAGAAAATAACGAAATATGTCAACGATGTGGAACAAGTGTTGGAACCCGACATGAAGCCTCTCGTTGTGCAGCATGAATATTATTCCAATGGTCGAGTGAAGCGCGAAGCCTCGTTTCGCGACGGCAAGCGTGAAGGGGTTTGGCGCGAGTTTGATGAGGAAGGCAACGTCGTTAATTCGCAGACCTACAAGAAAGGTGCTTTGGTGAGTGAGGGTGTGGTGGGCACAGATGGCAAACGGCGGGGTGATTACAAGGAGTTTTATTCCGACAGCACCCTGCGCGCTGAAGGGGTTTTCATCGACGGATTGCGTTCAGGCGAATGGAAATACTATTACCAAAACGGCAAGGTTCAGGAGGTTGGCAACTATAAGGAAGGTGAGCCCGACGGCATCTGGGTTTGGTATTTTGAAAACGGACAAAAACAGATTGAGGAACAGTTTTATAAAGGATTGCACAACGGGCCTTACAAGGAATATGATGCCAAAGGCAATGTCATTGTGAGTGGTACTTATTTCGACGGCATGAAAAACGGCAAGTGGACGGAACAAATTGGCGATATGCGCATTCAGGGTGAGTACCGCAATGACAAGCAAGTGGGTGAATGGGTATCATATTATGACAACGACAAGATGGCTTTTCGGGGTACATTCAACGCTGGTTATCCTGACGGCGAGCATTTCTTCTATTATGAAAACGGCAAGCTTCGTGAGATACAGAGTTATGCTGCTGGCGTGAATCACGGCGACTGGAAGAAATATTTAGACACAGGCGAGCTGTATTTCACCATTACCTACGATCAGGGTAAGGAAGTGAAACATGACGGCGAGGCTCTTGACGACGACGAAATCATAAAGGAATGAAACAGTTATCTTTTTTACGTCAGGGTTCAAAAATAGGCATTGTGGCTCCGGCACGGATGGTAAATGCAGAAGAGATGCAATATGCCATCGACTGGTTGAAGGAGAAGGGATGGGTTCCTGTTTATGACGAAAGACTGTTTGCCCAACATCATATTTTTGCCGGTGACGACGGCTTTCGTGCCGCTGTGTTTCAAGATTATCTTGACAATGAGAGTATTGAAGCCATTTGGTTGGCTCGAGGCGGTTATGGTAGCATCCGTATGATTGACCGATTGGATTTCAACAAGTTTGTGCAACATCCGAAATGGATTATCGGTTTCAGCGACGGCACCGTATTGCATGGAAAATTGAATCGTTTGGAATGCCCCAGTATGCACGCGGCTATGCCGTTCTATTTTGCCAACAAGACGGACGAGGCCAAACAGTCGTTGTTTGATGCACTGTTGGGCAAGCCTCTGCATTATGAATTTCCTGCGCATCCACTAAACCGTTTGGACTGTATGGAAGGGATAATTGCCGGGGGCAACCTGTCTGTTTTATATGGCTTGATGGGCTCAGATGCCTTTCCTGAATTGGACGGAAAAATACTTTTCCTTGAAGAAGTGGATGAATATATCTACCATATCGACAGAATGATGCACGCATTGAAACGTGCTGGAAAACTGGCCAAACTGAAAGGACTTGTCGTTGGTGGGCTAACCAAAATACATGATAATTCACATCCTTTTGGGATGACGGCTGAAGAAGTGATAGCCGAAGCTGTGGCAGAATATGATTATCCCGTATGTTTCAATTTTCCTGCCGGGCATCTTGACGACAATCGTCCCATTGTCTTTGGAAAGACTATCTCTCTTTCGCAATCAGGTTCATCTCATTCAGGATGCGTTTCAAGTTGTCAGGTTTGGTGAGACTCATCCAGTCGCAGAAAGTGATACCCATATATTTGGCGGTTTTCTTCCAGATGCCGTTCCTATCCTTCTTCAGCGAGAAGATATAGGAATTGCTGGTACCAAGCAGCACTTCCTTCAGCGCACACACCTTATATACAATATCATTGAACAGTTTTTCGCTGCTCACACCGGTTTTGCACTCGATGACAAACATCTTGTTTGATTTGATAAAGCACACATCCAGCTCGTTGTTGTGCTTGATGACGCCATTGGAAATGTGCACCCCCATAGCAATATCATCGGGTTTCAGCACCGTTTTGATGAGAGAATAAACATATTCCTCAAACCAACCACCTGTAAGATATTCAATTTCGTAACTCTGCAACACGCCTTCCTTTTCGGGTGTGAAATGGATGAATTCCAAAAACTTGGTCAGATTGCGAATAGGTGTCATGAAATCCTTGACCGGTTTTTCAGCTTCCGGAATGTTGAGATATTTCCAGTTGCGGTAGTTGTTACGCAAAGTCTCCATCACCTCATAGTCGCCGCGGCCCAACAGGTTTTGTGAAAACAGGGTGAACAGATGCTGTGAGAAACTGGTTTCCTTCACCTGTTTTCGCGGCTCGTCCAAATCGCTTTTCAGTCCGTAAAGGCCGAAGTATTCCTTCAATGTCATGCGGTGCTTGATGGGAAACACCTCGTCGTCATCATCGTAGATGCTGTTGTCGAAGATGGTCTTTACGATTTGGTTTTCGCGGGTTTGCGTGTAGAAAAACAAGGTATTGAATTCCTCGAAGACATGCTGTACCGACAAAGTCATATAACGGTTGCCGCCTGCCAGGTTGAGATAATATTGCGTTTCTTCATTCAGTTTGTTCTTGATGGTGCGGCAGATGCGTTCGTACAGCAAATTATTCTGATAGCGGTTGATGATGATTCTTTTCACAAGTGCTTCTTCCACTTCCAATTGTTTGGCAATAAGATCAATGCAATCGGCTTCTTCAGCTATGGAGATGAAGAGCAGTTCGTCGTTTTCCTCGTAGTATTCCTTCGTGAAAAGATAAGCTGGCAGCGGGTTGCTTTTGTCTATGATGTTGACGATGGTTTTTGACATGATTATTCGACTATTATTTTTTTCAACATGGTTTTTTCAGCAGATTTCACTTCAACGAAATAAACACCACTTTTTAAGAGGCTGACATCAATGGTATTTACTTTGTTTTCAATATATTGTGATTTTACTATTTGTCCGTTGAGGTTATAAACCACCAGTTCTGAAGGTGTATTATCGTTCAAAACGAGACGGAACACACCATTGGAGACGGGATTGGGCAACACATCAAAACTTGATGGATGGGTTTCGTTGACAGCGTCATAACCGATGAAAGGAACGAAAGTAACCAACCCCAGACTTGCGTCGTCGTTTTGGTGAACGATATGGTCTTCCACTTCCTGTTCGCTTGTGGTGCCCCAATCGTTGCCAACCGCCATCATGTTGCAGGTGGAGTTATTGTAAAGGTCATAAACAAAGCCGCTGTTGCCATTGTCATGAATTTCATTATTACCCCAATCGTCTTCCGTACCAAGATTGATATCATGGAAATAAATGGCTGTGATGCCCCATAAGTTACCTGTAATCACATTGTTGCGGATAATGGCCTTGTTGTTTCCGTCCATACCGTATATGCTGATGCCACTACCACCGTTCATCGGGTTGTCTTCATGATGATTATCCAAAAACTTGTTTCCAATGATGGTTGAACTGAGGCAATATCCTTGTTGGTTATATCCATAGCGGTTGTTTTTTATGATGTTGTCTTTCAGCAGGATTTTGGTTTCACCCGTATTCATCAGGTCGGCCACCGAGATGCCTCCTGTGTGGAAACTGGCGTATGTGCCGTCAACCAGATTGCCAACAATATAAATGGTGTCTTCAGCTCCTGGTCCGAGATTGATTTGGGGTAAATTGGCACCGTCTACATTAGAGTCGAATTCGCAGTTCAAGATTTTTGGAGAACTATGTCCATTGGCGGGAGACCCGATGGCAGCCCCTTCGTTCAACAGGAAATAACAGTTTTCAATGGTTGGATTGCAATTCAGGATATCGATGGCGGAATGACAGTATTCAGTGGTGAAATACACAAACTTAACGTCATCGAAAGTCACATCCGACTCAATGACTTTGATTCCGGCACCATCAGAGAAATACATATTATGGAGGTTGCAATTGGTGGCATTCTCAAAGCGCATACTGAAATGTTGCGTCTCGTTCTGACCATAAAACCTGACACGGTTGGCATTGGTGCAGATCATGGAACCGTTGATGGTGATGAGTACGGCATCAATATCCACTCTTAGCACATGGTCGTCAATCTTCAGCACATCGTTGGCGGAAATGGTCAGGTCAGCGTTGATAATAAAACCATCAGGACCATTGATGACCACCCCGTCAGTGACGTTTACGAGGTCAGGAAAGGTATAAGTTGTTCCGTCTCCCGGGCTCACCCATTGGGCGTTCAACATTGAAGAGAGACAAATGAATAATGAAACAAGTAAGGTAAGTTTCTTTTGGTTGTAGTTTTTGGACATAGTGTTGATGTTTTTGTTGTTTGCTAGTTTGCAAAGATATACATTTTTGTTTGTTTGACAATAAAGCATATTTTCATATTTTTGCATTTTGATATTATTGGCCAAACTATGGTTATGTCACAGAAAACAGACCAAACATCATGAAAGCATTGGAAGATTTACCTTCAAGAATTTTTGATTTGCTTCCGTTTTATATGGAGAGATATGGCGAAAAGGATTGCTTGTTTGCCAATATCAAAAATGGGAAACCGGTAAAATACGATTGCAAGCATTTTTGCCAGCTTACCAATGCATTGTGTATCGGAATGTTACGTTTAGGCCTTCGCAAGGGCGACAAGATAGCTCTCATTGCGAGCAACAGTCCACAATGGAATATGGTTGATTTTGCCTGCCAACAAATCGGAGCTGTGTTTGTACCCATCTATCCCAACATCAGTGTAAATGAATTCGACTATATTCTCGAGCATTCTGAGGCAAAGGCTGTTTTTTTGGAAAGTCAAAAGACCTATATCCGCCACAAGGATAGCATCAACAAGCATATTGTTGCCCAAAACATCTTCTTCTTTGAAGCAGACGGAAATGATAGCCACCACATCAAACATTTGCTTCAACCCAGTGCCAACGACACTGAGCTGGCTGAACTTCTTGATAAGACGAAAAGCAGCATCCGTCCTGAAGAAACGGTCACCATCATATATACCTCAGGCACATCAGGTACACCAAAAGGAGTGATGCTCTCGCATGAAAACATCATGTCAAACATCAAGTATTACGGCATACACTATCCGGCTGTTGAAAGCGTTGTCAGCTATTTGCCGCTGACGCATATCTTTGAGCGTTCAGCACAGTATACCCGCATTTACTATGGTATTCCAATTTATTACGTCGAAAGCTTAGCTACCATTATGCGCGACTTCATCAACGTGAAGCCTGAAGAAATCTCAACCATTCCGCGCCTTATGGAGAAAATATACAATGACATTATGCAAAAGGGAAACCAGCTGACGGGTCTTAAAAAAAGGATTTTCTTCTGGGCTTTCGACCTGGCCGACCAATATGACGAAACCGGGCGTAACAACAGTTGGCTCTATCTGAAAAAGATTGCAGTGGCCAACAAACTTGTTTTCAAAGAAGTAAAGAAAGCCTTCGGAGGCAGGATGAAACTCATTATTTCAGGGGGTGCTCCCATTCAGCCACGCCTGATTCGGCTTTTCGCAGCCATGAATTGTCCTATTATTGAAGGCTATGGTATGACAGAAACTTCACCCGTCATCGCCACCAACAGCTATTCCTTGCGCAAGATAAAAGCCGGCACTGTTGGTGTCCCGTGTGCTAACCTCGATGTCAGAATTGACGAAGAAACTGGCGAGATTTTGGTTAAAGGTCCTTCAGTCATGCAATCCTATTATAAGGATGAGGAACAGACGCGGCTTGCATTTGACAATAAAGGCTATTTCCACACAGGCGATAAAGGTTGTTTTGATGACGATGGATTGCTGATCATCACAGGACGCATCAAGGAAATCTTCAAAAGTTCGATGGGGAAGTTTATCTCACCCGCAGTGTTAGAAAACAAGTTTTGCGAGTCTCCTTGGTTTAATAACATCGTCGTCGTTGGGGAATACCAAAAGTATGCTGCCGCCTTGATAGTGCCTAATTTCGAGCATATTCGGTTGTGGTGCAAAGAGAATAGCATACCCTACACAACCAACGCTGAAATGGTCAAAAACGGCCAGGTGGTACAGCGCATCCGACAGGAAGTGAACGATAACAACAAATGCTTCAGTGAGTCAGAGCAAATCAAGAATTTCGTACTACTTGGCCAAGAATGGACTATTGAAAGCGGGGAACTTACCCCGAGTCTCAAAACACGAAGGTCTTTTATTATGGAAAAATACAGGGAACAAATCGACAGTCTTTTTGTGTGATGAAGGTCACCAATATTGTTTGCCTTTGACCACGATGGAAACGATGAAACAAACCAAGCCAAACCCCACAAGCAACAGGCACTGAGGCAAGACAGAAACCAAGTCGCCGTTGCGCAAAATAAGTCCATAGAAAGCCTCAATACCCCAATTCAAAGGCGACACGCTGCTCAAAGTCTTCAAAAACTTGGGCATAACGAAGGTGGGTACCCAGATGCCACCAATAGCCGAGAGTATAACGACAGAGACAGCGCCAAAGATGGATGCCTGTTGATGTGTAGAGGCAAACGCACTGATGAGCAAACCGAATCCGATAGCTGCCAAAGCCGCACATAACACCACCACCAGACAATAGACAAATGTGCCATGCATGTCGAAAACCGGCAAGCCGATAACAGGAAACAGCCACTTGCCCATAGCCAATACCAAAAGGAATTGGGCCAAACAAACCACTGCATAAACGATGACCTTGCTCAACAGATAGGTGGAATAAGGGCAAGGCATGGTCATCAGTCGGGCAAAACTGCCGTCTTGACGCTCTTTGATGATGTTGCCCGACAAGGAAATAACGATGAAGAAGATGGCGAATAATGTCCAGGCGGGTACGTTATGAGCCGCTGCATCAAAATCATTCTTCAAATCGCTGTTGCTGTTGCCATAAGCCACTTCTTCGATACCAATAGGCTGAGCCACAGAAAGATTGAACTCGCCCATGGGAAGCATGGCTCTGTCGTTCACTTCTTCCGATATCTTGTCGAACATGAAAGCGTTTTGTATGGCACCTGATGCTTCCCGGAGATGACACATCAAAGTGGTGCGGAAAGTGCTGTTGATGGTAGGATCGAGATAGACTTTGATGGCCACGGTGTCCATTTTGCTCTCTGCCACAGATGATGGCAGGCCTGCAAAGGCAGCCGCTATGCTTTTCTGGATGTTACCTTCAATCTTGCTGGTTGTGTTGGCAGGAATGGCGATTCCAACAAGATACTTGCCTTTCTTGACCAGTTGCTGCACTTCGTCTTCAGTCGTCGAAGCATCAGCGAGGGTTACATCAAACATCTCTTGTTCCTGCAATTTGGCCACAACTGTTGAACCGATTTCATTTTGGTCGGCATCCAAGATAATCAGAGAGATAGACTTGCTTGTTGCGCTTTCCAAAGCTCCTTCCTGCATTCCCGTCATAACCAATACCAGCACCAAAGGCATGGCGAACAGGAAAACCAATCCTGCCTTATCTCTGACAAGTAAAAGAAAATCCTTGTATATCAAACTTATAAGTCGTTTCATTGTTCAGTCCTCCATGTTTCTCAGTTTACGTCCGGTGATACAAAGATAAACAGCTTCCAGGTCGTTGCAACCGGGGTGTGCGTCCATAAGCTTTTCGGGTGTGTCTTCGGCAACGAGTTTGCCTCCGTCGATGATGCCGACACGGGTGCAGAGCCGCTGGGCCTCTTCAAGGTCGTGCGAAGTATAAAGTATCGTCACACCCTCGCGGTTGAGTTTTTTCAGACTGTCGAGGATAACAACTTTTGACTGCACATCGATACCGACAGTAGGTTCGTCGAGTATCAACAATTCGGGTTTATGCATGATGCCCACCATCAAGTTGACGCTGCGTTTCATGCCTCCTGAGAATGTAGCCACTTTTTTGTCTTTGAATTCCGTAAGGCCAAACAGTTCCAAGAGTTCCTTGATGCGTTTTTGCAGCGTTTTTGTGTCCATTCCGTAGATATTTCCGAAGACTTTCAGATTCTCGTAGGCGGTCAGTTCGGGGAACACGGCGATGTTTTGGGGTACCATTCCCAGATGGTTCTTGATATAATTCCTGTTTTCCTCGTAAGGATGACCGAACATCTCTATCTTGCCCGAATCGCATTTCAGCAGTCCGGCAAGAATATTTACCGTTGTGGTCTTGCCAGCGCCATTAGGCCCAAGGAAACCATAAATTTCACCACGATTGATGGTCAAATCGAGTCCCGAAAGCACTTTTCGGTTTAGGCTTGAATAGGTTTTCTCCAGTTTTTCGATATGCAGGATAGCCGTGTTCATTTCTCAGGCTTTGTTTTTGTTAGGGTTCAGGAGTCATGATGATAGTGGTGCGGTCGCCTTTAGGCTCCGTCAATACGGTTTTTGTCACGATTTTGGCATCCTTTTCCACATAGAGTTCTATGCTTCTGAAGCGTGATGTGGTCTTTGGTGTCAGCCGCATCAGATATTGGACATCGTTTGACAACAGAGTCAGTTCATAATCTTTGTTTTGGGTTATGGCTCCGCCACCGACAAATCCTTCCATCATGTTCATCATCTGTTTGTGCATCGGACTGGGTGGCACAGGTTTGCCCTTTTTGGTGACGGTAAGGTTGCCGTCCTTTTTTTTGCACAGTACCAACGACTCAGGCTCCGTGTATTCGCAGACCAGTTGGTTGCCTGCATCATACCGTATGGTTCCTTTCGAGACCATAGTCTCATCAAGTACGGCAATCCATTTCTCTTCCGTAAAACTACAGTTGAAAGAACCTTTCTGTTGCTGCATCTGCTTCAAAAACATGGTTTTTTCAGCCTCTTCAACTGGTTTGAAATCGGCTTCTTGTCCCAAGGCGACCAATGTGGAAGCCATCATCAGTATCATCAATAACTTTTTCATCTGTTGCGGTTTTTATTGTCAATAGGATTGGCATAAATATCCAGGAAGATGGTTCTTAAGGCATCTTTGTCCGACACCTCGCTATCCTCTATCCAGCTCATGTATTGCAAAAACTGTTCCTTTTGTTGATCAGAATAATGCTGGACATAATTATGCTCGCCGCTGCGTAGGTCGTGAGCAATGTAGTTATTGCAAAAAAGTTGATAATTGGATACGATGCTGTGGTCTATCAACGAGGCAACGTTCTTGTAAAAGGCATTCGGTTGACAATCCCTAAATTGATTCAGGTCTTCCCAAGTAAAGGGTTCGCTGAAACGGTAACTGATATGTCCTTTTTGCTGCGTGATACCTGTAAGGATGCTGTTGCGGTCTTCGCCAGGTTGTTTTTCGTAATGGCCATTCTTGTGTCGGGCATAGAGTTCAAGGGTCTTCAGCTTGTCGCATGGCTCCCATTCATAGGAAACCGTCATGGGGACGATGTTCAATTCCGCCAATGATGCAACACGGTCGTCGTTGCGGCTCATCCCCAACATCTTGATAATAGCAGGGTCGGTAACATCATTACCGTTTTTGGTACGACCATTGCTTTGAGCAATCCAAACAGACATTTTTTGTTCGGTGACAACGTTACGGATGTATTCAGAGACAATCATAAGACGGTTGTATTGCTCTTTTGTGGATCCACTACGACCTGTTTGAAACATCTTGTTGGATTTCCAGAAATCAGTAGCAAATTCGTCAAACATAAGGTTGTCTCCGAATGCAATCTGGCTGGTGCAATGCCCTGTTTTGAGCAGGATGTATTGCAACAGCATAGCATCAAGTACAATGTCGCGATGGTTGCAAACAAAAAGACAAGGTTTCCCTTTCTCCAGTTTTTCCGTTCCCGACCAATCCCAACCTGATGCAGTGTGATGGATAAGGTTTTCGACAACATCAACCATGATTTCCGACTGGAATTGGTCGGAGCTCTTGATATGGCGTATCTTTTCGCGAACAGCTTCTATGTCAACGTTAGGCATAGCATAATGCAGCATTGAAGGCAATAAAGGATTGTCGGCTATGCGCTGCATAGCGGCTAATATCTCGTCGTCACTATAGGGCTGTATATCATTGAAATTGGACATTATTTTTGTCTTAAGTCGATAAATTTGATGGGTTTGCGGGACTTGGCCGGGAAAATTATCTTCTGTATTTCCTCGACGGGAAGCAACTCGATTTGCGGAGCCACACGGATGCGCGAACGGAAACTATCTTTCAGCTCTTTGATCACGTCGAAATCAGGCTCATATTTCAAGCCAATCTTTACAACCACATCGTCGGTGCCTGCTTCACTTTGGCGCACTACTATGACATAATTCTCCACGAAGTCGGTGTTGTCAAGCACATCATTAATCGCAGGCGGATAGAGTGTGGTGCCCTTAAGTTTGATCATATTGTTCTTGCGACCCACGAGAGGCGTGAGACGGTAAGAGTTGCGGCCACATTTGCATTGGTCAACAATCTTGGCAGCAATATCGCCTGTACGGAAACGTAGCAGCGGCATAGCCTCCACCCCCAAGGTTGTAACGACAATTTCGCCAGGCTGACCATCTGGGACAGGCAAACCGTCTTCACCAATGATTTCCACAATGATGAGTTCAGGATGAACGTGACCGCCTAAGCCGTATTCACACTCTGAGAAGGTGGCACCCATCTCCGTTGAGGAGTAGGTGGCAAAAAGCTGTACATCCCACTTCTCCTTGATTTTCTTTCCGAGGAGATTCAAGTCAAAGTTTTGGTCACGCAGGCCTTCACCGATGCCGATGATACGACGGATGCTGCTGTTCTGGTAGTCGATGCTGTGTTCTTCGGCATATTGTATCAGCTTGAGGATGAACGAAGGCACGCACATAATGGTGTCGGGCTTGATACGGCGAATGGTGTCCCACTGCAATTCGGGGATGCCGTTGCCTACGCGGATGACGCCTACACCAAGTTCACGCAAACCAAGGAAATAGGCCAAGCCTGCCATAAAGCGTTTGTCCAAGGTTGTCATCAGTTGTACTACGTCACCGGGCTTCACACCGGCACATTCAAAAGATTTTTTCTCGTTATATGCCAAGCGTTGAAGGTCTTTTTCGGTGCAACCGAAAGTCACAGGGTCGCCCAAAGTGCCGGAAGTGGTGATATAATCGATAATCTTATCCTTCGGACAGCATAGAAACTCTTCATTGAAGAGCTGTAAATCCTTTTTCTCTGTAAACGGAATTTTCACCAAATCCTCGATATGTTCGATTCGGTTGATATTGATACCGTAACTCTTGAACATCCGCTGGTAATAGGGCGAATGTGCTTGAAGATATATCAAAGCCGCATGAAGCAGTTCTTCCTGATAGGTTTTGATTTCTTCTACAGATTTATATTCTATATCGTTGGCTTTCATAATATTAAAAGATTTCATTAATCCAATTCAAAAACTCGTTTTTCCATTGACGACATTCTTCGGAGCCTTTCGTTTCGCTTGCGCCAAAGCCGTGACCCCCAGTTGCATATTGGATATAACGATGCTTGACATCATGAGCGGTCAAGGCCGAATCGAGCACAATCGAATTGTGATAGTCCACTACAGGGTCGTCGACACAGTTGACGAGGAAAACAGGAGGGCAATCAGAAGGTATATGGCGTTCAAGTGAGAGAGAATCCCTCATCACGGCATTGTTTTGGTTCTTTTCGCTGAGCAGGGCGGTTCTTGAACGTTTGTGGACATAGGGTTCATGTAAAGTTACTACGGGATAAATAGGGGCAACAAAGGCAGGGCGAAGATTCGCCTCCGTGTCTATTCCGTTTTGCTTCAAGAAATTGGTTTCAGAAAAACAAGCTGCTGACATCACCAGGTGACCGCCTGCCGAGAAACCCATCATACCAACCTTATCGGGATTGATGTGATAGTCATCGGCATGTTCACGCACCCATTGCAATGCACGTTGTGCATCCGTAATCATATCTGGATGTTGCTTGCCGCGCAAAACATTGCGGTAGTGAAAAAGAAAACCTCCGACACCGGCAGTACGATAACGAAGCACAAAAGCAGTAATGCCTTGGCTTTGCAGCCATTTAGCTACCTTTTCGCCTTCGTTCTGCTCATCAAGCCAATAATAGCTGCCGCCTGGACAAATGATGACAGAAATCCCAGTGTTGTTGTTTTCGGCTATAAAAGGTTGCAGTGTAACTTGGTTGCCGTGATTTACGTTATACCCTTTCCATAGAAAAATGCGTTCTTGGGCATCAAGATGTCCGAGAAAAAACAGAAACAATCCGAAAACCAAAGCTTTACGCCACATTACTTATTGAGGATTTTCATCACTTCCTCTTTGGAAAGCTGTCGGTATTTGTGTTGCATATCAGCGAAGAAATCCACTTGGAAATACTCTTCGTCATAGAACGACAGTTTGGAATTGGTATTGGGTGTGCACTCCAAATAAACAATGTCTTCCAGTTTCAAGCCTTTGGCTTCACAAATTTGGTCGGCAAGTTTCTTACTGGCATAAGTCACCGAGGTGCCTGGATTTTCTTGATATAATTCCGTCACGATGACATATTTCTTTCCATCGACTTCCCTGATTTTCAATCCACAAGAGGATTCCAAATCCCATTCGCCCTTAAAGACAAAAATTTCATCGTAATATTCTGGTGATACTTTCATTCGTCGAAGATTTTAAGAATTTATAATTACAATTCAATCTCTTGATACCAACTGTTGGCTTTCAGTTCTGACATTGACATTTCTCTTGCTGCGATCCACATCGCGTCCGAACGACTTGTTAATCAATCTGCGATCGCGAGGACGATAGGTGCCTTCCTCCATTTCGCGTAAGGCCACGTTGCAGAACAAGCGGAACATCTTTGCCTCTTGGGTCTCGCTGGCATAAAAACTCTTCCAAGCATATTCATAAAGATCCTGGAGTTTCTCAGGCGACATGTGTTTGGGCTGATACACCACCTGACCTGCGTTATAATGGTCCCAATCGAAATCAAAGATACGACCTTGACGCAGCAAATCGTCGTGACCTTTGGTGTGTGGGAACGGAGCAAAGATGGTGAACTCGGCCAAGTCAAGGTCGATTTCGCCAAGGAAGTCAATAAGGCGTTTGATGTCATCCTCTGTTTGGTTGTCAAGGCCAAAGAGAATGGTGCCTTCCACACCAATACCATAGTCATGATAACGTTTTACACGTTCCTTGATGTAGTCGGAAGTGTCGTAAACAGCTTGATAGACGTACCAAGCACCGGCTTTAGAGGCCAGGTCGAGTACCTCAGGGTCGTCTTCGATGGTATGGCTAATCCATTTTTTCTTCAACGGGGCAATGGCACGGAAGAGGTCCATTTCCCATTGCTTGTCTTGTGCCAAGGAATTGTCAACGATAAACAAACGGTTATTGTCGATTCCCGCCATATCTTCCACCACTTTGTCGACAGGACGCGGACGGAACTTACGGCCACCGAGATACGACACCGCGCAAGGATAGCAGCTGAAACGGCAACCGCGCGAAGCATTGAAGAGATCAACCATCTGTACGCCCTTATGGTTGTACAGCTCACGTTTGTAAAGATCGCGACGGCAAGGTCCTACCGTAGCAATGTCAGGCATGTTACCTATGTAGTTATATATTTTTTTCAAGCAACCGTTTTTCCAGTCAACAATGACCTGCTCTGATCGTCCTTCCGATTCACCAAGGAAAACACTGTCAACATGGTTGACCATTTCTTCAGCATGAAGCATCGTGGAAATACCGCCTGCGATGACTTTCTTACCACGACGATGATATTCTTCGGCAATAGCCCAACCACGCTTCACCTGTGTAGTGAGCATCATTGATAATGCTACAAGGTCACATTCTTCATCAAAATTGATAGGCTCAACATTCTCATCGGTAAATGAAATGTCGACATATTCGGGTAAAGTAGCCGCAAATGCAACGGGACCATGAGGCGGTAGGTTAAATGTAGTCTGTCCAGGCAGTTTGTTCCACTTGGGATAGATGAGCTTTAGTTTTATTGTATCCATAACAGGAATTTATTCTAATATAATTTTCAGATTAAGTGTGCAAAGGTATAAAATTATTCCGTATGGTCGTACATTTCGTTGATTTTTCGTACAATCTCGTTGTGCCCGACAAGAGCTTCAGCTGTCTCTATCGCTGTCATAGAAACGCCGTACATTCCATGAAACATGATGTTTTGGCCTGTTAGGAAGAGGTTTTTTACTTTCGTGTAAACCGAAAGTTGTGACAGAAGCATATTGTTGCAGTCTCTATGGAATCCATACATCGACCCCTGCTTGTTGCCGTAATAATCACGTATGGTCAAAGGAGATGAAGCAAATACCGATTTGATGCATTCACGAAAATGCGGATAAATCTTTTCCATTAAGGAGATAACTTTTTCTGTTTGTGTCGCTTTCCATTTCTCGTAGTCCTCTCCTCGATGTCCAACGGTGGTATTTTCCCAAGGTTTAACCCAAGCGTAGTCCATAAGGCAATTGATGACCATAGTGTTGGCATACTTTCCCTGGTTTTCGCAGGGTGGGGTGACGAAGAAGAATCCTTGTGGCCATTTTTCCGGATCGTTGCATTCCATGTGCAATAAGTCATCATAATTGCTTACAAAATACGTCTCTTGGTTCAAATAAGGGAAAGAATGTTCCTTAAAAATGACATAAACCTTGAAACATGACTGAGTTTCCTTGACTTGTTGCAACCGGTCAACGAAAGCTTTAGTAAATGCTTTTTTGTCTATAATGTTCAATAACACGTCTGGATGAAGATCCGAAATGTAAGCATCAGCTTGATATCTATTTCCGTTTCTTGTAACCACTTCACGGATTTTACGGTCGGCAACTTTGATGAAAACCACTTCTTCTTTGGATAGTACTTGGCCATCATGTTGCTCGATCACGCCGGCAAGCAAGTTGGCCATCTGTTGGCTACCATTCACAAATTGGAAAGAGCCATCAAGACTCGACATAAAAGTAAGGGCATGAAGACATGTGGGGGTTTGCCCATCAATGCCATTGAATATAGGTGCAGTATAGTGAAGCAGAGCCTTCAATTTCGGGTTTATGATATACCTATCCATAAGCTGGTTGAAAGGCATAATGAATTCCTCGCTGTGGTCGAATTGGTTGTTTTTCCATTCCTGCAAGGAAAACAGATACTCTTCTTGAGCCACTTCGTACAGTTTATCCATATAGGATTTTAGATGGTCTTTTTCCTCGGGAAACTTTGACGACAAATATTCTATCAAGTTTTCACGGCCTTTGGGCAACCTGTATTCACTATGGTCTTTCTCTATCATCACAACATCATTAGCGTCTTCGTCCATCTGGCGGATAGAGAGTTTGTCCATGATGCCTATATATTCACATAACTTTCGTAACGTACCGTTTTCTTGAAAACCGCCAAAAACGTGCATTCCTGTAGGAAAACTTACACCTTCCCGCTTAAAAGTCTGTAAGCCACCGCCAATGATGGCATTCTTCTCAAGCACAGTGACTTTATAGTTTTCTTTAGCCAACAGAGCACCCGTTATCAGTCCGCCCAGACCGCCACCCATGATGAGGACCGTCTTGCGGTTGGCTTCGGCAATCTGCCTCTTGACCTCTGCCTCACCGATGAGATGCGAACAAGCCGTCAAAGAACCGACCAAAACGCCCAACATGCCGTGTGAGTTGATGTTTTGTCCCACAAGCAACAAGTTTGGCACTTTTGTCTTGAACGACACTCGACCTGCTGCACCTAAGCTGGTGTCTTTCACTAAACCATACATTGAGCCTTCGGGGGTTAAAGTGTAGTCACGATAAGTCAAAGGCGTGGCTACATAATAGTCCGCCACAGTTTCTCTAATGTTTGGAAAATCCTTTTCAAGCGCATCCAATACCCGCTCTGCCAACTCATATTTCAGGCGCTCGTAATCAGCCCCCCTTCGGCCAATTTTCGTATTTTCCCATCGACTCAGTTCCTTACCCGACATATAAGTCATGACAACGCCTCCTTGGGCAAACGACGCGTCTTTTTCATAGCAGTGATGCATATAGAGATAGCCTTTCGGCCATTCAGCATCTATGTGTCCATCAATATCCCAAGGTGAATGGTCGCCATAACTGTAAAAGTTATGATTCATATATGGCATTGCTCCTTCCTTGAAATGAAGATACAGCGAGAAGATGGAGACTGTATTGGGAATGCTTCTTACGCGCGCTTTATAAGCAGCCGTGAAAGTATGTTCGTCTACCAAATCAATCACTTGACTGGGGTGGATATCAGAGATGACAACGTCAGCAGCAAACATCGTCCCATTATCGGTCATTACACCTGTGGCGTATTTGCCTTCTACCAAGATTTTTGTCACTTTGTGGCGCGTCAGCACACGACCTCCATATTGGGTCAACACCTCAAGTAGGGCTTCTGCTATACTATCACTCCCGCCTACGATGCGATACGCACTTTTGTTATAGAAATTGACAATGAAAGCATGAGTGGCAAAAGAAGTCTTGTCCTTTTGAGCAGCATAAAGTGGAAGATTGCCCACCAAAACATCGCGAAGCAAAGGGTCGGATATGGTTTGGTCGATGACATCGTTGATATTTCGCAGCAGAAGTTCATCATCAACGAAACCACCCGAAGTATTGTTTTGATCCACACGATAATAGGACGACAAAGCAGCTACTTTTTCCACCTGGTCATAATAGTTTTCCAAATTTTTTCTTTGCGAAGGAAACCGTTCTGAAAAACGCTCAATAAAGGCTTTGCGACCAAAGGGAAAAGAAAATCGCTCACCTCGTAATGCCACCACATCATAGGCATCGTCATCAAGACGGCTGAGGCTTATTTTGTCGCGGATTTCCAAATACTTGAAATAATTCGACAAGCTTTGGCCATCTTCCATGCTGCCGATAAAATGCATTCCAGTTTCAAACTTAACTCCATTGCGCTCAAAGCATTGCAGGCAACCGCCTATTTGATGAGACTGCTCCAAAATGGTAACTTCATAGCCATTTTTCGCCAAGATGACTCCTGTCGACAGGCCACCTAAACCACTTCCTATGATAACGCATTTTTTCATTTCAAAAACATTTGATTGTCAATGGTATAATCACATTTCGGTAAAGCCTCCCCGATTTTGACGAAATGCAAATTGTCGGGGATACAACTGCAATTCAAGGCAATCAGATACTTATCCTCATCGGCTTCTACAGCATAAACTTGAGTGTGACGATGCACCAAAGCCATTGTCCAAGCCAATTCACCCAAGCCGCTGTTTTCAATCAAGATACTTTGATAACCCAAGGCGTTGATTTCGGCTGCATGTGCGCGAATACGTGTCAGGTTACGGCGACACTCATGCTCCACTTCTCGTCCTTTGTAAATATATTTATAGCGCACATACGGCAGTACATATTCAGTGTTTTCCCGTTCGTCACGAATTTCGTCATAATGCTCTATATAATACCGATGAAATTGTGAGGTCAAAGCACGGGCATTGATGGATTTCACTTCATCAGCGGGCATCCGTTTTCCAATCTCCACCGCTATATTGCCCTCGCGAAGCACAAAGAAATCCTTTTTCGGCATAGCGTGGTAGGCACCATGAATAAAAACGGGCAAGATATCTACGTTGAGGGCTTGTGCCAACTGGAAAGCGCCCTTGTGGAATCGGATGATTTCACCTGTCATCGAACGCGTGCCTTCAGGGAAAATCACCACCGAATAACCGCGTTCCACCAATTTTTTCAAT
The DNA here is from genome assembly GCA_024689285.1 of Bacteroidales bacterium. Next base: position 20,462 of record JAILDR010000143.1, on the reverse strand, counting down.
CGTTCAACATTCTTGTCATATCCATCTGAAACAGGATAATACTCGGCAAAACGAATGATGATACCATAAAATGGATCTCTCCATACCCAATCGGTAGTCAACAGCACTACCTTGGGATGCAACATCATGGTACAAACCAAATCAAGAGACGACTGGTGGTTGGCAATGATGACAGCTGGCTTATCAAAGTCTTCTCCAACCTCATTGTTGAGGTTGAATTTCACACCAGGAAGCAGTTTCATGGCCACACGCATGAAAACAGCAATCATCTGGTGATAACGGTAACGTTTCTTTTCCGAATCGGGTATCAAGAATTTATAAAGGATAGTCAAAGGCGTGATAACAATGAAGGTGCAGAAGATCATCACCAGGAACATCAGGAAGGTGAAGAAAAGTCTTTTCAGAGTTAAAGGCACTTCACGGAGTTCGCCTTTCTTCTTCGTCAACCAGTTGAAGATGATTGGCGGCAGGTAGCATGCCATAAAGACCACCGTCGCCATACCGATAATGGCCACTTCAGCCAACGAGTGCATGGCAGGATGTTTGGCAAAGATGAGTGTGCCGATGCCAACGAACATCAAGATACCGCTGAGAATAACGCTGTTGCGATAGTTTTTCAGCATCTTTTTGCCGTAGGCGTACTCGTAAAGCAGACCCTCTGTAATGAAAATCGTGTAGTCATCGCCTTGTCCAAAGATAAAGGTGGCTAAGATGATGTTCACGATGTTGAACTTGATGCTGCCCAAATGCATGATACCCAAAATCCACGCCCAACCTATCGTCAAAGGGAGGAAGGCTAGCAGCGCCAACTCCAACTGTCCAAATGAGAGGCATAGGAAAAAGAACACGACAATGCTACACACATAGAGGATGTAATCGAAATCATTGGACAATGCCGATACCAAATTGTTGCCCACATCACTGATACTGAACGCAAAGTCTGTTTCTGGCAAGGCTTGGCGCAGCTGCTGTTTCACAGGCTCAGCAGCCGAAACAGGCACTCGCACGAAATTGACCACCCTTGCCAACGAATCGTGTTGCAAGGTATAGGTTTGGCACAAAGTGCGTAAGGGCATCATTTCGGTCTCAGACAAAGGTTCATATTGCTTGGTGATGCCTTCTATAAACGGCGAGAAAGCATCTTCCGTAAAACCCGTTTTTACTGCTTCGCGCTTGACTGATTCGGCAATCTCAGGATGCTTCTCCCAAAAAGCCGTCCATTGCGCTAACGATGCCTTTTGGCTTTCTATGGAGGGCAGCAATCCATCGGGACCTGAAACCAAAACGGAAATACTATCAGAAAACAAATGTCGGCAATCTGCCATCGTTTTTTCGTTCTTTGATAAGGCTTCTTGTAGGGTCTGGCCTTCTGAAACGACATAAATCAAGTCGGTTTTGCCTTCCTTCTGTAGCGACTCACTCAGCAGGGCCAAATCTTTTTGCTGCTGTTGAGTCATATAGTTGATGTTGTGCAAGTCGGAATCGAAAGCCGTTTCTTGACTGAAATAAGCAAGTACCAATGTGATGATAACCAAAGGCCAGAAAGCGTACAACTTAATTTTGCGCCACGTCTCGGAAGGTACTTTGCCATCATCAACAAAAAGTTTCTTGGTCTTTTTGGGAACGACGGCAAACAAAGGCAGAAATACCATCACGAAAAGAATGGTACCCACCAACATTAAAGCACCAAAAAGTCCCAAGTCGCGCATAGCCTCAGCCTTTACGAAGACAAGACAAGCGAAGGCTGCCACCGTAGTAATGTTGCCGATGACCAAAGGCTGGATGACATCTTTCAAGGCCTCTCGCTTGTTGGGTTGCTGCTTGATGTGGTCAAGGTAATGCAAAGGATAGTTGACCGCGATACCCACAATGACAGAGCCAATGCCCACCACAATGATGGAGATGCTCGATTTGAATAAAGCGATCACCGCTAAAGCGAAAATCCAACCAAAGAGGATAGAGATACCGAGCCAAAGCAAATTGCGCTTGCGGGCCATGGTAAACATGAGAATGCTAAAAATCAGTACGACAGCCAAAACAATGGACAAGTAACTGTCATTCTTGATTTGTTGCGCATTGGTGACAGCAATGGTAGGAGCACCTACGGCAGAGATATGCACATCTGGAGAATAGGCCTCGATTTGTTCTACCACTTTATTAAAAAGTTCCACAACTTGCGCGTTGCCCTTGGTATCACTAGTTGAAAACGGCGAAGTAAAAAAGGCGAAGCCTTTGTTGCCATACTCGTTGAAGAGGTATTCGTCCTCCATACGATAACCTTCCGTTGGATTCAAGGCATTGAGGCGTTGCAGCGTTGGTGAATATAAATTCAGCGGGTCGGCTTTCAGTCCTTCGACCACAAAACTGACTGTAGGCAATGACAGTGTTTGCTTGATATTGCCCATACAGGTGGCTACATAATCCGAATCAACCAACAAAGAATCCATGCGGTGGTAGTCGTTTTCGGTCAAGAACAAAGGTTGGTTTTCTCGGATGAAATCTATGGCATCAAACACCTGACTACCATCCACCTTACAACGCAAGTCTTTAACCAATAAAGCTGTATCTTCAGTTTTCCATTGGGTCTCAAAGGCATCCATAGCTTCCATTATGGCATCGATGGCTTCGTCTCCGACAAGTTTGGTGGTGTCGGCAGCAAAGATGACAGTAATCTGCCCTTGGTTGCTAAGGTCTTCGTAAACGGATGTATATTTTTCCTTTTCAGGGTCGGTGGGCAGGAAATCAGCGATGTTCTCCTTATAATCCAATCGCAAGGCCGAAAATACACACAACGCCGTGACAACTAGCAATAAGGCAATTGAAAATGGCTTGTTGTGCGACAGACGGTCGTAGATGGAAAGGAAGAACTTATTCATGTCGCCTCCTAGCTTTTCGGATGAGTTGCAAAGGCCAAGCAATGCACACTGTCAGCACACACAAAATGGTATTCAGTACACTAATGCGGAAAAAATCCCAAAATGGTCGAAAATGCGTCACACGTTCTTCAGCCTTTGGATAGAACACATTGATTTTGATGGGAACTAATTCGGTGCCAAGCCAAGCGGAGAAGACGAGTAGTTCCAACTCAGCCTCGTAACGTGATGTGACAAAAGTAAAATTGGGCATCAGCGTTAAAGGATAAAGCCGATAGCCGGTCTGTGTGTCGGGCAAATTAATACCTGTTTGAATCTTGAACCAAAAATTTGAGAATTTGTTGGCGAAAGTGTTGCCGCCAGGCATGTTCTCTTGGTTCAGATTGCGGCTACCGACAATCAAGGCGTTGGGGTGCTTTTCCATGGCTTCGACAAATAAGGGAATGTCTTCGGGAAAATGCTGCCCGTCGGTGTCAAGGGTGAGGGCAAAGAGAAAACCCATAGCTAAGGCTTGCTTGAAGCCTTGTTTCAATGCATAACCCTTGCCTTTGTTGCGGCCATAGTTGACCACAGTGATTCGATTTCCGAATGAAGCCAAGATTTCAGCTGTTTGGTCGGTGCAGCCATCGTTGACCACGATGACATCAGAACAAAAGTTCAGCACACGCTCCAGCACATTACGCAATGTGCTGCCATTATTGTAGGTTGGCAGTACAGCGCAGACTTTCTGTTGCTGCATCTTGGCTCGTGTCTCCACTGGGTCAGAGGGGGTCATGACTGAAAATTAATGACATCTTTGCACAAATAGTTGGGTCGTCAGTAATGACAACTTGTACTTTGGTTTCCTTCTCGGCAACAGTGACTGGCGAGAAAATGAACTTTACTTCTTTACCTTCGGCAGGAATAATGCTCGAAAGGAATTTCACGTATTTTATATTGCGCAACCAAACTTTATGGCCTAATTGATGCTCAAGCAATGTACTCGTTGTTTGAATGAGGCAGGCTCCTGGTGTGATAGGATTACCAGGAAAGTGCGCCTGATAGACAGGGTGCGAAGGGTTGCATCGAACAACAACCTCAAAACCATTTTCAGTCTCGGTAACAGACTTCGATATAAAGAGTGTGTCAAAATAATTCATTTTCCTTCGATAGTTTTGAATAATCTACTTTACCTATGTTTGTTGTAGGTATTTCTTTCACGAATACGATTTTCTCGGGTTGAAGATAGATGGGCAGATGTAGTTTACAATATTTCTGTATTTTTTTCTCAGAAAGTTGGTTTGAATTGGTTACAACATACGCAACGGGAACACTACTCTGATGGTGAGCGGCATTGGTAGCGCCTACTACAGCGCATGTCTTAACTTCGGGACACTGAAGCAAAACGGTTTCGATTTCGATGGGAAACACTTTTGTTCCATCGTGACGGACAATCATCCGCTTGCTTCTTCCCACCACATACAAATCACCATTTTCATTCAAATGGCCAGTGTCGCCCGTGTGAATCCACATCAAACCGTCATCATGTTTACGGATGAGATTATCCGTAGCTTCTTGGTTGTGATAATAGCCTATGAACTTGGTGGACGGACCAATACACACTTCTTCGTTGACTATTTCTACACGGAAATGGGTTGCCATCTGTCCAGAAAATCCTGTTTCGTATTTTTTTTCTGACTGTTGTGGGGTATAAGCTACCAAGCCAGCCGTTTCGGTCATTCCATAACCTTTTGTAAGGGTGTAACGGCATCCATGTTTTTCTAAAAAAGCGTTGATATCGTGTTCAAATGTCGGATTCACCACATCACCAGCAACAACTGCTGTTTTTAGAGCAGAAAGGTCTACAGGCTTTGATGATTCGTAAATCGTATCCCATATTGAAGGAACCAAGAAAATATGTTGTGGTTTGTGTTGTCCAATAAGTTTGATGAAATTATGTGGCTTCCAAATGGGTACAATGATGACTTTCATGCCATAGCTTAGAGGCATATGAACAGAGGAAACAAAACTAAAGCATGCGAACAGTGGTATCAGATTTAGTGCAGCATCATTCGGTGAAGGGTCATTTAAGGAATGGTATGCCGCTAACCGTGTATGTTCAATGTTTTCGGCAGTCAGCAACACACTTTTTGAATTCCCCGATGTACCGGAGGTCTGAAATATGATTTGCGCTTCATTCTCTTGCCATTGATGGCTTGGTACATTATCTTCGGTTGCGGTTTCTATAAACTCATGCCAATGCATAAAACGTTTATCCGAATGAAAAGCAATCTTGCGGCCATTGAACCATTCCCCTAAAGCATACCAGAAAACTACAGGTTTAGGGAATATTTCACAACCTCGCATTACTACGATGTGCTCAACACTCATTTCTGACGCCTTTTTTGCAATGGATTTCAAATTGAAACTCATGATAAACAGTATCTTGGAATGGGTGTTGTTCACGATGGTGGCAACTTGTTCAGCTGTATATCTGACGTCAAAGGTGCAGGCGATGGCTCCAATTTTATTGAGTGAATAGACAAGGGCAACGCTTTCGGGAGATGTCGGTAGTGAAACGGAAACAATATCGCCTGGGCCGATTCCAAGACTATGTAACCCCGATGAAAACTTATCGATCATGTCGCCAAGTCTTCCAAATGTGACAGGAAAACCAAAATAGACCATGGCAACCTTTTCAGGTTGTTCTTGCGTCTTTTGAATGATTCTGTCGCACAAGTTCATAGGTTGTAATATTTATGGGAACAAGCTCATTTCCACTACTTCATTCATTTGCACATCTTCAAAACGAATCATAGTCGTGTCACCATTAGACTCTCTATACTCCACCTGGCTGACAATGGATTTTGTCTTGTCGAAATAAAATACCAATTGGCTGATCATCCGCTTCATGTCACGACGTTTTGGGGTCATCTCCATTTTCCAAAAAGAACCTTCATCATAAAATACCATATCAAAAGCAGAAGCATCAAACAACTTGTTGCCCACAACACAACCTATCATGAGATCTGCCAAGCTTTTGTACATTTTTCCTTGGTTGGCATCCAATACCTCAGCTTTTCCCTCTTTTATTCTGATGATTTTTTCGCCGTTAAAAACCAAAGCAAATTGATAAGGTTCAATATATTCCCACCGCATTTTGTCGGGTGAGACATAATACATTACGCCTTTCGAAACTGTTGGTTCCATGAGCATAGCCATCGTCTTTTGCTGTACAAAACTACATTTCATTGTCTGCATCGATGAGGTTATCTTGGTCACCGATGAAATCAATTCATTTTGTTGTTCAACAGAAAGCTGCACTTGAGCAGAAGCTAATCCCGCCCATGTGAATAATACTATGGAAAACAGCCATTTTTTCATGTCACTTCGCGATTAGAAAACAACCAAACACTACAAGAATCAATCCAATCCAACGCCAATATGGAATGCTTTCGCCTATAACGAGCCATGCTGCTAGCATGCCAAATATAAAAGAGAGGCTGGTCAATGGATAAGCTTGGTTAAAAGGAAACTTTTTCAAAATCCATAACCAAAGAACAGCAGCCGCTCCAAAACAAATGCCACAAGCCAGGAACAGTAACAAAAACGACCAATCGCTCCACAGGGATTTAAGATACGCCCAGCTCCATTCAAACTTGCCGACCTTTTTCATTACAAGTTTGAGAAAGACCTGTCCTCCCGAAAGAAAAAGCGTTTGTACCGATACCCAACTCAATATCTTCCACATGAATCAAACCTCCAATAAGATAAATGAGAAATTCCTTCCGTCAGAATGGTTGTATAACAGTATGCATTTGGGTTGTTTGTCACAGACTTCTGAAGGCTTCACAAACAACGAAGCCGGAACACGGCCTGCCTTCAGGCATTGTGCTGCCACATACAAGCCTATACCCGATGCCGTGAAGCTTTCACCAAAGAGGTGTTTGTATTTGAGTAACGTTTTATTGCCGAACAAAGTTTTCGTTTCCGAAAAATAGGCCTCATCGTTCTTTTCGTAACCGTTGATACCGGTAAGAATGAAATCAACGTCGACAAGACTCTTGCCTGCAGATTGCAACAAAGTAGCTGCCGCTGCCGACAATTCATCCATCGATGGGTGATATAACATCTTAAATCCAGACAACTTGCACAAAGCGCCTTCGCTCTTCCTACCCAACACCACTGATGCCGCAGCTTCGCCTCCTATCTCCTTGCCAAGACCCATCAAACCGCCTTTTTTCAATATACGGTAGAAAAGAGGTGTCAGTTCATCATGGCCACCCACCAAGGCGGAATTGATCTTTCCAAGGCGGAACTGATACCAAGCATCCTGCAGGGCACTGTCAAACGAAATGCCCTTATGAGCATAGGTAACATTGTAGTTGTGGTTCTTCGTTTGGATAGCCACCAATGAGCTGATAGTATTGTGTGTCGACTGCATGAAATAGGTAGGCTTCAGCAGTTGTTCTCCTTCGCGTGAAAGGGCATCGAGGAAGACCTCTGTGTTTTCGAGGCAGCCATATCCCGTGCCAGTAATGATAGCGTCGACAGTCTCCAAGCCGGAAGCGTTTATTGCTTCCTTTGATGTGGCCAAAGCACGCTTCAGTATCTTTCCCATGCGACGTGCCTCAATAGGAGAGACATATTCCTTGAAACTTGGGTCGATGGAGCGTACATACGGTTCATCATAGGTCAAAGGCTCATCCATCCAAGCTTCGTTCAAAGGCTGCTGGATGGAGACTTGCTTAGCTGCAAGGACATAAACAGCTTCATTATTTAGATGCATGACTTCGTGACTCTTGATTCGCGAAACTTCGTCTCGTTTCTCGTATTTTGACAGTAAAAGTGAAGAATCATTGCCGCCAAAGCCGAAGGCATTGCATAAGATGTGACGTAACGTTTTCTTTGTCGGTTGCGAAACAGGGGTGATACCATCTTCCATGGGATGCGCCCAATTCAGATTGACAGGCAGAAAGCCGTGCTGTAATGCCAAGATGCAAAATACAGCTTCGATGGATCCCGAAGCACTCGTTGTGTGACCTGTAAAAGGCTTCGTCGACGACATTGGCGGTACATGATCGCCAAAGAGCCGCATCATCGCCTGACTCTCGCTGACATCGTTGTTACTGGTGCCAGTGCCATGGGCGTTGATGTAGTCAATATCAGACAAAGAAAGCCCCGACAACTCCAAAGCTTCTTTCATGGCGCGGTAAGCGCCTTCGCCGTCGGGCGACGAAGCTGTTTGGTGGAAAGCGTCGCAAGCGTTGCCATAACCCGAAAGCACGGCCTGTGCCTTCACGCCACGCTGCTTGGCACTCTCTTCGCTTTCCAACACTAAATAGGCTGCTCCTTCTCCTAAGTTAAGGCCATGCCGAGTGGCATCGAATGGACGACACGGTTCGGTGTCGAGAATCATCAGTGAGTTGAAGCCATTGAGGTGGAATTTTGTAATACATTCACTGCCACCTACCACCACGATATCGGCCTCCCCACAACGTATCATGTTGGCACCCAAGATAATTGCATTGGCCGCTGAGGAACATGCCGTAGAAAGTGTGGTTTCAAAAGCAAACTTGCCGTAATGTGCTGCTGTCATCTCTGAGCAGTTGCCGCAGTCGTGGACGGCAATATATTCCCTATGCCCTTCGCCTTCGACGAAATCGAGGAAAAACTGTTCGCTCATGTCCATACCACCCACGGTAGTGCCTGAAATGAAGCCTACCTTTGGGAGTATGTTGGAAGTCAGTTGGGCATCTTCCAAGGCTTCGCCAAGAGCTATCATGCCCATTAAGGCGGTACGCGTCGTAATGGTGTCCTGGGGAAGCCCCAAACGCTCACGCATCTCGGCATCGGTCATCTTCACCTCACCTACGGGAAACTCCTTGTGTTCCGTCTTGAGATACTTCAGCGGACCCACACCTGAGCGACAATTCAACAAAGCCTCTAAAGTCTCTGCCTTGCCCGTACCGACTGCCGAAACAACTCCCGAGCCAGTTATCAGTATCGGGGTCATCATTTTATTTCGTACGGTTCTTTTCAATATATTCAGCCATCACCTTCACTGACTTGAAGATGTCTTTACCTTGCGAAGGATCTTGCAGCTTTATGCCGTAGTTCTTCTCCATTAGCACGATGAGTTCAAGTGCGTCAATGGAGTCCAGACCGAGACCTTCGCCAAACAAAGAAGCGTTTTCGTCAATGTCTTCAGGTTTCATGTCTTCGAGGTTCAAAGCTTCGATAATCTGTTGTTTCAGAGTGTAAATCAGTTCGTCCATTTTTGTTGTTTTTTATTGGTTTCTATTAATAATCTATTGTTATTTGTTTAGTTGGGTAGTTTGTCTAACAGGAATAATCGCGCCTCAAAATGGTTTTCATCAAAACAGTCAACCCAACCATAAAGGATACTCATTGTTTTTGGATCCTGGAAAGCATTCGCCAATTGCCTGGAAATGATGCTTGCATCGTTATCTTCGATGACGAGGAAAGAGGTCTCGCCATAATACTTATTGCGGATGGCAATTTCTCCTGTCACAATGTTGGGCAAAGTGTAAACAAAGGCAGCTGGGCTTGGAAAATAATTATCAGGGTTTTGTATGGTTGCTTGATAGGCGGTATCGGCCTGTAATGAAGCGTTTCTGTTGAAAAGAATAATTGCACGGTCTTCCCGAGGTACAAAACGAGGCTCGCCTTCTGCTTGCAGCAGCAGTTCAGAAGCCACAAAACCAAGTTTGCATAAGGTGTCCATCTTGAAAAACTTCGGATAGTCACCCACATGGTTACGATACAATTCCGTGAGCAAAGCTGCACCTTTCTCGTTATGTGCCAGAGGATTACCATTAATCATAACGGTATCGGGGGTAATGATTACACTATGTCTCATCATGACAAACCTCCTTTCGCCAGCAGCAGAGCTGCATTACAACCGCCAAAACCAGACAATAGCTTGACGAAAGCCCGCTTGTCGGTCGTTTGATGTTGGTTGGATACTTTCAAAGGATGCATAACCCCAATGGTTTCAAAGCCCCTGGTGGCCAATATGATGTTGTCGTCAATAGCCTGCATAGAGAGAATGGTTTCCATGATGCCTGCGGCTCCCATCGTGTGGCCGTAATATCCCTTCAATCCGTTGACGGGAACAGAAGCAAGTCCAGCACGGTCTATGGCAATGGATTCCATTTCATCGTTGTATAGTGTCGCTGTACCATGGGTGTTGACCAAAGCGATTTGTTCGGGATCCATTTCACCGAGGACGGTTCGCAATGCACGATAACTGCCTTCTCCAGTGCGCGACGGGCCGCTGATATGGTTGGCATCATTGCGGATAGCACCACGGCAAATCACCCAGTCATTTTCATTGACAGTTTCTTTTCGGGTATAGATGATGGTGGCAGCCGCGTCTCCGAGATTGAGACCTGTACGGTTGGCATCAAAGGGCTTGCATGGGTCAATGGATAAGGCCTTGAATGATTGGAAGCCTGACACGATGAAAGCCGACTGAACATCAGCACCAACCGTCACTACATAATCGAAAAGACCGCTTTTCAATTCGCGCATGGCCTGTATTTGGGCGCATACACCCGAAATACAAGCATTCGAAACCACTATAGGTGTATTGGGGTTATGGAAATACGCTGTCATTTGCTGTGCGGCCATGCCCAGGCGCACACGTTCTGCTGGAAATCCCGTTTCACGCTTATCCAACAAGAATACGTTGCCTTTCGTGGTGGAAAGGATAAACAGCACTTTGTCGGACGTTGGGTCGATGTCGGTTTGCTCCAAAGCCTTTGCTGCCGATAATATAATCATCTTCTCAAAGAATGTATAGCTGTCGTCGATATGCCGTTGAGCTGCAACTTCTGTTACCGCTTCGCGGTTCATCAGCGAAGCTGTGAATGGCTCGGGCAGGTTCCAAAGGCCGTCGTGTCGTTTCAGTTCGGAACGACCTGCCTTCACAGCTGCATAGTTTTCAGCCGTGCTCATGCCCAAAGGCGAAATGATATTGTCCGATAGTCTGACAATCATCCGTTCACCCCCCATTTTTGTTTCCATTCCTCGTAAAACTCAGGATTGGTCAATACCAGTTGATAGGTATTCTTATCCATAAAGATTTGTATGGAATGACCTGTAGCATAGACTTCTTTTGTCTTGGGATCGCGTATTTCATAGTCGAATATGATTTTTGCTGCGTCGCAAGGGCGGTAAACAATTTCTATCTCAGGACACATGCCGTAAATCAAGGGCTTCTTGTATTTGAAATTCAACTCTACCAAGGGCTCAAAAAAGCCTTTTTCATACATCATCAAATACTCCAGGCCGTATTTCTTGCCAAACGCTTCGCGTGCATCCTCGAAATAAGTGGCATAGTGACCGTGCCAAACTACACCCATCGAATCCACCTCGTTGAAGCGGATTTCAAAGGTCTTGGTTGCTGTTAACTTTGCATTTTCCATAACGCTGTATTATTTGGCATCGACATCGGTCAGCGCTGTCTTGATTGAAGCGTTGGCCAATTCTTCGTCTCCGCTTTTTATGATGGCTTTGAATAAGGTCATTTGGAACACTTCTTCCACGTATTCGACGATGGTCGTTATCTGTTCTCCTTTTCGGGGCAAGCGTAAAATGTTCATATTGCTGACAGCACCTATGACACCTATCTTAACAGCTTCACCACGATTTAAGTTCTGGTATCCAATGCCTGCAGCACAAGTTTGTGCGATGTTTTCCACCAAACCCGAAGCGGAAAGACACCCGTCATTGAAGAAAATATTATCTTCCCGTATTTCAAATTCACTCACAGATGCCACATCGTCACTCGAAACCAACTTATCAATCATGATGAAAGGTGGTTTCTGCGGAAGTAATTTCTCTAAGCTTATATTTTCAATTTGTATATTCATTCTTCCAAAAATCAAAATAGTTGAACCATTGTGTAGGATACTTTTTGATGGTTTCTTCGAGCATCGCTACAAATTGTTGTGCCATTTGCGTAATTTGGTCTCGTTTACTGGCTGTTGGATTGCATGTCAACCTGCGAATGGTGATATGGTATTTTCTCAAGCTTTCCTTCATCACAAACACGGCGAGTACGGGTACGTTTTTGCCGACAGCGATGGAGAAAGGACCTATAGGGAATTGGGCCTTTTTGGATAGAAACTGGCACTCGACGGTCTTTTGTGAACCAAAAACGCGGTCAGCCATCATGCTGACGATATCTCCATTGTCAAGTGCCATGTTCAAAGCAAACAGATGAGAGAGGTCTTCCTTCACAAGAATCATGTCAACATTATGCTGAGCAAAAACGCGCTCGCGGTTAGCCATAACAGTCTCAGTTTCTCCGGCATAAGCTAAAATATGGAATTTCTTGTGTTTAGACGTGACCGTATACCCCGACATCTCATAGTTGCCCACATGACAACTCAACTGGACAAATCCTTCAGGACGCAGTTCAAGCTCGTCAGTCACAGGCTGTCCATCAACATTATATACGAATTGCTTTCCAGCGTATGCTGCAAAACGATCCAGGATTACCTGTCCAAAACGGAAATGGTTGGCATAAACCATCCAAAAAGACTTCCAGCTTCCATAACAAAAGCCTTCACGGAAAAAACAGTAGATGGGTTTGAAGCCTTTTCCAAAAACCATGTAAAAAGGCACCACCATAGCCATCACACCATAGAGCAGCCACAAGGGCAACACTCTAAACATGGCGATGAGAGAGCGTTGCATCCAAGGTAGCCCATCCGTCTTTCCCGACCAGTCGTTATGTTGCAGGGTCTCCGTCATCTGGGGCTCAGGTGGTTTTGGTCTCTATATAGTCGCAGAATTGGCTGAAGGTTTTTACATTCGCCATATCTTCTGTCTTAATCTTGAAGCCGAATTTCTTCTCGACAATAACCACGATATCGACAAAATCAAGACTGTCGATACCAATGTCTTCCATCAGTCGGGCATCAGGCTTAATTTTTTCTTCATCTATCTCAAGGTCTTCTATGAGAAATTCCTTGACTTTGGATTCTATTTCTTGTCTGTTCATATATTTTCTCATTATTTAATTCTACATACCATGATGCTGTGTCCGTGACCAAGGCCGTCGTGGATTGTTTCCACTTCCAATCCAGCTTCTTTTACCAATCGGGCCATATCGTCGCTATGGTACATCTTGCTGTTACCGTTGGCCAATGCGGTGAAATACAAACTGGTCATAGTCAAAGCGAAGGCCGAAGCTGTGTATTTCTGACGATCCCAGAAGGTCTCCATGATACAAAGTCGGCTGTTCTTATCCATGATTTTGGCTGCACGCGATACGATACTCAGAATCTCATCCTCACCAAAACAGTCGAGGAACTGGCTCATCCAAATGATGTCGTAATGTTGGTTGGTGGGGAACTGCTGATTGTTGTCCAAAAGGTTGATACCATAGCCGTCGATGCGCTCGAAGCCTTTCTTCTCTTTGACAAAACTACGCATCAGCTCCAACTGTTGGGGCAGGTCCATAATGGTGACATTCACATCATTATCGAAATCGACACAGCGTAAGGCCCAGCGACCTGTGTTGCCTCCTACATCGAGCAAGGTTTTCGGTTTGTTGCCGAACACGATTTGCAGGGCTTGGTCGAAGGAATGGTCGGAATAGAAGTGATCGAAACCGAACCAACTTTTTTGCACTTGTTCCGGCAAACTTGATAGGCCTTCGTAAATGGTGGGCCAGTCACCGAAATGTTTCAGACCTGCCGGATAGCCTTTCTTCAAAGCCTCTTCCAATAGGAACCAGCCTTCATAGTTGACATCGTGGTTGAAGTCGACATTCACGCGAATAGACGGGTCGGTCAACAAGAACCAGCCTGTCTTCGATAATGTGAAACGGTCAGTCGTCGTATCAACTAAAACAAGGCCGATACACAACGAGCCTTCCATCAGCACTTTGACTGCGTATGGCGTCAGACCGGTCTTTTCAACGATTTCGGCTTGGGTCATCCCTTCCTCGCTGTCGCGCAGCATATCAAGGATGCCAAATTTAATCATCAGTCGGCCTACCTGAAAGACAATGGGGCCAAAGGCGATGAAATAGGCCTTCTCCTGTGCTTCGCCAGTCTTTTTTTGCTCTTTCGTATAGGTTTTTTCAAGGGCGGGGAACAATTTCATAATTATAGTTTTGCAAGCTTAACACCTAAGGTTTTGAAGCAGCTAGCCAATCTATCGTTAGGAACAAAAGATGCGCTTCCCGACAGTTTATCGATTTCTATCTCGCATACTTCTTCACCGGTTTGATTATCCACAACGGTAATGGTACCGCAGACTCTGATATAGAAATAAGCAATATCCTGAAATTTGCGCTCAAGATCGGCAACATGCACGACAAGTGTATACTGAGCTTCCTCATCCGAGTTCGTCAATTGTAGTGCTTTGCTCGTGGTATTGAATCCATCGATGAAAGCATTTCCTGATTGTTCGACTCTGCCGTCATATTCTTCGGCACAGAATTCTTTATATGACTTTTTCTTCTCCCAAGTTGTATTGGAATAATCCATTTCTATTTTGGCAACAGCCGCTTCTTTAAGGAAATTGATATCGCCCGACTTAACCTTAAGGGGTTTACCAGCAAAAGTCAAAGTGCTAATGACCAGTAAAGCGATGATTGTAATAGCTTTTTTCATGGTGTTAGTTTTTTATAGATTATTTATTTCAATGATTGATTTTTCTGATAATCAAAGCGGAATTGGTACCTCCAAAACCAAAAGAATTGGAAAGTATGGTATTCAGTTGTTTTTCTGTGGTCTTGCTGATGATATTAAGACCTTTGGCGAACTCGTCAGGATGCTCCAGGTTGATATTGGGGGCGATGAAGCCACCTTGCATCATCAAGATACTGTAGATAATCTCGCTGGCACCCGCCATCCAACATTCATGGCCTGTCATCGACTTAGTGGATGAGATGGGGGTTTGCAATGCACCGAAGAGTCTTGTCAAAGCCATAGCTTCAATCGAGTCACCTTGTGGCGTTGATGTGGCATGTGCATTCACATAATCGATGTCGGCAATGTCCAATCGGGCGTCTTTAATGGCACGCATGATGGCACGATAGCAACCGTCTTCGCTGGGTTGAGAGATATGGCTCTCGCCGTTGGAAGAGAAGCCATAACCACAAACCTCGGCAAGGATGGTCGCACCACGGGCCACAGCATGGTCGTATTCCTCAAGCACCAATGCCGCAGCACCGCCACTGGGTACCAGTCCGTCGCGGTCGCGGTCGAAAGGACGGGAAGCTTTGGTAGGTTCATCAATGCGGGTTGAGAAAGCACTGATTCCATCAAAGCTGCCCATTGAGAGGTAGTTGGTTTCTTGGGCACCACCACAAAGCACCATGTCCTGCAATCCATCACGGATGAGCAGGGCGCCCAAACCTATGGAATGCGAACCACTGGCACAAGCTGCACTGATGGTCATGTTGATGCCTTTCAGATGAAAAATGGTGGATAGGTTCATCGTCACTGTGCTGTTCATCGACTGAAAGATAGCGGCCGAACCTATTAGTGTGGTATCTTTTTTGGCTGTGGCTATTTCATTGGAATCGATGACCGCTTTGGCTGATGAGTCGTTACCGAAAAGCACACCGACTTCGTTATTAAGCAGATAAGCATCGTCAACACCTGCTTGTTTGAAAGCCTCTAAAGTGGCCATATAGGCAAACTCGCCTTGTTCGGCCAAATACATCCGCAATTTGCGGTCGAGCACGCCTTTCAATTGAGGTCTTTCCACAATACCTGTCAATGGTGAACGGTAACCGAACTCCACACGCAAGGGGTCAATGCCAATACCCGAACGACCTTCACGCAAAGCGACAGCTACGTCTTCAGTGTTCTTTCCAAGACAAGACCAGATGCCCATTCCTGTGATAACGACCCTTCTTGTCATAATACTTTGATTTTAAGTGTATAAACCTCCGTTGATAGAAATGACTTGTCCCGTGATGTAACCTGCTTCGTCAGAAGCAAGGAAAGCCGTCAGGGCGGCCACTTCCTCAGGTTTGCCAAACCGGCCCAACGGGACGAGTTTCTTCAATTCAGCCTCGTTGAGTTCCTTGGTCATATCGGTGGAGATAAAACCAGGAGCTATTGCATTGACGGTCACCTTGCGGGCAGCCACTTCTTGGGCCAATGCTTTGGTGGCACCGATTAGGGCGGCTTTTGCAGCAGAATAATTAGCCTGACCGGGCATACCCTTCAGTCCAGAAAGCGAAGCCATGTTGATGATACGGCCACTGCGGTGGGTCAGCATGTCTTTCAGCAGTCGACGTGTGATGTAGAAGAAACCGTTCAAAGTGGTGTCAAGTACCCGGTTCCACTGCTCATCCTGCATAAAGATGATAAGGTTGTCTTGACGGATACCCGCATTGTTGACCAAAACGGAGATGTACTCGTCAGGGTGGCTGTTTTTCCATGATTCAAGAGCGTTTTCGATGGCCTGCGGGTCGGAGACGTCGAAAGGCAACAACTCGCCTACGCCACCTGCTTCCTGTACTTGTTTCAAAGTGTCTTCAGCGGCCTCTTTGTTCGACTGGTAGTTGATGACGACGGCAAAGCCGTCTTTGGCCAGACGAATGGCGATGGCTTTACCCAAGCCGCGTGAGGCACCGGTGATGAGTGCATATTTCATCATTTCAGTTTCAATGGGTTGCTTTTCAGATAGTTTTCAACAGCAACGATGTCTTTGTAGAAAGGTGTGTCTTCGATGAAGAGCGGCACCATTTCACGGACTTCATCGTACACTTTACGCGAAGTGGGACTCAACTTGTCGGCAATCTTGAGGCAGTCGGTGGCTTGTGCCAATGCGATATATTGGATGGCCATCACCTGGAAGCAGTTTTCCACTACTTGCTTGCAAATCAAGGCAGTGTTGGTGCCCATGCTGACGATGTCTTGGTTGTCGTTGTTGTTCGGGATACTGTGCACATAGTTGGGCATAGCCAAAGTCTGGCATTCAGCGGTGGTCGAGGTGGCCGTAAACTGGCAGGCCTGCATACCGTAGTTCAAACCCAGCGTTCCAAGGTTGAGGAAAGGTGGCAGGATGCCATTGATGCGGTCGTGGAAGAGGTAGTTCAATTGACGCTCTGCCGTCATGCAAAGGCGCACGAGAGCGATTTTCACCTTGTCTTCCTCAAGTGAGATGTAATCGCCGTGGAAGTTGCCACCATGATAGACATACTCCGTCTCAGGGTCAATAATAGGATTGTCGCAAGCCGAATTGAGCTCGTCTTCAAGGATCTGGCGGGTGTATTTCAACGTGTCGTAAATGGGACCGAGGATTTGCGGCGTGCAGCGCAGCGAATAATAGGCCTGCACTTTGTGCTCAAACACCTTCACGTCGGAGTGTCCATAATCGTAAAGTTCGTGGGCGCGTTTTTTGAGGCATTGCGATCCTTCAGAGAGTTCTCGCATGCGTCGTGCCATCACCTGTTGGCCTTCATGACGGCGGCAGTTGTTCTCGCCTTCCGACATATAATCGTCGAAAGAAGCCGCAATCTCATTCATCCAGACGGCTGCTAAAGTCGCCCAGTCGAGCAGGGTCTCAGCATGGAATTGGTTGATGACACTGATACCTGTCATCACCGAGGTACCATTGGTGATGGAGAGCCCCTCGCGGATGTGCATCTTCAGCGGAGTCAGCCCCAGCTGTTTCATCACCTCACCTGAAGGACGCCATTCACCCTTGTAATGCACTTCGCCTTCGCCTATCAAGCAAAGAGCGATATGGGCCAGCTGAACCAAATCGCCGCTGGCACCTACGCTACCGTGCATGGGAATGAAGGGAAATATCTCGTTGTTGATGAAGGCTACCAACAAGTTGGCCACATCCGTATGCACGCCCGAACGGCACTGCAGTACCGTACCCAAGCGGGCAATCATGGCTGATTTCACGTAGATGTCGTCCAAAGGCTCACCGGCACCCGTTGAGTGGCTGCGGATGATATTGTATTGTAAATCTGTCAGATATCTGTCGTCAACACGCCATTGTGCCATAGGACCGAAACCCGTGTTGATGCCATAGATGACCTTCTCGGCAGCAAATTTCTCCAAGAAACGGTAGCAAGCCTCCACACGTTCCATCCAAGCTGAAGAAACCTGTATGTTCTCACCTGAATAAAGAACTTTTTCTACTTCTTCAAGCGTGATTCTATCATTCAGTATAATCATAGCGATACTATTCCATAAATTATAAATAGGGCGCAAAATTAGAAAAAAAAACTATGTGAAGGCAATCTTTTTCCAAAGAAAAGTACTTTTGGCTTGACCGATTGTTTTATTTCATATCTTTGACCCCCGAAAAACCAACATATATGATGGAAGAAAACAACAAATGGTTTGTTGTAGTCAATCCGGAAGCCTCTATTGGAAAGTCAGGAAAAGACTGGCCGTTGATTAAGCAAATCCTTATAAAAGAAGGTGTTGAGTTCGTCAATACCCTCACCGAATATCCTCGTCACGCCATAGAAATCGTAAGAGATGCCGTTGTGGAAAAAGGTTTCCGCAAGTTTATCTCGGTAGGTGGTGATGGTACCAATAACGAAATAATCAATGGTATTTTCGGTCAATCTCAGGTGCCTACCAACGAAATTACTATGGCTGTGATTCCCATCGGGACGGGCAACGATTGGCGCCGCACGTTTGACATTCCTTTGGAATACGACAAAGTCGTTAAAATCATCAAGGCAGAACATGTTTTTGCCCATGATGTCGGCAAGTTGACCTACTACAATGACGGCAATCCGCAAACGCGGTATTTTCTTAATGCTGCTGGAACAGGCCTGGATGAAATGGTCTGTCAGTCGACCAACACCATGAAACAACAAGGCAAAGGTGGCACGATTCGCTATTTAATCAGCCTGGTCAAATGCATGTTGAAATATAAAATCACGCATATTCAACTCACTGTAGATGACGAGTTGGTCTTTGACGATGGTATTTTGAATCTCTCCATCGGTAACTGTCGCTACAATGGAGGAGGCATGATGACGATGCCCAATGCTGTTCCCAACGATGGTTTGTTTGATATCACCGTCATCAAGAAAGTTTCTATGCTCAAGTTTGCTGCCAATGTCAAAAATGTCTATGATGGTTCTTTCATCAAGAAAATCGACGAGGTGAAAACTTTCCGTGGACGAAAAGTCAAGATTGTTTCCTTTCCGCCTCATTCCTTGAAGGTCGAAACAGAAGGCGAAACTCTCAACAACTCTCCGTTCGACTTTGAGATGCTTACCAAATCCATTAAAATGGTTGTCCCGAAAAAACACAAATTCTGAAATATGACCCTTCGTAAAGTAAAGCCTTACAACGATTAAACAGTTAAACAATTAACATACAACATTATGACAAACATTGATCAAGTCAAGTTCGAAAACAAGCGCGTGGTTATCCGCGTTGATTTCAATGTCCCGTTGGACGACAACTTCAACATCACCGACGACACCCGCATGCGTGCCGCATTGCCGACTATTAATAAGGTACTCGACGACAAAGGTATGGTGGTGCTGATGTCGCACCTCGGTCGCCCGAAGAAGAACCCCGACCCGAAGTATTCCATCAAGCCCATCATCAAGCATCTGGAAGAACTGCTGGGTCGCCCTGTGCAATTCGCTGCCGACTGCATGAAGGCTGCCGACCAAGTGGCCGCTTTGAAACCCGGTGAGGTGCTGGTGCTCGAAAACCTTCGCTTCTATGCCGAGGAGGAAGGCAAACCGCGTGGCGTCGAGAAAGGTGAAGAGGGTTATGATGAAGCCAAGAAGGCTGTGAAAGCCTCGCAAAAGGAGTTCACCAAGACGCTGGCCGGCTATGGTGATTATTATATCAACGACGCTTTCGGAACCGCCCACCGTGCCCATGCTTCCACCGCTTTGATTGCCGATTACTTCGATGCCGACCACAAGATGTTCGGTTATCTGATGGGCAAGGAAGTGGCTGCCGTCAACAAGGTGATGAACGAAATCCAACATCCTTTCACTGCTATCATGGGTGGCTCAAAGGTCTCCACGAAGATTGAAATCATCGAGAATCTGCTCACCAAGGTGGATAACCTCATCCTCTGCGGCGGTATGACCTATACCTTCAAGCGCGCCTTGGGTGGCAAGATTGGCAACTCCATTTGCGAAGAGGACAAACTTGACCTTGCTCTCGACATCCTTGCTAAAGCCAAAGAAAAGGGTGTCAAACTGGTTCTGGCCGAAGACTGCGTAGTGGGCAATAAGTTTGCCAACGATGCCGACACCCAGGTGGTTGACCCGATGAATATCCCCGAGGGTTGGGAAGGTATGGACATCGGCCCGAAGACCCGTGAGCTGTTCGCCAATGTGATTAAGGGTTCAAAGACCATTCTTTGGAATGGCCCCTGCGGCGTATTTGAGTTCGACACCTTTGCTGTGGGTTCAAAGGCTATTGCTGAAGCTATTGCTGCTGCCACCAAAGACGGAGCCTTCTCCCTCATCGGTGGTGGTGACTCAGTAGCCTGCATCAATAAGTTCGGTTTGGCCGACCAAGTGAGCTACGTCTCCACAGGCGGCGGCGCTTTGCTCGAAGCCATCGAAGGCAAGGAACTCCCAGGTATTGCTGCTATTAA